>WHSP01000165.1 GCA_009380025.1 Gemmatimonas sp. | reverse complement strand
CCCCTCGTCACCCCTTGACAGACCACCTCAGATGCCCGCGAAGGCGGGAATCCAGCTGCTCCGTGGGCTGCCGAGTCCTGCGATTCCCGCGGCCGCGCGAATGACGGCTGGGGGATGCCAGAAAAGCATTGCCATCGTGAAAGGCGGCAGCGAGTCCGCCTCCCGACCAGACTCAGGAGACGTTTGGATTCGTCTCGCGCTCGCTGGTCGCGATTGGCAGGCAGAGTACAGCGTCGAGCAGACCGGGTCCATCGTTGGTGAGCCCGAGCTCGTATGGACTGAGCTCGCCCGGCGCATCGTTCTCCTCCCAGCGACGCTGGTCCGCGAGCCGCCGACCCTCCAGCCACAACTCGATGCCGCGCTCCGTCTTCAGCCGCTGCCAGGCTTCGGCGAGAGTGGCCGGAGCAGGCCAGGCATCGACTCCAGCCCGCACCCGAAGCGAGTTGATCATCGCCATGGCTCCGTCGATGTCGCCATCGAGGAGCATCGCTTCGGCTTCGATGAGCCGCATCTCTTCCCCACTCGACATCTCGATCGGCGAGCCCGCGGAGCTGTGCTTCCCCTGCGGCCACCACGGCACGGCTCCCCACGGGTCCAGGCCACCCGAGCCGTAGGGCTCGTCCGGTACAGTGTCCCACAGGGTTCGGGGATCACCCGTCTCATCGTAGTACCCCTCATAGAAGGTGTTCCAGACCGAGAGCGTGTTATACGGCTCGCCGGCCGTTCCGATGTAGTAAAAGGCGTTGTAGAAGTCGCTCCCGCTAGTATCGTAGAATGGTAGCAGGAACGAGAAATCGGTGGGAACGGCGGCCGCATCGGCCCGCGCGCCACTCCAATCCCCCAGGTCGACGCGTACCGACGCGCGAGCAGCCCGCGCTGCCGTTGCCACGTCGCTCACACCTGCTGCCTCGGCGACTTCGATCGCTTCAGTGAACTGCGCCTCGGCCAGCTCGAGATGGACGGAACCAGGCTGCGGGGATCCTCCATCGATCACGGTCTCGCAGAAGTACCCGCCCAGAAGACGATTCGCATACCCTGTCCAGAGGTTCGCCCGAGCCACCGCCGCGGTACTCCCATAGACATCGGCCGGGATCGCCTCCTGGAACCTCCGGATCGCGTCTTCGCCGATCCAACGGGCCCGGTGGCCGAGCTCCCAGGGATCGTTCAGATGATCGAGATTAAATGTCCCCTCGTGTGCGGAAATGGTGATTCCGAGGAAGTCGTTGGCCGATGTCGGATGCAGCTCACGGGTTCGCACCGCTACGTCGAGCGCGATCCAGTTGACGGCAGCGTTCAACTCATGGGCGATCCCGTTTACGACGGCCTCATTAGCAGCCGGGTTGTCGAGGAACTCGTCTGCAACCGGACCGGGGTTGGTGACTTCGAAGTCACAGGCCGGCAGTACCGACAGGACCAGCAACCCGAGCACCGCGATTCCTCGCCGGTGATGCCTCTTCAACCGCAATGAAGCGGTGTTCATCGATCGTGTATTCATTGTCATCTCCACAGGCGGCTTAGACTTCTTCAACGCTTCCGGGACTTCGATACCCACCATCAGAACTGCGCTCGTAGCGTGGCGGAGAAGTACTTCGGCGGAGCCGGGTTCTCGTACAGGCCATTGTAGAAGCTGTGAGCTCCGGTTACGCCACTCGCCGACTCCGGGTCATAGTTGAGGAAGTCGTCGTTGAGCCATCGCCAGAGGTTCGTGCCGGACAGCGTCAGCGAGGCATTGTCCGTTCGCGGGAGGAAGTTCATCGGGATCCGCAGTGAAACTTCCCGCAGCTTGAAGAAATCCATCGGATAGATGAAGTGACCGTTGTCGAGGTTGGACAGGATGCACGACATCTGCTCCCGCTGTGTCAGCTCGTCCTCCCCGCCCTGTTCGATCAGGGCGAAGGCGTCCCAACAGAGGGGATAAGGGGCGCCCGTCGAGATCGCCCACCGTCCGGCGCTGTCGCGAAGATAGTGGCCGCCCTGGTACTCGCCGCGAGCGGTCAGGAAGAGATTCCCGGGGAGACGCAGGCTGGTCGAAGGAGTGAGCATAAGAGTCGGGACGTTTGGCCCGAAGTAGTGACCGGCCGTCACTTCTGGTTCGCCGAGGCCGTCCGGGTTGTGGAAGAGAGTCCCCTGGACGACTGGGATCGGATAGCCTTCGACAATGTAGGTGTTGAGGCCTGTGCTGAGCGGTGCGGCGCCCCCCAGATCGAGGACCTTGCTGTGATTCGTCGATGCCGAGAGGCCCAAATCCCACCCCCACTCCTGGGATTCGAGCACCTGTGCATCCACCGTCACCTCGATTCCCGTATTGCGGAACTTGCCCACGTTCTCGAGCTGGGCACCCCAGTCCCGTTCGTCGGGATCTGTCGGACCGGCACCAGGGCGTCGGAAGTGATCTGCCGATAGTACGTGAAGTCGAGGTTCAATCGGCCCTCGAGCGTCGAGAGCTCGAAGCCTACCTCGGTCTCGGCAGTCGTCTCTGGACCGAGTTCAGGATTCCCAACGTTTTCGGGGATGAACGACGACTGGCTCCCCCACGGCACGGCTGACCAGGTTCGAACGGCGTCGAAGGCTCCCGGTGCTCGCCCGGCAGTTCCCCATGCGGCCCGCAGCTTCAGGTCGCCGAAGGCCTGTGGCCAGAATCCCTCATCGGAAACGATCCACGAAGCGCTCACCTTCGGATAGGCCGCCCACCCGAACTCCTGACCGAAAGCGCTGTTGCCGTCCAGGCGGACTCCCGTCGTCAGGAAGAACCGGTCGAGGTACCCGAACAACATCTGACCGAAGAACCCGCCAGTGACGACTTTCGACCGGGTCTCGCGCGACTGGCTGATCGCTCCGCCACTCAAGGTCATCTCGCCAGGACCCGGGAAGTCCTGCGCGTATCCCTCCGTCCAGCTGTTCTGCCGTGTGATGAACTGAAATCCACTGGAGACATCGGTCGAGAAATTGGAGCCCAGACGAAGGTTGTAGGTCGTTGCGAGGTCGATCGTCGTCAGCTCCTCGAGGGTCTGGTTCAGAGCGATGTATCCCAACGGCGCCGAAGGGTGGCCATAGTCGGCCGTGATCCGACCGGTGGAGCCGGCTCGATCGTACCCGACGGCGACCCTGGCGTTGAGGTTCTCGAGCGGCTGATATCGAACGGTCGCGCCGGTGATGAGACGGTTGATCTCGTTCACGTCGTCTCTCAGGGACACCAGCTTGTCGAGCTCCTCGAACGTTCCGCTACCGATGTAGTTGGTAGGTGCACGCGGCGCGTTCATGCAGACGCCCTGCACGTTGTTCCCACAGGCGATGCTCGAGATGTTGCGATTCGAATAGAGCGTCATCAGGTCGAAGTTGAGCTCGTCGGTGACCTGAAGGCTCGTGTTGCTGTGCAGGGAGTAGTTCCGGGCGCCGGAATCGACGAACATGTTCTCCAGATCCTCGAACTGACCGGAGACCGAGTAGGAGATCGGGTTGGTGTTGCCACGCACCGAAAGCCCGTAGCGCTGCTGATATCCGTGCCGGAGCCAGGGATCGTGGAACATGTAGTCGACGTTCCCACCCGCTTCGCTGATCGCCTGCGGAAAGTCGCTGGTCGGCGTTCCACGGAGGGTCTCCGGGATTCCGTACTCGTTGGGGTCGCTGAACCCCTGTTCGATCGTTGCGTCCCAGACCGGCTCACCTCCCGCGGTCCCCCGCTTCGTGAAGATCTGGATGACGCCAGCCGCCGCTTCGGTTCCGTACAGCGTCGTGGCGGCTGCACACCGTCGACGAAGATCAGCGGGTTGTTGCGTCGCCTCGATTTCGGGCGAGCCTGACCTATGGAGTTTCCGCGCGCATCGGGACCGTGTCGTGCGCCGCGAGGTGTCCAAAGACGCGTGACACGATGGAGGTCATTGGGTTCGAGACTCAGATCGCATTGAAGTAGCCGTAGTTGCGGGGAATCAGCTCGGATACGGCGCGATGGCCCTCGCCCATAGCAGCCTGGGCGAGGCTCAGGCCGGCGGAGTCGGAATTCGCGATGGTGATGCGTCCGAAGGGCTTTCGGGCCCGGGTGTTCGGGTGGTAGTCGCCGGACCACTCGGCCGGGTCGAAGAGCGAGTTGGTGCCCATCGCGAAGCCGTGCGGCCACCGGTTGATCGTGATTGCCTGGATATCGCGGGCAGGGTCGAATCCGCCGGGCCCGAGAACCCTGAGCATCTGCTCGCGGATGCGGCGCTCGAAGTCTTCGAAGGTCGTTCGAAGCATGGCCTCGCGCACAAGTGCGAGCTGATCTCGGAGGACCATCCCCGGCGGCATCGGCGTGCCGCCGAGGAGCTCACGAACCATCGTCGTATGGTGGAGGACCCCGGAAGGGCTCTGGAGCCCGACGATGGCTGGCGCGTCCGGCTGGAACGTGGGCTTGTGGGCACCGAACTGCCGAGGTGCCCGCAGGTTGGCGTGCGCCGCCTCGAACGATCCCGGGTGCGACCCACGCATGCCCGTCAGCAACGGCGGATAGTGACTATCCGGCAACGGCGCCGCATACGCTTCGCGGACCGCGCCCCCGCCGATGCCTGACCCACCGAGAAACGCACCGCCGGCAGCCGCTCCGAGCCCGCTCAAGAAGTCGCGGCGAGTGATCTTCCGGTTCATTCCCAGCGCCCGATCGCTGCCCTTCATTTCACGCCTCCGGCTGGCTGGTTGGGGGTTCACGCCGTGCTCGATTCGGCTCATGGCATCGCTATCGTCAGGTTTCCCCGCGGGCCTGCTCGAGACCGCAGGCCAAATGCGGGAGTACCGTGTTGAAGGGAAAGAAGCCCGGCACGGAGATGCTTCAGGAGCTTCGGGGACCGTGTGCGAGGAACCCCTGAGGGCACCTCGCCTGACCAAACCGTCCTACGCTTGCCCGGCGGGCCCGTCCCCGAGGAGCACCGCGATACGGTGACGCGTCGGGGTCGGATAAGCCTCAGGGCCGCTCACGAACCGTCTCCCGCTCACATTCGCACCCCCGCCAGGGCGGTCTCGGCCTGACCGAAGTCCTCCTCTGCAGCCGAGAGCGCCGCCTCGAAGATGTGAAGTGCCTCGTCCACTTCCCCACGGCTCGCCGTCAGCGGCGGAATCCATCGGACGACGTTCCCGTTCGTCCCGCACATCAGAAGGAGCAGCCCGCGGTCGAAACAATGCTTGGCAACGGCCTTCGCTCGCTTCGTCCACGGCGAGCCATCGGCCGCGGTGAACTCCACGCCGATCATCATCCCCAGACCTCGGACATCCCCCATCTCCGGGTGCACACCCTGGAGCACCTCCAATCCGCTCAGCAGGTGCGCGCCCAACACGGCGGCATTGTCCACGAGATGCTCGTCCTGGATGACCTGGATCGTCGCGCTCGCGGCCGCGCAAGCGACGGCGTTCCCGCCGAACGTCCCGCCATGGCTACCCGGTGCTTGAAGGTCCCACAGCTCACGGCGCCCGGCGATCGCGGAGATCGGCATCCCCGAGCTCATTCCCTTCCCCATGACGACGATGTCCGGGACGACCTGCGCATGCTCGAACGCGAACCAGCGCCCGGTCCGCCCGAACCCGGTCTGAATCTCATCTACCACCATCAAGATTCCATGACGGTCACAGAGCTCGCGCAACTCGCGAAGAAACCCCATTGGTGGAACGACATACCCGCCCTCGCCGAGGACCGGCTCGAGCACGATCGCGGCTGTCTCCGACGGGGCACTCTGACTCGTCAGGATCAACTCGAGCTCCGCGATGCAGAACTCCGTCGTCGTTTTCGCGTCCCAGCCGTACCGGTACGTGTACGGGTAGGGAGCGACGACGACCCCCGGTACGAGGGGCTGGTATCCGGCGCGAAACATCGTCTTCGAGGCCGTCATGCTCATCGTCAGATGAGTCCTGCCGTGAAACGAACCCTGGAACACGATCACGTTGGTGCGCCCGGTCGCCTGCTTCGCTGCCTTCACCGCACCCTCTACGGCTTCGGCTCCGGAATTGGCGAAGAAGAAGCTGTCGAGCCTGTCCGGCATCAGCTCACCCAGCTGATTGGCGAGGCGGATCAACGCCTCGTTGTACATGATGTTCGTCTGAGCGTGAACGATTCGACTCGCCTGCTCCTGGATCGCCCTCACCACTGCGGGATGCGCGTGACCCGTGTTGGTCACACCGATTCCGCTGGTGAAGTCGAGGAATTCACGCCCATCCTTCGTATAGAGTCGCGACCCTACCCCGCGGTCGGCGATGATCGTCCCCGCAACGGTTCGTGGCCATGCGGGCGCGATGCGCGACAGATCGTGAGTCGGAGTTGGCTTCATGCGATGTGTTCGGCGTTGGTGCCCTTAGGTGTTCGCTTCGTACTGACTTCCACTCGGACCGGTCTCGCCCGCATCGCTCAGGTCATCGTCCGCACCGTCTGCGACCGGTGCAGCGCCGCGAACTCCGCCATGTTCCCAACCTCCCAATCCGGCGTGCTCTCCTCCGCTGAACCGTCGGGCTTGGGCGTCGCACCCCACCCGTCCTTTCCTCGCCGGCGGTTGATCCACATCGTGCGCAGACCCAGCGACTGTGCGGGAACGATGTCGTGATAGAGACTCTGGGCGGTGTGCAGGATCTGCTCGGGCCGCACCTGCAGGCTCTGTCCGAGATCGTCCAGCAAGTACTTGAAGTTGCGAATGTCCGGCTTGTACGACCCGACGTCCTGCGCCGTGATGACCCGGTCGAACGTCACGCCCAGCCGCTCTTCGCTCATCGCGAAGGACTCACGGTCCACGTTCGAGAGAATCACCAGCTTGTAGCGTCCTCGCAGGTACCGCAGCGCCTCGGCACTGTCGGGGAAGGCCGGCCACCGCCCCACGGAGCGACCAAACTCCGCCCCCTCGCCTTCATCCAGCTCCACCGAGTACCGGCGCGCGATGCGGCCCAGCACCTCCTCGAGAATCTGCGGGTACCGCGCCGTCGGCGACTCCTGCTGGCACACGCTTTCGATCCCCGCAAACACATCGAGCAGCGTCTCGTCCGTTGCAATCACGCCGTGCCGGATCGCCCACGGTCGGAGTTCGCCCAGAATTCCCTTCTCCCAGTCGATCAGCGTGCCGTAACAGTCGAACGTCAGGGTTGTGAAATCGCTCAACATTTTCGTCGTCGTGCCTTGAAGGAGGGCTCTCCGGCGCGGGGCTCCAATCTCGAAGGGCCGACACGAAAGATCGGCTTACGGTGTAGGCTTCCCGACGCGGATTCAGATCACCTGAGGGGCACGATAATAGGCATCGCAGGCGCGGTCAAGTATATCGCATACAATCACCGGTGATTCTTGTATGCAACACTGCCGGACCAAAAGCCTACCTTGGACCCCGGACCAGGCCGTTGGTGCGGCAAGAGAAACCACCATGGTCGGGATACCAGCCTAATCGCTGGACTCCAACGCCCGTGAAACCTAGGACGAAAGAGCTACTTGTTGGGGATGGGAAATAGGATGCTTCCCCGCCGTTGGAGAACGGGGTGGTCGGCAGCGAACGAAGGGGAGTGGGGGATAGTATACAATGCGGAAAACTGTGGGATCCGATGCGGCGGATGGGAGGTCACCCGGTGCGCGACCGATCTGGTGGTCGCGCGGCATTCGCCGAGGGAACCACCTCGTCTTGTCGGATGCCCGCGACGTCGAGACCCCCGAAGAGGATCCCTTCGGAGTCGGCGAAGCCGACGTTTTTCGCGGCCTCCCCGAGCAGGATCGAAAGGGTGCTCGCCATGTTGCGCTCGAAGATGGACATCGCCAAACGCAGCTCGCCGGTTTCGAGCGCCTTGATCAGCGCCTCGTGCTCGAGAATGGATTTCTCGGTGTGGTGCCGGTACGAGTAGTACCACGTCTCGAGCCGCCGGATCGACGTCCGCATCGACTCGAGCATCTCGGTCAGGAGCTGGTTTCCGCTACGATCAGCGATCAGTCGATGGAACTTGTTGTCCAGGTCGATTGCCGCATCGACTTCTCCCTTCTCGGTAGCCTCCCGGAGCGCGGCGTTGATCCGCCTGAGCTCCTCCAAGTCCTTCTGGGTGACCTGGGGAAAGGCGAGGCGAGCCGCCAACAGCTCCAATGCCGAGACGACCGGATAGCATTCGATCACCCGCGACAACGCCTCCTGCGGTACGCGGAAGCCGCGGTGCGGAATGCGCTCCAGGAAACCCTCGGAGGCAAGTCGACCCAACGCCTCTCGGACCGGCGTCCGGCTCACCCCCATGGCCTCACTCAACTCGTGCTCACGAACGAACTGCCCGGGACCGATTTCCCCGTCCAGAATCCGCTTGCGGATCGCCGTATAGACCTGATCCGAGAGGGTCTGCGTGGTGATCGTGGGCCAGGGTTGGGAGGCCAATTGCCGCTCTCTGAATATCCGGTTATTGAATACGATATGCGGAAGCCAATATCGCCTTTCGCGCGCCCGAAGACAAGGTGCCCGCCGAAGTTGACGGTGCAGGCTTCCCAACGTCCCCGTATTTGAGGGAAGCTGTCCGACGCTCTGAGTCTGGCGGAAGCGGGTGGAGAAACTCTGGCGCAAATTCCGCGGATGCCTCAACGTGTCCACCCGGACACGTTTGCTGAGACACCGATCGGAATCGAGGTGATCTCGCCGGGATACGTGGCAGAAAAAGAGATCAAAGCCGCGTTCGAGCGGCTCGGCCTTGAGCCGCCCGGGGCCGACGATCTTGCACCGCTCCGAGCTGCGTAGGCGCGTCAGAATCAAGGGGGAGCAAACGGTGCGGAAGCTTGTGATCACGGAGAACATGACACTCGACGGCGTGATCGACATGGCAGAGGGGTGGTTCGATCCGCTGAACGAAAACGTCGACCAGTCGGACATCACAGCGGCGAACACTGAGCACCGCGAGGAGGCCGACGCATTGCTTGTCGGCCGCCACACGTTCGAGACCTTCCGTGACTTCTGGCCGAAGCAGACGAACGACCCGACCGGCGTCTCCAGGTACCTGAACACGGTGGACAAGTACGTCGTCTCAAGCACGTTGAACGACCCCGGTTGGCAGAACACCAAAGTGCTGCGGGGTCGACTCGTCGACGAGGTCCAGGCGTTGAAGGAGGCACCAGGCCGCGACATCGTCGCGACAGGCAGCATCCAACTTGTCCACGCGCTGATCGCCGCGAACCTGGTCGACGAGTATCGGCTGTTCGTCTTCCCGGTGGTCATCGGCCACGGCGCGCGGCTGTTCGATTCGGCCCGCGCCGCGCTGGAGCTGCTAGAGGTGCGGCCGTTCGTATCGGGTGCCGTGCTGCTGCGGTACTCAACGCCAAGTAGCACCAGCTCGGGCACGCCGTAGCCACCGTGGCGACACGACCGAGCGGAGACGTGTTCGTCAGCTATCAGCTCCGACGCGATGAACACTCCGTGGCTCGCATATGCTCGATATGTGCTGCTGGCATATATAGGACGCCATGCCGCGGAAGAGCTGGGTTTGCTAGATGGCCCGTTGCGAATCGACTCCATTACCGGTCGATGTCCTCCGTCTCCTCGGTCG
>WHSP01000164.1 GCA_009380025.1 Gemmatimonas sp. | reverse complement strand
CAGGATGGGGCACTGAGCCCGACGACGGGCCCCGGCATTCCCACGGCGGAAGGATTGGGCGAGAACTCAGTCACCTACGCCGACCTGTTGAACGGCTTCTCCGATCCGACGCGCTGGCTGACGTTTTCGGGAGACTATAGCGGGCAGCGCAACAGTCCGCTGACTCAGATCACGCCCGAGAACGTGCACCGCCTCGCCCCCGTCTGGACGTTTCAGACGGGCACGATGACTCGAGGCAGGGGATTCGAGACGACCCCCCTGGCGCTCGACGGCGTGCTCTACGTGACCGGCTCCAACAATTTCGCATGGGCGCTCG
This sequence comes from Gemmatimonas sp., assembly GCA_009380025.1. Classification (GTDB taxonomy): domain Bacteria; phylum Gemmatimonadota; class Gemmatimonadetes; order Longimicrobiales; family Longimicrobiaceae; genus WHSP01. Next base: position 9,277 of record WHSP01000164.1, on the reverse strand, counting down.
ACGCCCGGTCCGGTCGCCCTTTCTGGCAATATCAGCGGGAGCTCCCGGACGACCTGGGCTACGGCAGGAGCGCTCCGGTCAATCGCGGATTCGGAATCCTCGGGGACCGCCTCTACATGGTGACGCTCGACGCGAATCTCCTCGCGCTCGATCGGAGGACCGGCAACGTCTTGTGGGACATCGATCTGGCGGATCACCGCATGGGATACGCCGCGACGCTCGCCCCGCTCGTCGTTGACGGTAAGGTGATCATAGGTATCTCGGGTGGCGAGTACCCGACGAGGGGATTCATCGACGCGTACGATCCCGAGACCGGCGAGCGCATCTGGCGTTGGTACACCGTTCCCGAAGCCGGTGAACCGGGCAGCGAGACATGGCCGGACGACCCGGTGGTGCTGTCGCAGGGAGGCGGGGGGACCTGGATGACCGGAAGCTACGACCCCGAACTCGGTCTGATTTATTGGGGCACGGGCAACCCGAATCCCGACTACTTCGGCGAAAAGCGTCTTGGAGATAACCTCTATACCGCCTCGATCGTAGCCCTCGACGTAGAGACCGGCCTTCTACGCTGGCATTACCAGTTCACTCCTCACGATCTGCACGATTGGGACTCCAATCACGTGCCTGTGCTCGCAGAGCTCACGATCGACGGGGAGTTGCGAAAAGTCGTGATGGTCGCGAACCGAAACGGCTTCTTCTACGTGCTCGACCGCACTACGGGGGAGCTGCTCCTTGGAAAGCCGTTCACGGATACGACCTGGGCCCGGGAGATCGGTGAGGACGGTCGGCCGATCGTGCTGAACGACGACGGGAGCCTCGGCTGCCTGCCAGACAACTGGGGCGCGACGAACTTCAACCCGCCCTCCTTCGATCCTGCCGTCGGATTGTTCTTCGTCAACGCCCGTGAGACCTGCGCGACCTTCGTTCCCGAAGAGCCGGAGATCGTTTTGGGGGAGACCGCGATGGGCGGCGTCGTGTGGATCGATCAAGACCAGGGGTACGGCGCCCTGCGAGCCATAGACGTAATGACAGGCGAGCGAAGGTGGGAGTTTCGCTACGCCTCACCGACGATGGCGGGGGTCACGAGCACGGCTTCAGGGCTCGTCTTCGCCGGAGATCACGAGGGCAATTTTATGGCCTTCGACTCGCGAACCGGAGAGAATCTCTGGCACTATCAGACCGGCTCTCCGGTCTGGGGCGCCGCGGCGATGACCCACATGCTCGATGGTCGTCAGCATGTGATCATCCCCTCGGGGACGACCCTGGTGGCCTTCGCCCTCCGGGAGCCGGACTGATCGTGCGGCCTATCGAGATCCTGCTTACCTCGATATCCGCGGCTGCCCTTGCGTTGCTGGCCGTGCTGGTGCTCCCGACTGGCGACGAGACAGCATTTCAGCACGAGGTCGGGGAATCGAGAGCTACGGAAGCTCCCCGGGAAATTCGGGAAGTTCATCCAGGGCACTACGAAGCGATCGTCCACGCGTATGAAGGCGGCTTCGAGCCTTCAGAGATTCGTGTCCCCGTCGGATCGACCGTGACATTCAAGGTGCTGAGTAGCGAAGACTATCACGGCTTCGCGATCCAGGCTGCGGACGTGAATCTGTCGCTTGCTCCTGGTATAGCAGAAGAGGTCGTACACACGTTCGGAGATACGAGCGTAGTCTATTATTACTGCACTGTCTACTGTGGCAACAATCATTATGCGATGCTCGGCAAGATCGTGGTCGAGTAACCACTTGCCCCATTGTGAGGTTCGCAGCGTCGATACCAGGGGATGCGAACACCACCCGTACAGGAGGATCGCAGGATGACCATGAGAGAGCTCTTCGAGCCAGGCGTCTCGCGCCGTACCTTCATCAAGGGCATCGTCGCGACGGGTGTCACGGCCTCCTCGATGACGTACATGTTCCGTAGCAGGGGCGCAGCCGGTGCCCAGGCCTCGCCGGGCACGGTAAGTAGGCTGATAACGGTCTCGGTCAACGGACAGCAGCGTCGAGTCGATGTACTGCCGCAGGAGACGCTCGCCATGACGCTCCGCTACAAACTCGGCCTGACTGGTACACGGCTCGGGTGCGACCGCGCCGAATGCGGTGCGTGCACCGTCTTGATCGACGGCGTACCCCACTACGCCTGCTCTATCCTCACTCACCAGGTGCGCCGACGTGAAGTGACGACCGTCGAGGGTCTGGCAGGCAGCAATGGGGAACTTCACCCCGTACAGCAGGCGGTCGTGGACGAGATGGGCTTCCAGTGCGCGTTCTGCTCGTCGGGTTTTATCATGGCCATGACAGGCATGCTCCGGGTGAACCCGAACCCGACGAGGGAGCAGGCGGCGCGGCTACTGTCCGGCAACATCTGTCGGTGCGGCGACTATACCAAAATTCTGAACTCGGCGATGCGAGCCGCCGAGTACACCCAGTCGCAGGTATAGCGTTCGAGCATCACGCCGGCTCTTGCCGGGGTGTCTGCAAAGAGTGCTTTCGCGCTGGGTATTCGGCGAGCTGCTTACGCTTGAGGAGGAAATACGATGTCCGAAAACCACAAAGTAATCGGGAAGGATTTCCCGCTCAAGGACCTGGAGGCGAAGGTCACGGGCCGGGCGAGGTTCACCGAGGACTTTCGGGTCGAGGGGATGGCTTTCGCGAAGCTCCTCCTGAGCCCGATGCCCCGGGCGCGAGTGCGGCAGATCGATGCCACCGCCGCTCTGGCCATGGAAGGCGTTCTAGGAATTCTCACTGCGGACGAGTTGGATATCGTCAGTACCGACGGGGTGCGGCAGGGAGTTATCGAGTCGGCCGGCGAAAGAGTCCTGACTAATGAGCCCTTCTACCAGGGCCAGCCCGTCGCCGCCATTGCGGCAGTCGACGAGGACGCGGCTGCCGAGGCGATAGACAGGCTGCGGGTCGACTATGAAATCCTCCCTTTCGTTCTCGACCCACTCGAGAGCCTCCGACCCGGCGGTCGAAACGCACGCGATGAAGGGAATGTGTACGACGGGCAGTCGCTGAGAGATCTCAAGTGGACGCCTGCCGACATGGAAGCGATCGACCGCGGGGGATGGCCGCTCGATCCCGAGTACACCTCTAGTTGGGAGAAGGGCGATCTGGCCGCGGCGTTCGCCGCTGCGGACTTGATCATCGAGGAGCCCATCTATCACCAGTCGGTGACGCATCATCCGCTGGAGCCGCGCAGTGCTCTGGCGTACTGGCAGAACGGGAAGCTGTACCTGCACTGTTCGACGCAGAGCATCGCACAGATGAAGCGGCGTAAAGCCGCAGACATGCAGATCGAGGAAGAGGATTTCGTTCTGATCAGCCAGTATTGCGGCGGGGGATTCGGCAGCAAGAACGAGGGAGTTCCGACGGACCTGATTCCCGCACTCCTCTCGAGGAAGCTCGGTGGGCGGCCCGTGATGCTGCGAGTGACCCGTGACGAGGAAAGCGCATTCGGTCGCGCACGCCCGGGTCTCCAGGGATTCGTGAGGCTGGGATTCCGGTCCAACGGCCGCATCGCGGGCATCGATCTGTCCCTCGTGCTGGATTCGGGGCCGATACGCTCGCAGGGCGACCACAGCTCGTTCGCGAACTACGCGTCTCTCCAGTACCAACCCGAGGCGATGCGCTTTCGGGGCATAACGGTAGCAACCAACACCCCGCCACGGGGCGCGCAGCAGGCGCCCGGCGGCTTCCCGATGGTCACCATGATGGAACCGCTCATGGGACGAGCCGCGCGCGAGCTCGGGCTCGACCGTCTGGAGCTGATGCGCATCAACGCACCGCGAGGTGCGGCGTCCTACGGGCCTCAGGAGGCGTACATAACGGGCTCCTTCGCTCCGGAGGCGATCGACCGGGCGCGCGAGCTGTTCCGCTGGGAGGAGAAGAAGCAGCTGAGCGGCCAGACGAACGGCTCAAAGGTGACCGGGATCGGCGCCGCCCTGACGACCTACGGGGCAGGCGACATCGAGTTTGACGGTCTTCTCGTGATTCGGCCGGACGGGCGGCTTACCGTGCATCAGGGAATCGGTAACCTCGGCTGCCACTCCGTCATCGACACGGCCAGGGCCGCCGCCGAAGTGCTGAGTCAGCCCTGGGAGGAGGTGGACGTGGTCTGGGGAGACACCAGTCGCGGAGCACCATGGAGCTCACGGCAGGGAGGCACCCGAACCACTCACGCTCACACGCGCGCCAATCACGCGGCGGCGATGGACGCACGCCGCAAGCTTCAGGAGATCGCGGCCAGAGATCTGGGTGGTTCAGCCGACTCCTACGAGGTCGATGCCGGGCGCGTGTACCGGCTCGACAGTCCGGGGACCGGAATGACGCTCGGCCGAGCTGCCGAGCGTGCCATCGAGCTAGGAGGTCGATATGACGGCCACGAGCTGCCGGAAGACATCGACGCGATGACGGTTGCGGGCGCCCGGCTGCTCGTGGGTCAGGGCCTGATGGGTGTAGCGAAGGACAATTACGGACGCGACGGGTCGACCTACTCGTTCGTGGTCGGTCTCTGCCACCTCGAGTTGGACCGGGAGACCGGGGTGATCGAGGTGAAGGAGTACCTCGCTGTCGCCGACTGCGGAACGATTATGAACCCTCGCGGACTACAGGGCCAGCTGCTCGGCGGCGGGACGAGGGGGATGAGCGTGGTCCGCTTCGAAAAGTGGGCGTACGATCCGCAGTGGGGAATCAACGCCAATCACCGTCTCTACACCGCCAAGCCGGTGACCATTCTGGATGTGCCGACCACGATGGATTGGGCGGCCCTGGACATTCCCGACCCTCAGACGCCGGTAGGCGCTAAGGGTGTCGCGGAGTCGACGATAGGCGGCGGCGGCGGGGCCCTCATCGATGCCGTAGCGGACGCCCTCGGTGGTCGTGTTCCCCAGCGTAGGCCTCTGACCCCGGATATCATCCTGAGCATGCTCGAGGGGTTCGGAACGGGCCACCGGCCCCTTCAAACCCATGCGTAACCTGAACCTGTGCCCCGGAGGTGCGCAGCCATGAGCAACATCAGAGACATGATGAGGAGTTTCGAGCTCTTTCAGCCGACGGAGCTCGAGGGCGCTCTCACCCTGTTACGGGAATACGGCTCCGACGCCTGGGTGCTCTCGGGTGGCATGGACACCTTCGATTGGCTGAAGGACCGCGCCAAGCAGCCCCGCGTGGTCGTCGACCTCGGCGGTCTCGAGGAGCTGCGTGGAATCAGCGAGGGGGATGACGGGGGTCTGCTGATCGGGGCGCGAACCACGATCACGGAGGTGGCGACCCACCCGGAAGTGATCCGCCGCTATCGGCTGCTGGCCGAGGCGGCTGACATGGTCGCGACTCCTCAGATCCGCAACCAGGGCACGTTGGGTGGCAACCTGGCCCAGGATACGCGTTGTTGGTACTACCGCAGCGGCTGGCCATGCTACCGCGCCGGCGGCAACACCTGCTATGCGAACACGCCCACCAGCATCAACCGCGAGCACGGCATCTTCGAAGCGGACCGATGTGTAGCGGTGAGCCCGTCCGACACGGCTCCGGCTCTCGTGGCTCTCGATGCCCGCATGGTCGTCTCCAGTCATCGCAGCGAACGGATCGTCGACGCGGCTGACTTCTTCATCACACCCGGCACTGACATCACTCGGATGACGGTACTCCATCCGGGCGAGATCCTGGTGGCCGTACAGATCCCGGAACGCTGGGCGGGGAAGACCTTCTACTTCGAGAAGGTGGCCGACCGTCAGGCGTGGGATTTCGCACTCGCCAGCGTGGCGTCGGCGCTGGAGCTGTCCGGGGGTCTGATCCAGGATGCCCGCATCGTTATGGGTGGCGTATCCCCGCGCCCTTTGCGTATGCGCCGGGTGGAAGAAACCATTGTCGGTCGGGCCCTCGACGATGAAACGATCGAAGCGGCGGGAGCCGTCGCGGCAGACGGTGCCAGGCCGCTCAGGTTCAATCAGTACAAGCTCTCCCTGACCCGCAACCTCGTCAAAAGAGCTATCAGGGAGGCGACAGCGTAGTCGCCGGGGTGCTCCTCGGGTCTGTCTGTCCCGGGTTCAAGCGGTTCAACCCGCGAGGCACTCACACTTCTACTCGGTGCCGTGATCACTCTTCTGGGAACTCGACCGTTGGCGCCTGCAATCCCGAACCGTAAACGGAGGTCTCGATGACAATTACCGGTCTTCCACGGGCGGCTCTCCTCTCGATAGTGATGCTATCGGTATCGAGCACGCTCGCCGCTCAGACATACCGGACCAACACGGTGGGGGACATGAGTGATCGTGTCTCGCGGATCATACAGACGAACTCGGCTGGGGACATCGTCCACGTAATCAACCCCGCAACGAACGAAGTGGCTGGTGTGATCGAAGGTATTCCACACAATCACGGTGCAGTCCTGCACGCGGACGGCACCTACTACTACATCACGAACGAGCACGATCAGACGGTCGATGTCGTAGACACGCGCACGCTGAAGATCGTCAAGAGCATCCCGCTGGCAGCGAATCCGAACAACCTCTCCGGTAGCGACCTCGCGCGGAAGGTCTACGTCGCGATCAGTGGCGCACCGCTGGTCCAGGTCATCGACATGGATTCGAACGAGGTGATCAAGAACGTCCCCGTTTCTGGCGGCGTCCACAATACTTTCGTCACGCCGGACGGGAAGTTCGCCGCGGCGGGCATGATCGGGGCATCAACGATCTCCGTGATCGATACCAGCACGGATGAGGTCGCCTGGGAGATCGAGCTCGATGGCGGCGTGCGGCCCTTCACCTTCGAGACGTGGCCGGACGGTTCCACCAAACGGATTTTCGCACAGATCACGGGATGGCATGGCTTCTACGTCATCGATTGGGACAAGCGCGAGCTGGTCGAGAAGATCACACCACCAGTTCGCCCCGTCGCAGAGATGGTCGCCGACGGAATCCAGAACGCGCCGAGCCACGGAGCGGTCGTGCTGCCGGACCAGTCGGCTCTCTGGATTTCCAGCCGAGCCACTGCATCGATCTATGGATGGTCTCTACCAGATCTCGAGTACATCGGTCACGTAGAAGTCGGCAATCCTGCGTGGCTGACAGCTGCTCCCGACAGTCGGCACATCTACATCGGTGTGGCGAGTCACAATGAGACCGCCGTCGTCGACGTGAAGGACCTCGAGATCGTTCGACGTATACCGGTCGGGCAGGCGCCGAAGCGGATCTACACGGCGGTGTTCCCCGCCGGTTGGGATGAGTTTTCCGAGAATAGTCCGGCAGGTGACAATGACTGATTCACGGAGGGGAACAATGGGGGGGATGAGGGCGATACCAGCTCTGGCGATGGCCGGAGTGCTGGCTGGGTGTGCAGGTAGCGGAGGTGATCAGGTAGCCGAGATGGTCGGCCAGCTCGAGGTACCTCAGGCGCAGGTGCTCGACTTCGCGTTCTATCGGGAGAACATCGAGCCGATCTTCATACGGCCCCGCGGGGGGTTCGTCGGCGGTGAGGCGCCGTGCGCCAGCTGCCATACGTTCCAGACGACAACTCCGTTGAAGTTGCAGCCGCTTCAGGTGGATGGAACGCGAGCTTACTGGACCGAGGCTCAGTCGCGCTTGAACTTCCAGGTGGTGTCGAGGCTGGTGACACCGCAGGACCCCGACAATAGCCGACTTCTCCGGAAACCGCTCGCTGAGGACGCGGGCGGGGTTCCCGATCACACTGGCGGAAAGTTCTGGGAGTCCAAGGACAATCCCGAGTGGCAGATCATCGCCGAGTGGGTGCGGAGCGCTCCGACGACGGTGGTCGTATCGGAGCCGGTCGCACCTGACTTTGAGTTCTTCCGGAGTTGTGTGCAGCCCATCTTCGTCAACCCGATCTCCAACGCTGTCGCGTGCGCCGAGTGCCACAGCGGCGGCGGCAGGATGGGATTCGGGCAGCGGCCGCCGGAAGGGAGGACCACGTGGACAGAGGAGGAGTCCCGACAGAGTTACGAAGCCCTGATTCAGTTCATCGAGCCCGGGCATCCAGAATTGAGCCGCTTCCTTCACCACCCGCTGGCGGTTGGAGCGGGGGGAGACTTCATGCACAACGGCGGGCGTCGATGGGCCTCAAAGTCGGACGGTGAGTGGCAGGCGTTGGCGGCGTGGATAAGGGGCGAGGCCCGAGGCGGAAGCTGTCCGGCAGGCATGCAGTTCAGTGCGGATTAGACAGGAGCATGGACGAAGTTGTGCCGATCGCTGTCGAAACAGTTTGGAGACCGTCGCGCCCCCCGGTCGACCCGCTTGTGTCCCCCGGTTGCCCGGTCTGCAGGCAGGACGTGGTCACGTCCTCAGTCCGAGGCAACGCGACAACCTATCGTGAAGAAACAGGGAGTACGGATGACTAGACGTGACACGCGTGCATTGATTGCAGTTGTTGGCTTGAACCTCGCTGCTGTCGGTTGTGGCGGGGCGACGACTTCCCAGCGCACCGGTGTAGTGGCGCCAGAAGCGACCGCAGCCGGCGGCGGCGGAGCCTTTACGTCGGTTCAGTCGGATCGAGGCGAACAGGCGTTCAACGACTCCTGTGCGGGTTGTCATTCGCCCAACGAGTTCACCGGCCGTCTGTTCGACATAACCTGGGCCAACAAGTCCGCCGCCGACTTCTACGAGTTCATTCGCACGGCGATGCCCTACGACCGGCCCGGTGCTCTGCCGGAGCAGCAGTACGCGGACATCGTTTCGTACATCCTGCAACTTAATGGACATCCTACAGGGACGGAGGAGCTTCCCCCCGACGCCGCCGCTATGGCGGGTCTGAACTTGGGGCGGTGAGCGACGGAGGACTTCGGGATCGACCCAACTCGCGTGACGTACAACGAAGATATTGCTTCGATTCTCGGGAGGAGCTGTTCGAGCTGCCAGTATGCGGGCGGACTCACTCCAATACAACACGCGGCGGGAAGTCAGTTACCGCCCGAGCCGTGCGAGGAGGCCTCGGGATCCCATGGGTCTCACGCGGAGCCGCGGGGATTGAACTGAGCATTCCCCCCGCGTCCCCCCGCGTGAGACTTCTGGTCCGGAGCCCGTAGCGCGACTACGGATCCTGAATCACTCTGGACCCATTGCCGGGAACCCTGCTCCCGAATGGAATCATGCTACATCTCCTCTCATCGCTACGGTCGCACTTCGCGACGGTTCTTCGCCGAGCCCTTCCCTCGCTGGTGGTCTCACAGGTGGCCGTGGCCACTGCCAGCGGACAGGCTGTTCCGACGTCGGGGACCTATGCCTTCGTGAACGTCGAGGTGATCCCGATGGAGGCGCCGGGCACCCTCCCGGATC
>WHSP01000163.1 GCA_009380025.1 Gemmatimonas sp. | reverse complement strand
GCGTTCCGTTCTCCACCAACGACACCAGGCGAAGCTTCGGGAAGCCCGCCTTGCCTCTGGAGGCTCCAGGACGACCGAACGCCTTCTCGTTCTCCTCCGTCATACTTGGTGATTGGCGCGAGCGTTCTATCGAGGAAAGCGAAGCCTCCCGGCCGGCGATCGGCACGCCAGCGGCCATCCGGCTATAGCGCAAGGGAGGGGAAGGGTCACGCGCTCAACTGGGTGCGGCCGTCCGTTTCGGGATCGTCGAGATCGACGAACGCTCGCAGCTCCCGGCGGAGGATCGCCCGCGCCCGCATGAGCCGGGTCCTCACGGTGATGGGATTGATCTCGAGACGCCGCGCGATCTCAACCGGCGTTTCGCCTCGCAGGACACCCAGCATGACTTCCTTGAGCGCGGGTGGAAGTTCGCTGGCGCAGATCCGATGCACTTCGCGGGCGAGCTCCCGATACTCCACATGGCGGTCAGCCGCTGTGGCCGATTCTGTGGCATTCGCAAGCCCCACGGGCGCCCAGCGACGCTGCTTCTTCGCCGTCTGCGTGTAAGCAGTCCTCACGAGGTTGGCGGCGATCGTGACGATGAATCGGTCGGCTCTGTCCGGCTCGATCGTCGGTAGCGCGCGGGCGATTCGCATCAGAGCGGCTTGGGCGAGGTCCTCGGCTTCGTCATCGTCGGAGAGGCGACGCGAAAAGTACCCGACGAGTGCCGGGCGGAGAGTGGAGAGGAGCCCGTCCACCGAGGAGCCCGATCCACTCTGTGCGGCAACAACGAGCCGCGCGACCATTTCGGGCGGCGGCCACTGGGAAGAAAGCGACATATTTCCGGGACGCGCGGGGTGCACAATGATCGCGGCCCAATCGGGCGCGCCGGATCGAGCGTCTGAGGTGTCGGCGGGAGACGGGCGACCCGCCGCCGTCGAGGCTATGGTAATCGTGTGAAGTATTGGCCGGAAGGGGGCTGCGACGAGTTGGGCGAACACGCTGATGAACAGGTCGAGCGAGCCGATAGACTGGAGGAATCGACTTCTGGCCTTCGTTGATTCTGCACGGCACATGATCCGGGGATGGGACCTCCGGAACGCCCCGCCAGTTGGTCCGCTCCATCCCGTTTGTCCAGCCTGCGGGCCGAGGGCTTAGCGGTTCTGCACGTAGAACAGGACATTGGACAACGTGGCCAAGGTTCTGCATCGTGACCCGGACGCCCCAAATTTGCCCGACAACGGAACGGTTCCGGCGCACGTTCTCCAATGGTCGAGCTTCCCCGTACAATGAGCCTGCAGAAGTCCAACCGGCGGTCGAACGTCGAGGTGATCTTTCGTTGGAGATTGGCGCTGGCTCGCGAACCAGAACGGAGGGCGGAGACACGCCCCACAGTCGAATCACTGACCCGTTCGGCGTCGAGGAGCTCCGAGGCCTGCGGGGCTGTCCAGGTGGGAAGTGAACGCGACACTCCTCCGTTGCCGCGGTGCCGCGAGCAATAAAGTCACCTTCTGCCTGGGCGGCTGCGCCAGGCGCTGATCTACCCGACGACCGACATCTCCAAGCGCCTGGATCTTGCCTTCAACAACGAGCGGCCTCGAGGGGCCGAGTCCAGTCACCGACGATGCGATTCGCGACCCTCGGGGAGGATGTCCCCGAATGGGCGCGATCAGGGTGGATCGCTCTTGGTAGTTCGACTTCGACATCAAGACCGTGACAGTCGGCCCGAAGTCTGGCATGCCTTGACGCCTGAAGAGGCGCTCGCACGCCTCGAGAGTACGTCGACCGGTATCTCAGAAGCCGAAGCGAAAGAGCGTCTGGAGCGTTTCGGCGCGAACACGCTATCCGTCGTCGAGCCAGCCTCCGCGTGGAAGATTCTTGTCGACCAGCTTCGCAGCGTCGTGGTTCTTCTACTCTTCGCCGCAACGGCGGTGGCCTTCCTGCTGGGCGATCCGCTGGACTCCGCGGCGATCCTCAGCGTTCTGCTCATCAACACCGTACTGGGCTTCGTTGTCGAGCTTCGCGCGCGCCGCGCGATGGAGGCGTTGCTCGACCTCGAGGTGCCGCATGCCGAAGTGATCCGAAAGGGCGAAGCACGCGAGATCGAGGCGCGGGAGCTCGTTCCCGGAGACGTGATCCGGGTCGAAGCTGGCCAGTCTGTGCCCGGCGACGTTCGGCTGCTGGAAGCGCAGGCGTTGCAGTGCGACGAGGCGGCACTTACCGGCGAGTCGATGCCGGTGAGCAAGGTCGCTGATCCGGTGCTCGATACGGACACTCCGCTGCCTGATCGCCAGAACATGATGTACAAGAGCACCACGGTGGTTACCGGCACCGGAACCGGAGTGCTCACAGCGACTGGGATGGAAACGGAGCTGGGCCGGATCGGGGTTCTCGTCGGTGGGATCGAAGAGGAGCGAACTCCGCTCGAACGGCGGCTCGACGTGCTCGGCCGCAGGCTCGTCTGGGTAGCGCTTGCCGTGGGAGGAGTGGTCACCGCCGTTGGGCTTTTGCGTGGCATGCCACTCGGTCAGATGGTGGAGACCGGGATTGCCTTGGCCATCGCCGCTGTGCCGGAAGGACTGCCGGCCGTTGCCACCATCGCCCTGGCGGTCGGGGTACGGCGCATGGCGCGCAGGAATGCCTTGGTCCGTCGGCTCCCAGCGGTCGAGACGCTCGGCTCGGTCACGGTGATCTGCACCGACAAGACGGGAACACTGACCGCGGGCGAGATGATGGTCACGACCCTTTGGGTCGCCGGCCACGAGATCCATGTGACAGGCAACGGCTACGAGCCCGTAGGAGACTTCGAACGTGAGGGTAGCAAGGTCGACGTCGAGGATGAGCACCTGGAGATGGTGTTGCGAATCGGCGCGCTCGCGAACCGGTCCGACGTGGAGCAGGGCGAGACGGGTTGGGAGATTCACGGCGACCCCACCGAGGCCGCGCTCCTGGTAGCGGCGAGCAAAGCCGGGCTGACTCGAGAGGAACTGTTGGAGGAGTGGCCGAATGTCGGGGAGGTCCCGTTCTCGAGCGAACGTCAACTCATGGCGACATTCCACCGCTCGGCTCCCGGTCAATTGATTGCTTGCCTCAAGGGAGCGCCGGGACGCGTTGTCGAGCTGTGCGGAAAGGTCGTTGCGAGTGAGGGCGAGACGCCGCTGGACGATGGCGGTCGGGAACGCCTGCTCGAGGTCAATCGAGAGCTGGCCTCACGCGGTTTACGCGTACTCGCGCTCGCCTCGGGAGAAGTGGACCGGCCTGAGGAGAGCGCACTCGAGGGGCTGTTGTTCGTTGGCCTCGCGGGCATCATCGATCCGGCCGCCGCCGACGTCGAGAAGACGATCCGGGGGTTCCGCGAAGCTGGCATCCGCACAGTAATGATCACTGGCGACCAGAAGCTCACCGCCGAAGCCATTGGCCGCGATCTGGGTATCCTGAGCGCCGATGACGAGATCCTGAGCGGGCGCGAGCTCGAGGGTTTATCGGATGAGCAATTGACGCAAAGAGTGGAGACCGTCACTGCGTTCAGCCGCATCAGCCCCGAAGCAAAGCTCCGAATCGTCTCGGCCTATCAACGTCACGGCGACATCGCTGCGATGCTCGGGGATGGTGTGAATGACGCCGCTGCCCTCAAGAAGGCGGACGTCGGCGTCGCGATGGGCGAACGAGGCACTGACGTGGCGAAGGAGGCGGCAGCCGTCGTGCTGCAGGACGACCGGTTCGCGACAGTCGGGGCCGCCATCGAAGATGGCCGCGTGATCTACGACAACATCCGCAAATTCGTCTTCTATCTCTTCAGTTGTAACCTCGCCGAGGTGTTCGTCCTGTTGGGAGCGGCAATCGTGGGGCTACCCCTCCCCTTGCTACCGTTGCAGATCCTCTGGCTCAACGTAGTCACGGATACGTTCCCGGCCCTCGCCCTGGCGCTCGAGCCGGCCGAGCCCGATGTGATGCGCCGTCCGCCCCGAAGCCCACAGGAAGCCATCCTCTCCCGCGCCTTCCTGCGGGCGATGACGTGGTTCGCCCTGCTGATCACGGCCGTCACGCTTGTCGCTTTCCTCTGGGGGCTTGCGTCGGGGCCAGCGGACCGCGCGGTCACCCTCACGTTCATGACCTTGGCCCTGGCGCAGACCTTCCACCTGGGGAATGCGCGTAGCCCCGGGCCCGTGGTAGGGCTCCGACGAGCGGGCGCAAACCCGTATGCCATCGGTGCCGTGGCGCTGGTGATCTCACTCCAGCTCCTTGCGGTCTACCTTCCGCCACTGGCGCGAGTGCTCGGCGTCGTGCCGCTGAGTGTATCCGACTGGTTCATCGTCGCGGGGCTCGCTGCCGTTCCGGCGTTGGCGGGGCAGGTGGGCAAGCTCCGCCGATCGCACGCTGCCAAGCATTGAGGCCATCGGGCCGAGTAACCTTTGGCCTGATCGAGTATTTCCCCACGGCCCCTCCGCTCGAGTCCGACTTTCTTCCACTCCTGACTCCGAGAGCTCCGCGCTCCGGAGCCCGACGATTCCCCACGGTGAGCACGGACTCCCACAGCGACCTTCGTTGCGGATCGACGGAGCATACACCGCAACCGCGAGGGCCACGATGCTTACCTGGAAAACGCTACGCGCTGCAATGCTCGCCCTGGTCGCGCCACTCGCGCTCGGGGCTAGCCATCCGGACTACACTTTCGTGGTCGAGCCACAAAGCAGGCTGTGGATCAGCGGGACCTCGACGCTGCGAAGCTTCGAGTGCGACGCTCGGACTTTCGATCTGCAGGTACACGCCACCGGAGCCGCACCGGTCGAGGCCGTGCTCGAGGCCCGAAGGGCGGTGACATCGGTGGCAGTTCGTGTTCCGGCCGCGGAGCTCGACTGTCACAACGGAACGATGAACAAGCACATGCTGAAGGCCCTGAAGGCGGATCAGCACGGCGAGATCACCTTCGACGTCGACACCTACGAGTTGATCCCCGGATCGGAGGGAGCGCTGGCGCGCCTGACCGGGACGCTGGCGATGGGGGGCGCTTCGAAGGCCGTCGTCGTCGAGAGTGAGGCGCGGGCAGCCCAGGAAGGCGTGCTACATGTGGTCGGGCGGCACGAGGTCACCATGTCCGAGCTCGGCCTCAAGCGACCCAGCCTGATGCTCGGGACTCTAAAGGTAGGAGACAAGGTGATCGTCCACTTCGACCTGTACCTGAAGGCTTGAGCATTACCGAGGCAGTCACCTCGAAACCCGCCGGCAGCGCATGCCGGCGCAACCCGGAGAACCTTCGATGAGACACGCTGCAGCTTCACTATACGTTCTTGCCCTGGCCGCCATTCTCCTTGGGGTCACTGCTCTGACAGCGCAGTCGCCGGACGAGGCGGCGGTTGCCCTGGGCTCACCCGCGGACGAGGCGGAGGCGACGAACGGCGATTCCGCCACGGCCGGCGAGACAACGGAAGCGTCGACGGCCAACACGGCCCCGACGATCCGAATCCAGTATTTCCGCCCCCAGGACAGTCGGGGGATCAATGTCTTCGAGGCACCGAAGATCGCGGGCGCGCCATACAACGGATTCCAGCTCGATTGGGGTGCCGCGTTCACCCAGCAGTTCCAGGCGCTGGACCATAGCAACCTGGCGGTCGAGAGGCTCGTCGAGGGCGTGGACGCGAACCGCCTCATCGAGATCGGGCCGGCCTTCAACAACGCGGCGGCCAACCTGTATTTGAACGCCCAGCTCGCGCCTGGCATCCGCGTGGCGCTGACCACCTACCTCTCCTCCCGCCACCATCCGGAGGCGTGGGTGAAAGATGGCTACCTGCTCGTCGATGAATCGCCGCTGGGGGTAGAAGCGCTCGAGAACATGATGAAGTACCTGACGCTTCGTGTGGGGCACTTCGAGATCAATTACGGGGACGCGCATTTCCGACGCAGCGACAACGGCAACGCCGTGTTCAACCCGTTCGTTGGCAACTACATTCTCGACGCGTTTACCACCGAGATAGGGGCGGAGGCCTACATTCGGACCGGCCCCTTCTTGGCCATGGGTGGGTTTACGGGGGGCGAGATCCGTGGCAACGTGACGCGGCCAGAAGACCGCGGGATCGCGTACCTGGGCAAACTGGGAGTCGACCATCGGGTCTCGCCCGATCTAAGGGTCCGGTTCACCGGCTCTGTCTACACCACCGGCAAGTCGATCAACAACACGCTATACGGTGGGGATCGAGCGGGGTCCCGATACTACATGGTGATGGAGAACACGCAGGCGACCGAATCAGCGCAGTTCACATCGGGGCTGCTCAACCCCGGTCTGAGAAGCGAGGTCACCGCATACCAGGTCAACCCGTTCGTGAAGTTCCGAGGGCTCGAACTTTTCGGTGTGATCGAGCAGGCTGAGGGCGGCGCGGCGAACGAGGGGGGGAAGCGGAAGTGGAATCAGTACGCTATGGACGTCGTGTACCGTTTCCTGGCGGAGGAACAGCTGTACGTCGGCGGCCGATACAACATTGCCGAGGGGGAGCTTCCGGACACGTCGACCGACGTCGGCGTGGATCGGGTTCAGCTCGGTGCCGGCTGGTTCGTCACGCCGAACATCCTCCTGAAGGGCGAGTACGTTACGCAGCGGTACAATGATTTCCCGCTCGCGGACATCCGGCACGAGGGCGAGTTCGACGGCCTCATGATCGAGGGCGTGGTCGCCTTCTGAAGTCGATCGTCTGAACGCAGTGCGCACGAGGAGGGGCCAGGAGACAAAATCGGCCCCTCCTCGATTTTCAGCGCTCGCTTCCTTCAATGCTGGCAGAGAAGAATCCTGATGACGAAATGGAGCCGTGAACCTGTAGGTGCCCCGCGCCAAGGGCATGAGCCGCCCTGGGGTGCGGACCTCGTTCGGCATTACCTCGGCAACCTCGTGTACGGTGCGAATGACGGGATCATTACCACTTTCGCGGTCGTATCCGGCGTCGCGGGAGCGTCTCTGGAGCCGCGCATCGCACTCGTCCTCGGCCTCGCGAACCTGCTTGCCGATGGCTTCTCGATGGGTGCGAGCAATTTCCTGTCGATTCGCTCGGAAGAGGCCGCGCTCACGGCCACAGGCGGCGCCCCACGGGAACCCTTTCCAGTTCGCCACGGTCTTGCGACCTTTATCGCGTTCGTAGCCGTGGGCAGCGTTCCCCTGTTTCCCTACGCCTTCGCTCCGCCCGGTGGACGCTTCGCCGTCGCCGCCTGCGTTACGCTGGCCACGCTCTTCGCTGTCGGCGCTCTCCGAGCGGTAGTCACCCGGCTTCGCTGGTGGGTGGCCGGACTGGAGATGCTCCTTGTGGGGGCCATTGCGGCTGCAGTCTCTTTCGGCGTGGGTGCCTTCGTCGCGATGCTCACGTGATCGATACGGGCCGGGAACGGGTCACTTCAGCCTCTTGGTCACGATCGTCAGACTCTTTCTCGGACGCGAATGAACGAGTCGCCGCTTCGCATCCTGCTCGTGGAGGACAACCCGGGCGACGCCCGCCTGCTGCGCGAGCTTCTGCGAGAGGCGCCGAGGCTTCGTTACGAGCTGACTCATGTGGCGCGGCTCGAGGATGCCCGCGCGAAGATAACAGAATCGGGGGCGGATCTGGTGCTCCTGGACCTCTCGCTCCCGGATGCGCACGGGATGGAGACCGTGACGCGGATGCTGGATGCAGCCCCAGAAGTGCCGATCGTCGTGCTCACCGGCCTCGACGACGAAACCATCGCCATGAAGTCGGTCCAGGCCGGGGCTCAGGATTACCTGGTGAAAGGGCACGTGGACGGCGTCCTCCTGGGCCGCACCATCCGGTACGCTGGCGAACGGAAGCGACTGGAGCGGGACCGAGCGCGGCTATTGGAGAGTGAGCGGGAGGCGCGGGAGATTGCTGAAAGGGCCGTGCAGGCTCGCGACGAGTTGCTTCGGGTCGTAGCGCACGATCTCGGCAACTCCTTGAGCGCTGTGGTGGTAACGACCGGAGTCTTGCTCAGAACGTTGCCGGAGAGCCCGGGTGACGGTGCCACGCGGCGGCACATCGACAACATCCGGAACCTCGCCGAGCAAATGCAGCGGCTACGGCAGGACTTGCTCGACGTGGCAAGGTTGGAAGCTGGGCAGCTCTCGATCGATCCCGTGGCGCTCGACCCGTGCGGCCTGGTGAAGTCGAGTCTCGAGCGCTACGGCGCTCTGGCCGCCGGGAAGCCGGTCAGTCTCGAAAGCCGACTGCCCGACGAGCTCCCTGCCGTGATGGGTGACGAGGGTCGCTTGCTTCAGGTCGTCGCGAACCTGCTCACCAACGCCATCAAGTTCACGTCGGCCGGAGGGCGGATCGTCTTGGGTGTGGAAGCGATGGACGGCTTCGTACGTTTCTTCGTGACGGATACGGGGACTGGAATCCCGTCCGAGCACCTCCCTCACCTCTTCGACCGGTTTTGGACGACCCGGGAGGGCAACCCGACGGGAGCGGGCCTCGGGCTCGCGATCGCGAAGGGGATAGTCGAAGCGCACGGGGGGCAAATATGGGTGGACAGTCGCGTGGACAGGGGTAGCACGTTCGCCTTCACGATCCCAACCGAGCCCGTCGGTCAGAAGGAGGTCTCCTAGAAGGCTGTTGAAGAGCAGGCTGCGCGAAGGCCGAAGAGAAATCGTGCAGATCAAGGCTTGCGACGAGTCGCGAGTGAGGCGTACGACGGTACGCCGCAGGGAGCGGCGAGGAAGCGTAACGCAGAGCTGCGCGATTTATCAAAGGCCTTCTGGTCACTCGGCCTTGAGCAGTCCAGTCTTCAGCGCCAAACGGACCATCTCGGCTCGATGGCTGATGCCGAGTTTCTGCATCAAGCGGGCGCGGTAGGTGTCCACCGTTTTGGGCGAAAGGAATAGGTAACTGTTTAGCGTCCGGACCCGCAGAACTTCCTCCCGTAGGCTTGTAGACTTCCATCCGGATCTCTACGGTTGGTCGGTCGGTAGCAGACATCTGGACGTGTGATCTTTCATGTAGTATATTGAAAGGTCATGGACCCCAGTGAACTCCAGCAAGAACGCCGACGGCTTGCGCGCGACCTGCCTGCCCTTGAAGAGGTGCTACGAGCGTGCCTCTTCGAACGCTCCGTGCGCTGCGGCAAGCCCAATTGCCGGTGTGCCGATCCCGACGATCCCGGCCACGCCGTGGTCTGCGTGAGCCGTTCGCTGCCCGAGGGCAAGACCTCGCAGATCAGCCTTCCACGACAACTCGTGCCCGTGGCTGAGGTGTGGATCCAGAACTCCCGTCGCTGGTTGGAGGCGATCGAGCAGATCTCGGCCATTAACCACGAGCTGCTCAGACGGCGCTGGGTGGAGCCACCGCCGACAGAGGGGAGCCGGCGACGTTGAGCGTCGAGCCCTCGACCCCGGCGGCGGGAGCGCAGGAGGCCTGTCCGCGGTGTCGGGAGCTCAAAGAGCAGAACGCGGCGCTCACCAAGGAGAACCGGAAGCTGAAGATCCGCCTCCAGCGTGCGGAGCGGCGCGCCGCTGCCGCCGAGCGGGCCGGCAAGCGACAGGCGGCGCCGTTCTCGAAGGGCAAGCCGACGCATCGGCCCAAGAGGCCCGGCCGCCGAGCAGGCCCGGACTACGGCGAGCCCACGCGCCGACGCATCCCCGAGCATGTGGACGAGATCGTCGAGGTC
>WHSP01000162.1 GCA_009380025.1 Gemmatimonas sp. | reverse complement strand
CATGTTCGAGAGGCTCCGCAAAGTTGATCCGCGATTCGGCGACACGAAAGCTAGCTAGTTGACATCCGGAAAGTCGGATACCCACGGCGTGGTTTCCGGACGGAAACCAGCCTAACACTCCCCTGGAGAGGCGGAAAGCGATTGTTAGCCCAGCGGTCAGATGAGGTCGTGAGCGGTCGGATCCTGCGATGTACGGCGGATGACGACGCTGGGATCAGCGTAGTTTTTCAAGGATTCTCCTCTCAACCGCGTCGAGGGTGTCCTCTCGGGAGCACCTGAGATCCTACCCGTCGTTCGTTGCCGCGGGGCGCACCGATTCGAGTTGAGTCGTCGGCAACGTCCTTACCGCGTCAGCCTTGGCTACGACGTTCTTCACGGGCCTGGCATGTTCCGAACGTCGCTACATCGGAGCCTGGTCGCGTGAGGTCGTGCGCGGTCGCAGCCCGGGGATATCGGACGAATGCCACCTCCGAGGCCCAAAATGGATGCGGCGGGCTTTCCGCTGGACCGCGATCGCGACCGTTCGTGGGCGTATCGAACCGCTCCTCCAAATCCACGTTGTGCTCACGCTCTACGCACCGATCATTCCCGAGACGGCGTCGTCCGAAATCGACGTTCGAGCCGCGATCTTACACGTGCAGTGGAGAGGGCAGATGACAACATTCAGCGCAGGGTCGCCAATAAATCGGAGAGAGTTCCTTCGGCACAGTGGGCGATCTGCGGGCGCCGTGGCTCTCGGCGCTGGAGCTTTGCTGCAGGGTTGTCAGTCGCTTCCGAGCATGCCGGAGCCCGAGGTGCGACCCACCCTCAAAATTCCGCACAACATGGATGTGGCTGACGCGCTTCTGACCGCGGGCGCCGCGGAACTGGACCTCGGGAGCTACGCGAGTCGTGGGTGGGGCTACGATGCCACGCTCCCTGGACCGACGCTTCGCGCACGCGTCGGAGAACGCGCGCGCATTGGACTACTCAACCAACTCGCTGAAGAGACTACCATCCACTGGCACGGGATGGTCGTGCCCACATCGATGGACGGCCATCCGGCGGACGCGGTTCCGCCAGGCGCGGGCTACACCTACGACTACCCGATCGTCCAGCGCGCCGCCATGAACTGGTATCACCCGCATCCTCACGGGGGTACCGGTCGGCAGATCTGGCGAGGGCTGGCTGGCGCGCTCATCGTGGAGGATCCCATCGCAGAACAAGGGCTTCCGTCCGGCGACCGGGAGATTCCGCTGCTCCTACGCGATGGGTTGCTGGATGGATCCGGCCAACTCGAATACCGGCGGCGTAACTCAGGGATGGTCGGTGACTTCCCGCTGGTCAACGGTGTTCCCTACCCGAGTATCACATTGGCTCCTGCGCTCCACCGATTTCGACTGCTGAACGCCGCCAATGCGCGAGTTTTTAGGTTGGGGACGAGCAACGCTACGCGCCTCATCCTGATAGGCAACGACGGCGGCCTGCTCGAGCAGCCGCTGGAACTGGATACGATCGAGCTTGGTCCCGCCGAGCGAGTCGACGTCCTCATCGACCTTTCGGACCACGCTACCGGCACGACGATGGCACTACGCTGCCACCGTGCAGGATGGGATCTGCTGGGGATGCGCATTGCCGGAGAACGCGACCGAGAAACGGTCACCCCGTCTGCCTTTTCCCCGATTCCGCGTCTGTCCGTGGGACCAGACACACAGCGTCGAACGTTCCGCTTTGAGGGGCACCGCCGGATTAACGGCCGCGAGTATCGGATGGACGAGGTAGACTTTCGCGTGCCCATGGGCGAAACGGAAATCTGGGAGTTCGAGAGCTCCGGCGGCGCGCCACACCCTGTGCACGTACACGGCGCTCACTTCCAGGTCATGTCGCGCAGCGGAGGCCGGGGGCGTGTCTTCCCATGGGAGCAGGGCTGGAAGGACACAGTACTCCTTGAGGATCGGGAACGGGTGGAGATCGCGATCCGCTTCGATACCTACTCGGGTGTCTATCTGCTCCATTGCCATAAGCTGGAGCACGAAGATGCCGGTATGATGTTGAACTTCGAAGTCACATGAGGAACCATGCCAAATGATAGAACGGAAGTATCCAGGCTGTCGACGGTACTGCTGTGGCTGTTCGTCATCAACCTCGGCGTCGCCCTGGGCGCCGGCCTGTACGAATCGCGGATCGTCGTCCCGGACTGGATCGATACTGCCGCATCCTCGCCCGCGTGGAATCCGGACGCGGCGCGCGAGGACAACACCGGCCTACGCTTCTGGGTGGCGGTCACGACGGTTCCGCTTACGCTGCTAACGCTCGCAAACCTGTTCGCCGGGTGGCGGGCCCCGACTGAACTCCGGCGGTGGTGGCTGGGGACGGCAACGACCGCTCTCGTCGAGCGGGCGCTAACGCTCGGATACTTCATCCCGACGATGGTGAGGCTGATTCAGGTCGAGAACTCGCCTGATGCGGTCTCATCGGCGACCCAGTGGGCGCAGCTCAATAACCTTCGCCACTTCCTCGTCCTTGCCGCCTGGTTGGCCGCAATCAAGACGTTCTCGCTGCTGTACACACGACGCGGACGGAAAGGGAGGGGGTAGGCGAGTGACGTTCGGTAAGAATGAGGACTCCTATTTTCGAAGGGTTTGACTGTCAACGTCGGGAGGAGTTGTGGCCGGCGCACGCGTCGCGGATCGTTTCTAGGTCTGGTCGGGATTGGGGCCACGGATCGCGAGTCGACCAAGGGTCGTCATCCCCGCGGAGGCGGGGATCCAGTCGGCTGGATTCCTCCCCAGCCCTATGCGAGGGGCAGGCTGCGGGAAGGACGACTGGGGAGGAACCTCGAATTCGCCGTCATGATTCGGACACAGTGTCCTACTCTACTCAGCCGGGTCGTCGTTCGAAGGGCCGTCGTCGGGCGCCGGAAGGACGAAGAGGGGGGTGGAGGAGTCCACGTTGAGGTCGATCGTCTGGAGGTAGCGGTAGGTGGAGGCCTCGTAGAGGTCGATGGTGTTGCCGGCGTTGTAGATGTAGAGGACGTCGCCACTGGAGCTCGGCATCAACGACATCCGGGGCCGCCCCGGAAACGGCTGTCGAGATTCGACCCGCATCTGCTCGAGATCGATGGTCCAGAACTCATAGTTCCCGACCTCGGAGTGGAGGCCGTACGCCTTGCGACTCCCGGGGGCGAGGGCAAAGGAAACGCTTTCGCTCGGACCGAGGATCGAGAATTCGACGTCCCGCTCCGCGAGGTTCACCCTCGCCACTCCCATGAGCTGGCGATTCTGACTCGGATCGCTGATCCGGAATAGACCGGTATAGTATCCCGGCTCCTCGTAGGCCTGGTCGGGGAAGCCGAAGTCGAACTCGCCCACCCGATCCCCGAGGGCGTCTTCGTAGTCCCAGCTGTCGACCTGCGTGAACCCCTCCGTCTCGAAGACGAGGATCTCGTCGGAGAAGAAGTAGAGCAGGTCTCCGTCGGGGGAGAAGACGAGCTGCGCACGCTCGCGTGGCTCTTCCTCGGGCCAGGGAATGGTATCGGTTACGGTGCGGCTCTGGAGGTCGTAGCGCAGCAGGAGTGGCCGACTCACCTCGAAGCGATCCGGTTGGCGATCGTAGGTCTTGGCGAGAAGGATCGCGTAGCGCTCCAGCGGATCCACGACGTAGCTGGAGATCCGAACCTTGCGGTTGCCCTCCGAAAGGGTGAACTGATCGACGACCTCGCGACGGGCGATGTCCACGACCTCGATCGTCTCATACATCGTGTTGAGGACGTAGAACCGGTCGCGGTTGGCGCTCAAGACCATGGACCGCGGCATCCCGCTGGTCAGCTCGATCTCGTCTTCGATCGTCGAGGTCGCCTCGTCGATCACCGCGATGTTCCGGTACGTCCCGATGTACATCTTGGCGTCGCCCGGATGGACGGACGGGCCATCGCCTGCGCCCTGTGCCAACCCGTCCGAGGCCGCGCCAACCAGTGCCGCGAGCACAACGACGGCGGCCGCTCGCCGCCGCGCCATCGTCCCCGAGCGGTTCGTGCGGCTCATGGGAACACCAGGTCGATGTTGCGCCAGTCCTTCTGGGCCGTGGCACACTTGCCGATCCAGTCAGGCGCATGGTTCAACTGATCGGGGACCTGGGCCGGCCAGAAGCAACCGAGGTGGCAGTCGAAGAGGTCCCGCTCGACCGGCGAGCAGAGCCCGGCGGTGCCTCCGGTGCTGTCGGTCTCCCAACCAGGCGAGAACAGGAAGGTGCAGCCGAGTGGCAGGTTCGGCTGAGGCGGTCCGCCACCCTCCAGGCCGACCACGTCGTGATTGCCAGCGCTGGCCGCGCCCGCTTCCTCCGCGAGATGGGCCTCGATCCGGCGCGCCTTGCCGTTGATGCTCTGGATGTGCTTCACGCCACTCCTGAGTGCAATGGGTAAAGGGCCTGCGTGTTGGAACTTCGCGCCTCCGCGTGAGCCCCGTCCTTCAGTTGCCGATTCGCTCGAGGACATGCGGCGCGCGCTCCGCGAGCTCGCCGTAGACTTCGAGACAGGTGTGAGTCCAGGCACGGATCCACTCGCAATAGTGCAGGTTCGCGTGCTCCGTCGAGCCGTAGCGGGTGTGGGCCTCGTGGTAGCACCCCCCGGCACACAGGGGCCGAGCCCAGCAGGTGTGGCAGTCGGTCTTGTTCGCGAGGTGGTTTCGGTCCAGAAACTCACGCTGCTTCTCCACGTCGATCCCCTCGCCGACACTCCCGAGTCGATGTTCATCCGAGCCGGCGAACCGGTGGCACAAACCGACGTCGCCATTCGTCGCCACCCCGACCAACCCTACGCCGGCCCCACACGGGTACGCCTTGCTCACCCCTTTATGGATCTCCTCCAACGTTTCCGTCACGTTCGAGAACGCGTGGCGCCGACCCGCCACGGTGTACTCCAGGAACTCCCAGGCAAGGGCCTGGAACTGCTGGAGCATCAGGTCGTAGCCATTCTCCCCGTCCTCGATCGCGTAATCCCGACCGTTCGCCGTCGTGACGGGCGCGAACCCGACCTGCTGGAAGCCAACCTCTTCCGAGAGGTGGCGATAGATTCCAATGATGTCGAGGTTCTGACGCGTGAGAGTGACCCGGGCTCCGATCGGCTTGGCGGTGTGCCGCTGCAAGAGGTCCCGGATCTTCGGGAGCACGACTTCGTAACTCCCCTTTCCGTTATGAAAGACCCGGAAACGATCCTGCATCTCCTTCGGCCCATCGATCGAAACGGTCACCCCGACTTCGTTGTCGATCAACCACTGCACGATCTCCGGCTTCAGCAACGTCGCGTTCGTGGTCAGGCTGAACTGGACCTTCTTGCCGAGCGCGTCCCCCCGCTCGCGAGCGTACGCCAGCGTGGTCTTCAGCACGGGGAAGTTCAGGAGGGTCTCCCCCCCGAAGAAGGTCAGGTTCACGACCGGGTTGGGGCCCGCCTCCTCGAACATGAAGTCGACGCTCTGCCGGGCCGTCTCCTCGTCCAGGAAACGCGGCATCTCGGCCGCTTCCTCGTCCACGACCCGGTCTTCCCCGTATTCGTAGCAGTACGTGCACGCCAGGTTGCACTTGCTGGTGACGTTGAGCACCATCGTCTGCAGCGGCACTGCCGAGCTCGGAAGCACTTTGAGCATCCGCTTACGCGGTTCGGCCGCCACACCGATCGCCTGGATATGGAGAAGCTCCTCCACGGCCGAAGCGACCTCGTCGGCCGCAAAGCGGTCACTCAGCCGTGACGTCAACTCCCCGACCGAGCCCGGCTCTTGGGCCACTGTCGAGAGGACCGCGTCGCTCGCCCGGTCGAGTCGCACCACACCCGCGCTCGGCACGAGGTACAGGTAGCGGTTTCCGCCGGCTTCGAAGGGATGGAAGTCCCGCGCGGCAAATTGAGTCATCGTTCTCCTTCCCTCTTCTCACAAAAGTACGGGGACGTACTCCGCGTCGACCAATCGACCATCGTTGTCATCCCCGCGAAGCCTGTCCCGGCAGGCCAGGGTTCTCTCGCCGCCCTACGGCTCCGTTTCGCCCCAGCGGAGGAGGATCGGGGCAGTGACAATCAGATAGGCCCTTCCTTCGACCGGGACGTCGACTGTCGGGTCGCGGTAGGTGGCCACCACCCAGACTTCCCCCATGTTGTTGCGGTTGCCG
Organism: Gemmatimonas sp.; assembly: GCA_009380025.1. Classification (GTDB taxonomy): domain Bacteria; phylum Gemmatimonadota; class Gemmatimonadetes; order Longimicrobiales; family Longimicrobiaceae; genus WHSP01. The sequence goes on along the minus strand of WHSP01000162.1, from coordinate 3,581 downwards.
CTGCGTTCCGGGTTGGGGCCGTCCGAAGCCGGCGTAAACAGCCCGTCGGCGTCGATCGATCCGACAAACTGGAGATCGTCGTCGTCGTACGTGACCGGGTATTCGTCCAGCCGCCATTCGACGGGGACCATGCCGATCTCGATGTCGTCTTCGGTCCCCGCTTCGTCGTCGACCCCGTAGTCGATTCCGACCGCCTGGAACGGCTGGAACTGCTTGGGGGCGACCACCCCGCCGACCCTCGCCATGCCGAGATCCGGTGTCACCCGAATCCCGTCGACGCTGTCGTAGACCGCCACGCCGCCAGACAAAAAAGCACCGCCGACAAAGACGTCTCGCTCCCCGACCTGTGCGTCCGCGGCTGCCTCCACCTGCAAGACTGCGAGATCGGGGGATGCGCTGACGACTTCGCGCACCGTCACTCCGGGCCCCAGATCGACATCGGACAGCGACAATCCCTCCGGCAGGTTGGCTCCGTAGACGCGAACCTCCTGCACACCATTTCCAGTGCGGAGCGACATCGGATGGATCCCGCTGATCAGCGCGCCGTCCGCCCGTCGAACGGTGACGTCGATACCGAACTCGTCGTGCGCGCCGTGGAACCAGCGGCCCGTCATCTCCTCCCAACCCCGATCGATCGACATCACCTCACGCAGAGGGTCGCTGGCTCCGGAATGCTCGGACCGCCCCCGCCACTGATGCCCGGTGTAGACGAGGCTGCTCCCCGTCGCCGTCACCTCCGCTCCCGTCGCGACATACTGGTAGCGCACCGAGGTCGTGAACTCGTCCGTCGTGCCCGCTACGGCCTGCACCTCCATCGTGCCGTACACGTTCCCCTTGCCGTGCTCGTTCCCGGTTATGGCCCAGGTGCCTTCGACTCGCGCAGGCCGCACATTCGCCGACCACGCTTCCCATTCCGGAGTGTGCAGCGGAAACGCTTCGCTCAGGTGCTCCAACGCCTGCTCGACCGGGTACCCGGAATCTTCCGAGTCCTCGGAGTCCTCGTCCTCGGAGTCCTCCTCCCCGCCAGACTCGGAGTAGAACACCTGACGATCCACCAGCGGGTAGAGCGATCGGTGCGTCGTGATCAACAATTCCCACTCTTCCGCCGTCCGTCGCTGCGTGATCACGCGACCCATCGAATGACACGCCGAGCACGTCCGCTCCGTCGATCGATCCGCCTCGTAACGGAACGGCTCCATCCGCCGCTCCACTTCGAACAACCCCGGTCCTAGCTCATCCGGTGCGAGTCCCTGCGCATTGGCCAGGTAGTGAACGACTTCTCGCGCCGCTTCCGGCTCCAGCTGAACTCCGTGCAGACTCACCATCCGACGAATCGAGTTCTGCCACCCCTCCGGCGTCTTCCGCAGGTACGACAACCGGCCCATCCGCCCCGTCTCGTCCTGCACGTGACACCCTCCACAGTTCTCGATCACCGCCTCACTCTCGATCACAAACCCCGTATCGGCAACCGCCAACGCCGCCGATCCACCCCGACCCGCCGCCGGCTCCTCCGCAACCCTCATCATCCCGACCGACCCGACTCCCCCCAACACCGCGACTCCCGCAGCGATCCACTTCACCGCCCGCCGCCCTGCTCGCCGTGAACCCCCCACCATGCGCTCTTCTCTCATTGGCTTGTTCTCGAGTCCTGGTCTTCGTCCGCGGTCTCCGCGCAAGGCATCCGAAATCAGCAACTGCGCGTTCGGGCCCGCAAGGATCAAGGAAATCGTTACCGCTCTACTTCGTCGACCCTCCCGTCGGAAGACCGGGATGGCCGGGCATCGGGTCCGGGCGGCGCATTATCCAAAATCGCTCGAGACCGCTGAATCTACTATTCCGTCCAAGTGTGTCCGTATCCATAGCCGAGTGCACTGCGCTTCCAGCTGCGCGGGCGGCCATCACCGATTTGCCCGCAAGCCGGCCGCGGCCATAGGCATCACGGAGGGAGATCGCGGCCGAGGCCAGGGGTTTCATCGCCAATGTCGAGCGCGGGGGAACGAAGCCGAACGCTCAGTCGCGCTCGTAGACGATCCGGCCATTCACGACAGTCATATCGACCGGCACTTCCAGGATGCGCTCAGGATCGATCGTCAATAGATCCTCTCCGAGCACGACCAAGTCGGCCAGCATCCCTTCTTCGAGCGTGCCTTTTGTGTCCTCCTCCCAGGTCAGATGGGCGCCGTTTGCCGAATAGCCGCGAATCGCCTCCTGCATCGTGATGCGGTCCTCCTCACCGAACACACGGCCGCTTCTTCCCTTTCGGGTCACCGCGGAGTAGAGACCGACGCGGGGATCGATCGGCAGCACGTCGGCGCCGAGGGCGACAAAGATGCCACGCTGCTGGAGCGTGCCCACCGCGTTGTTGAGCTCGAGCCGGCGACCGTCGAGGTGTTCCACGTAGCGGCCTTCGAGGGTGTAGACAAAGTTCGGCTGCTGCGCGACGAGGATGTCGTGGCGAACTATCTTGTCTAGCGTTTCGTCCGGCGGCATCACCGTGAAGTGGGTCAGGTAGTGCCGATGATCCGAGCGCGGGAGCTCCGTCAGGATTCGATCGAGAACATCCACCGTCAACTGAATGGCGGCGTCGCCGATTGCGTGGATCCCGACCTGCCAGCCCATTTCGTGGGCGCCCCGGAGCAGGCGAAACAACTCGTCCTCTGGGATCAGGAGCTGCCCGAAGAAACCCGGCTGGCCGACGTAGGGCTCGAGGGTGTACGCGGCAGCACCCGTATAGCCGCCATCGACTACCAGCTTAACTGCACCCACACGGAGCCTCTCGTCGCCGTCGCCCGTCTTCTTCCCGAACGACTGTAGGGACTCCAGATCGTCGCCTCGGATCTGAATCGTGGCTCGGGGCAGCTCATCGCCATACTCGGCGTAGATCGTCTCCCATTCCTCGAACTGATCAGGTGTGGCACCGGCGAGGATGAAGCTAGTGATGCCGAGCGAGAGCAAATTCCGGGTTCGCTCGACGAGACTCTCCCGCAGCTCCTCGGGAGAGGTCTGGGGTACATGGCGGCGGACCAGGCCCATCGCCTGCTCCCTGAGAATTCCGTTAGGCTCGCCGTCGGGTCCCTTCTCGATGATTCCGCCGGTCGGGTCCGGCGTATTGCGATCGATTCCGCCAAGCTCCAAGGCCAGGGTATTGGCGACTGAGCTGTGGCTACCCGCCCGCGTCAGGACCACCGGGTTGTCCGGTGCCGCCTCGTCGAGGTCTGCCCGCAACGGCCGGCGTTGCTCGACGAAGTCGTCTTCGGACCATGCGACGCCGGTGACCCAGTTGCCCGGCCCCACTTCGCCCGCCTTCGCGGCGACCGCTTCCTTCAACTCTTGCACTGAGCCCATCCCGGCCAGATCGAGCTGATGGTTCGGCTGCCCGGAAAGGTGGATGTGGGTGTCATTGAACCCGGGCACAACAAGCCTTCCACGCAGATCGAACACTTCGGTCCCGGTGTATTGCGAGACGATCTCGTCCCCACCCACAGCGACGACACGGCCGTCGTCGATCGCGATTGCGCTATGGATCGTGAACGCCTCGTCGATCACGGCGACCCGACCATTGTGGAGAACGAGATCGACGG
>WHSP01000161.1 GCA_009380025.1 Gemmatimonas sp. | reverse complement strand
CGGCTCGTCGCGCGCCTTGACCTGCACGATTTCTCTTCGGCCTTCGCGCAGCCTGCTTTTATGCTTGATCCACCGATTCCTCCAGCAACCGGCGTAGTTCCAGGGTCACCTGCTGCATCCGTTCCAGGTAGAAGACACGGCTTAGACTGGCGCCCTGAACCAGGACGAGGATCGCCGCAGCTCAGGCCGGTCCTGGATCGATTGACCGAACATCGCAAGTCGAGGTTGCTCGCGCGTCGAGCCCTTACCGACTGGGAAGGTTCTCACCTCCTCGGCGCCCAGTTCGTGGATGCGGGCTCCCCAGGCGATGCTCTGGTCTACCCAGCGGCCGAACTCCTCCTTCTCCGCTTCCATGTCGTCCGCAAACGCGCTGATCGCGATACGTAGACGATCCTCCTGCAGGAGCCTGAGGTCACCGGACCGATGGAGGGCAGTAATCGTCCCGAGAGCGTAGCGCGCTTCCCCCGTACCAGAGGGGCCAGCGCGGCGGGGTCATCCAGGCTTTGAGTGAGTCGAATGGTACCGGGTCGTCCGACTGGATGGCCGTGAGCACGAGCAGTCAGCACCTAGAATCCCCCGATTGGGGGTTGGTGCTCATCGCTGTACCCGGGCCGAAAGGCGCCGCCTCCATGCCATTGGGCTCACGCTCCGAGTGCATGCTGGGACCTGGGACGAGGTCGCCTCCACCCAGTGCGATGCGAGTGCCGCAGGTTCGTTGCCAGGACCGGGCGTGCGTCGGGGCAACCGGTAACCGCCTACTCGCTGGTTGGCATCCGGAAACGAGGGATTTTTCGCAAGGTAAAGGAGCGCAAGGGTTTGCGCGGAGGCGTACTGAAGTACGCCGCACAAGAAAACCTGCGGCGCGACGCCGAGATTGCGGAAAGAAACCGTTTCCGGACGGAAACTAGCTTACCCTTCCGTCACCCCGCTGATTCCTCCAGTAGCTGACGCAACTCGGTGGTCGAGCTCTCCATCCGGTCCAGGTAAAAGATACGGTTCCGACGGGCGAATTGTAGCTGGACAAGGATCGCCCGTAGCTCGGGCTGATCCTGGATCGCGTCGACGAACATGGCGACCCTCGTCGCCCGCACATCGAGTTCCTCGCCAACCGGGAAGTTGCTCACGGCCTCGCTTCCGAGTTCGTGGAGTAGGGCGCCGTTGGTGATGCTCAGGTCGACCCACCGGCCGAACTCTTCCTTCTCCGCCTCCATGACGTCCGCGTACCCGCTGATGGCGATGCGCACACGATCCTCCTTCAAGAGCCTGAGGTCGCCGGACTGGTTGAGCGCCGTAATCGTCCCGAGAACGTAGCGAGCCTCCCCGTACCACATCGGCCAACCGGGAGGGGTCATCCAGGCCCTGAGCGTGTCGAAGGGAATCGGGTCGTCCGATTGGATGGCCGCCATCATCTTGAGCGTCGTCTCCTGGGATGCCCGTTCTTCCCGTAGGGCCGATTCGAGTCGCTTCTCGATCTCTACCACGTCTTCGAGTAGCTCCCGAAGATAGATTGTCTCGAGTCGGTGTTCCTGGTAGCGCTGCCACCCGGCTTGCCCGGCCAGTGCGGCCAACACGCCCGCACCGATCAACAAGAACTCGCGGATCGTGCTCCGGATGCCGTGAGGCCTGAGTTGCGGCGCGGTCAGCGCCTCAAATCCTTCGATTAGCGGTTGCTGCCTGCTCATTCATCATGCTCTGGAAAGGAAAGGTGCTGTCGATCCGCATGTTCGTTGCCACTATCGGGCCCTGCCAACGCATGCGCCAACCCTCTCCCCCGCCGTCGTCGAGCGCCTGGACCCCGGTGGTCGCGAGTCTGTGTCAGAGTTGTGACGCAATCGAGACAGTCCGAACCGTCTACGTTGACACTCGAGGGCGACGTTTGATGCTGACTCGAGCCGGTAACGGTTTGCCAATCGCGCGGTTCGAACCCTTCGGTCGAGCGTCGCCACCGGCGACGGGCCGCAACCAATCCTTGGATCAACGATCGTGGCGATCTGGAGACGGTCTCAACTTCGTCTCTCTTTCGCCACCGTACACCATTCGCCGAACTGAGAGGTATGCAAGAACAAGCAACCGACATTCGCGCGCCCCGCGTTGGCCCAGGTGCCGGGCCGTCCATGGGAACTCGATCGATCGCCGCGATGGCTGGACGCCTCTCCCACCGTCCCTTCCGCTGGGTCCTTGCCACCATGATGACGCTCCTGCTGGCGACTCAGCCGACGGGAGATCTGGCTGGGCAGGAGGGCGGTTCGTCGAGCGAAGGCCGGATCATCGGGCAGGTGATCAGCGCGCAGACGGCGCAGCCCCTCGCCTCTGTGCAGGTACAGGTGGAGGGAACCGACCGCGGCACTCTCACGGACGCCGGCGGACGGTTCATCCTGTCGGGAGTGCCCGCCAGGTCTCATAGCATCTCCGCACAGACGCTCGGTTTCGCCAGAAAGACGGTGACCGACGTCGTGGTTGCCCCCAACGCGGCGACGTCGATCGACATTTCGCTCGAGGAGGAGGCCGTCGCGCTCGAAGGAATCACCGTGTCGGCCGAACGGGAACGAGGCAGTACGTCTGTCCTGCTCGACATGCAGCGAACGTCAGTCGCGTTTCTCGATGCGGCCGGTGCTCAGGAGATCGCGAGGTCCCCGGATTCGAATGCGGCGCAGGTCGCCAGGCGTCTGAGCGGGACGACCGTTTCGGAGGGGAAGTATGTTTACGTGCGCGGCCTCGGAGATCGGTACAGCCAGACCTCCCTGAATGGCTCTCCCCTACCCAGCCCGGAGCCCGAAAAGGAAGTCGTTCCGCTGGATCTCTTTCCCTCGGGTTTCCTCGAGAGTCTGACTACCCAGAAGACCTACACACCTGACCTCCCAGGCGACTTTACCGGTGGGTCGATAGCTCTAGAGACCCGCGACTACCCGGCTGAGCGGTCATTCAAGCTCTCTGTCTCCAGCAGCTACAACAGTGAGAGCCAGTTCCACGATGGATTCTTGAGCTACGCGGGTGGGAAACGCGACTTCCTGGGGACCGATGACGGGGCGCGAGACCTTCCCGAAGCCGTCGCCGATGCAATCGGCGGGCTGCGCGGGGACCAGTCGCTGAGGTCTCTCCCAGCCTCTACTCTGGAGCAGCTTGGCCAGGCTTTCCAGCGTCAGTTCACGCCTAGTCAGGGCACCACTCCGCTGAACCGGTCGATCAGTGCCTCGTACGGTCAACCGGTCACGCTCGGCGAGCGCGAGCTCGGTCTCTTCGTCGGGCTCAACTACTCGGACAACTTCCGGCTCCGCCTCGGCGAGATCGAGCGAAAGTTCACGACCAACGCGTTCAATCCCGGCGTCCAGAACGGCGACGACCCCGAGGCGAACGTGGACTACGCGTTCGACCGCGGGATTCGGGACGTGCAGGTCGGCGCTGTAGGCAACGCCACCTTGCGCTTCAACCCGTTCCACAAACTTCGGCTCGCGACGACGTTCAGCCGGTCGGCGGCGGACGAAGCGAGCGACTACAGCGGGATCAATCGAGAGGACGTGAGCGGGGAGGTTCAGGGAGACCGCCTGCGCTTCGTCGCTCGTACGCTCGCCTCGGCGCAGCTCTCGGGCGACCACCAGGCCCTCTTCGGTTCGACGCTCGAATGGAGAGCCGTCGTCGCCCAGGCCTCTCAGGAGGAGCCGGGGCTGCGGGAGGCTTTATACGTCCGTCAGTTCGGTGCGCCCGAAACCTCGCCGATGTACCTCCGGAACGCAGGCGAGAGCGGCCGCTATTTCTTCAGCGACCTCGTTGACGATGACTACAGCGGCGGCCTCGATTGGACGCAGCCTCTCGACGTCTGGGGGGGCGGGATCGCCTCGGTGAAGATCGGTGGCGCCTATCGGCTCAGGGCGCGCGATTTCGCGGCGCGTCGGTTCAACTGGGACTTCAGGCCCAACTCCATCACCAACCTCGACCAAGCGCTGAACGAGGGGGCCATCGTGGGGAGGGTCACCGGGCCAGGTGAGTTTGCGATCACCGAGGTGGTCGAGCCCGGGGACATCTACACGGTCGACGACGAGCGGCGAGCCGTCTACGCCATGGTTGACCTTCCCCTGACCCCTCGGCTGAGGCTGATCGGGGGCGCTCGTGCCGAAGTCTACGATCTCGCCCTGGAGCGCCGCGGCGAGTTGGTCGTCGATCGTGACCAGACCGATATCCTCCCGGCGGTAAGCATGGTCTACTCGCTCACCGACCTGATGAACCTCCGCGCCGCCTATAGCCGGACCCTCGACCGGCCTGAGTTCCGCGAGCTCGCTCCGTTCCAGTTCACGGAAGCGGCCAGCCTCCGACAGGTCGTCGGGAACGAGAACCTCGACGTTGCCCGTTTCCAGAGCTTCGATCTGCGCTGGGAGTGGTTCCCCCGGCCATCCGAAGTTCTCTCGGTGGGTGGGTTCTTGAAGACGTTCGAAGATCCGATCGAGCAGGTCTACTACGCCGCGGCATCGTCCGCGTACTCCTTCCAGAACGCGGTGGACGGTCGGTTGTTCGGGGTCGAGCTGGACCTTCAGCAGGGGCTCGACGTTCTCGCCGATGGGCTGAGGGACTTCTCGGTGTCCACGAACGTAGCGCTCATCGACTCGGAGGTGAACGTCGTCCGAGAGGGAGCATTCGTCCCCACCAATGCGAATCGACCTCTCGAAGGCCAGTCACCGTTCGTGGTCAACACGGGACTCACTTATCGCCATCCGGAGGGCCTACCGGAGATCGGTCTCTTCTACAACGTCTTTGGGAAGAGGCTGGCCGCGGCGGGGGGAAGCGGGGTTCCCGACATCTACGAGATGCCCCGACATCAGCTCGATCTGACGTTCTCCCACGCCCTCACCAGTGGCCTCAAGTTCAAGATCGGGGCTGAAAACCTCCTGGGTTCCGATTACCGATACGAGCAGAGCAACAACGGGATCACGGTTGTCCAGCGGCAGTACTCGCCGGGCACGACGCTGTCCATCGGGCTGTCCGTCGAAAATTGAGCTCGGTTTCGCAGGAAGGCGGTTCACCCGGCCCTCCTATTTCGTCGACCTCAACAGGAGGGTACGGCTGAGAAAGCTCGCTTCAATCAGGAAGCGCCCCGGTTGAGCCTCGCCCTGTGCACTCGCTCGATCGCGACATCCGATACACAACTGGAGAACCTACGCATGCATCTTCGTCAACTGAAAAGCGCCCTCTACGTCTTGTTGGGTGGGATCGTCCTGACCGCCTGCGATGACGACGACCCGGTTTCGCCTACCCTGCAGCCGCCCGTGATCGATGAGGTGACGGTGGGCGGCACGTCCGCCACGGTGATCTTCACCCCTTCGTCCACGGCCGAATCGCATAGTGTGGAGATCTCGGCTGAGGGCGAGTCGCCGCAGAGCCAGGACGCGCCGTCCGGCACGACGTCGGTCACTTTCGACGATCTGTCCGAAGGTGTGGCGTACACCGCTCAGGTCGTGGCCACCCGCGGCAGCGATACGGCGACGAGTGAGCCGGTCGTGTTCAGCCTGGGTGGCTTCGTCCTCGTGGATAGTGACATCGAGGAGGATGTCACCTGGACGAACGACCAGATCTACCTGCTCCGCGGACCCATCTTCGTCGGGCGGGACATCGACGGGGACGACGGGTTGGCGGTCACGCTCACCATCGAGCCCGGCACGACCATTCTGGGTGACGCGAACGCTCCGTCGGGAACCCGCGGAAGCTTCCTGGTCGTCACTCGGGGGTCGCAGCTCATCGCGGATGCGAACGCCGACGAGGCAGACCCCAACGTCCGTCCCGACCCGGATAATGTGATCGTCTTCACCAGCAGTCAGCCGCGGGGCAACCGCGCGCGGGGCGACTGGGGGGGAATCATCATCAATGGCCGCGCCCCGACCAACGCCGGTGACGAAGCGGCGGGCGAAGGTGACTCCGGCTTCTTCGGCGGCACCGACGAGGCGGACGACAGCGGAATCCTCCGCGGTGTGCGCGTGGAGTTCGCGGGCGATCGCGTCACGGCTACCGACGAGCTGAACGGAATCGCCTTCCAGGGAGTTGGTGCGGGGACGACTGTCGACTACGTCCAGATTCACTACAACGTCGATGACGGCACGGAGCCGTTCGGCGGAACGGTCAGCCAGACACACATGGTCATGACGGGGATCGGGGACGACAGCTTCGATGGGACCGATGGATACCGCGGCTTTATCCAGTTTGGCGTCGTGCAGATGCGTGGCGATGATGGAGACAAGGCGTTCGAGCTCAGCACGAACGGCGACAATCCAGACACGGCGACTCCGCGCTCCAGTGCATTGATCGCCAACGTGACGGCAGTGGGCGCCGAGCAGGGAGAGATCCAGGGCCCAACCTTGCACCAGGGTCTCAACCTGCGCGAGGGTTCGAACTGGCGCGTCTACAACACCATCCTCGCTGGCATGCAGCGTGGCCCGGTGTCGGTGGACGGTTCCACGCAGCCCTATGCCCAGAACTACCTGGACGGCTCAACGGATCCGGACGAGATCTCGTTGTTCGCCAACTCACTGGTCTGGCGGAGCTCGGATCTTTCCGGGTTCGATCAGACCTTCGTCGAGCACGCCGCGTCGAATAACATGATCGTCGCTGATGCTGACGAGCTGCTGCCGGCGTCAGCGTTCGATTACGGGACGCTCGAGAGCCCGCCGAACCTGATTCCTTCCGCGATGCCGGGCGGCTACACGGCTCAGGATGTCTCGGGCATCACCGATGGCCTCGTTCTGCCGACCGATGGCAGGTCGCTAATGGCCACCGACTATGCCGGCGCAGTCGCGCCGGGGACGGCACTCGAAGACGCCTGGTATTACGGTTGGACGGTCTGGGCGGTCGACGGGAGCGATTCCCGGCCGAACGCCGAGGAAGCGAACTGAGCCTTCCCATCCTTCTGGATGATGGGTAGGACGGCTGGAATCGAGTGTGCCGGCACCTCCGCTTCAGGGGGTGACCGGCACACCCGCTTACTACGGGTCGATGCAGATGAAACGTTGGATCTTTGGCGCTCTTACTAGCGCGCTTTTCGTCGCTGGATGTTCGGGCGATGCCGATTTCCCGAACTCGTACCGATCGTCGGAGGCGCTCATCGCCGCGGCGCTCGACGCGATGCAAGAGGGCGACCGCGAGGCGCTCGAGACGTTGCGGGTGTCGGAAAACGAGTATGGGACCCTGCTCTGGGATCAACTGCCGGAGAGCCGCCACTTTCCCCTCGAATACGTATGGTCGGTGAACGAGCACAACTCCCAAAAGGCTCTCGACGAGCTGCTACCAGTGCTGTCAGGCTCCTCCCTGGAGCTGATCGAGCTCACCTTCGACGAGCCGGTTGAGGAGTACGACGGCTTCCGGCTCTTCCTCGGCGCACGGACCAGGGTGAGGCGTGAGAGCGATGGAGAGGAAGCCATCCTCCCTCTCTTCGACGGCTTCGTCGAACGGGACGGCCGCTGGAAGCTGCTCAACTTCTCGGACTGATCGGGCCGACCAGTCGGCGTTGGGCGAAACAACCTGTAAAGAAACTTTGTTCCTCCGCCGCATACCGGCAAAAGAGATTCAGCGCAGAGCCGCGGAGCTCGCAGAGAGCGATGGTCGAGATGTTCTCCGCGGCCTTCGCGACTCTGCGGTAAAATCCCCCCGCAGTATTGCAAAGCGCCACAGATCAGGGACTGGCCGCGTCCGCGGGGAGGTTCAGCAGGCCCAGCCCATCCACGCTGTGCGGCCCGTAGCGTACGATCCAGTGAAGGTGGGGTCCCGTAACGCGGCCGGTGGCCCCGACAAGCCCGATGGTCTGACCTGGTTCGACGATGTCGCCCTCGGAGACCAGTTGCTCGCTCAAATGCAGGTACGCTGTGACCAGGCCGGCACCATGGTCGATATAGATCACCCCGCCACCGAGATAGAAGTCGTCCACGAGTGCGATGACCCCACGGGCGGGAGCGACCACCGGAGTCCCGACCGCGCCGCCGAAGTCGGTGCCCGTATGCCGGCTCTGCACCTCGCCGTTGAACATGCGCCCGTGCCCGAATCCGCTGGTGATCCGGCTGTCTCGAGGCGCGACGATAGGCGGCTCCCACATCTGCGGCGTCGAATGCGAAGCGCGCGAGACCTCGAGTGCCCGATCGGATTCGGCGTCGATCCGCCGCTGGATCTCGGGCGGCTGGGTGCGCCCGAACTCCGGTGCCACCGATAGTCGCTGCATCTCGTAGGTTCCCTGCTCAACAGGGATCTCGACCACCCTGTCTTCGCGACTGCCGTCGGCCAGCATGAGATCCACTCGCAGCGGGCGGGCTCCCACCGAGTCGAGTGGCGCCGCCGCCAGCGCCGCCAGTACGCCTTCCTCGACAGGCTCGAAGTGAAGCGGCTCTCCGCCGAAGCTTCCCGTGGCGGACCGAACGGCCGGATCGCTACCCTCGATCACGACGGTAAAAAGCATTCCTTCTGCGATGTCCGTCGGAGTCCATCGGATAGTTGCCGGAACTCGTAGAGGCTCGTCTGCGGCGAGCGCCGATGACGTGTTCGATGGCAGGAGCGCCATCACCAGACCGACCGTCGCGGTGCCCACGACGAACCACCCGAACCATCGCCACGCGATCGATGGACGGGCCGAATGCAACTCCGGAGATCGAGCAGTGTTCACAGACCCCTCTGTTTTCGAAGGTGTGAAACGCCGAGCATCGCCACGTCAAACCACCCGCCGCCGCCATCGAGGTTCCCCTCCACGAGACGAGCGACGTGGCATTACCAGATCTGGCAAAGGTCGGTCCAACCCGAAGGTCGATCTACTCCCCTCGCCACTCAGGACTCCAGACGGTAATCGCCCAGTCGAACCTGCCGTCTTCGTCCTCGATGTACCCGTCGAGTGAGGCGATCGCCCCGTAGATCAGTTTGGCCATTCGGTTCCTCCTCGGGGTTCGCCGCGGTTGGCAGCACTCGGAAGGTTCACGTGAAGACGCAGATCGCGTGGGCGTGATTGTTTGTTGACTACGTATTCCTGGCCCTCCTCCCAGTGGTCATTCCCGCAAAGGCGGGAACCCAGCCGACTGGATCCCCGCCTTCGCGGGGATGACGACCTTTGTCGACTCGCGAATACGTGGCCGCAATACTGACAAGAGGTACTACGTCTCCCTCCGCGGCGCTGCGTGAGGCCAGGTTCACTCGCCAGTCGCAGCACGCTCGAGGTCGGCAATGTCGATCTTGCTCATACCGAGCATCGCGTTTGCGGCTTGGCTCGCCTTCTCGCGATCTGGATCGCCGAGAAGGTTCGGCAGGATTGACGGGATGATCTGCCAGGAGAGGCCAAATCGATCGACGAGCCAACCGCACCGGCTCTCCCGTCCTCCTTCGACCAACTTCCCCCAGAGCTCGTCCACTTCCTCCTGCGTCTCGCAGTTCACGTACATCGATACCGCAGGCGTCAGCTTGGGTCCCGGGCCACCGGTGAAGGCGATGAACCGCTGGCCATCAAGCTCGAAGGTGGCGCTCATCAGCGAACCGTCCGGGCCGGTTCTGGTGCCCAACACCTTCGAGCCGGGAAAGACCGAACGATAGAGCTCCATCGCTTCCTCGATGTTGGCGTCGTACCAGATGAACGGTGTGATCTTCTTCTGCATCGTCTCCTCCCACTTTGATAGGTAGAGTCCTTGACGCTCTCTTTGGCGCTTACATTGAGGAGTCGAAACAGGGACGCGTATCTCGACATCGGCTAGAAGGCCGTTGATAAATCGCGCAGCTCTGCG
>WHSP01000160.1 GCA_009380025.1 Gemmatimonas sp. | reverse complement strand
ACCGGGTTGTGACCGAGCGGCACGACCTCCTCCGCCTGAGCCCGCTTGAAGAGGTTGGAGAGGGTGTTCAGGTACTTCCGGACCGAACCGCCTGAGAGAGTCCGCCGATCCTTCCTTTTTGTCGCGAGCTTCGCCCCCCGCCAGACCGGCTGCGTCTGGAGCCACCCGCTGTACCGTTGAATATCGGAGACCCGGATCTCGTGAAGCTCCTTCTCGGCGCCGAAGAACTCCACGGCAGCGCGGAGGTGGTTCTCGCTCGCGTCGAGCCATCGGTCGGTCACTCCACCGCTGAGGGCCTTCATGCGGAGGTGGTGAGCAGCGTACGCCTTGAGCCCTGCAGTGGCCTGGATCCCGTAAACCGCTCCGAGGACCTTCTTCTTCTCCCGCAGATCGTTCAATTCGGCCGTCCGATCGATGTACAGGTGCCCGGCCTCTTCCGCATCCGTCGTGGCCAGCGTCCCGCCTTCGGGTACCAGGGGCTCTCGAGCGCCGCCGACATCGGCCCATCCTCGGAAGTCGCCATATGCGCGCCGAGCGGAACCGGTGTCGCGCCAGTAGATCTTTAACTTCCGAGCACTCTTTCGTTGCCTCATCGTTCTCCTTGGCTCGTCTTCAAGCGTGTCAAGCTCACGCCTCCTCCGTCTGTTTCACCGGCTGAGGGAGTCACCGTAGGCGAAGGGGCAACCGGCCCAACCATTCATGTCACCATTCGACGGACATCTTTCCAGCCGCCTCTGATGCGATCTCGGCAGGAGCACGTCGTCGGGCTCATGTCTAGATCGGATCCATGGGACGCTCGCCATCGCCGACATCGTTCGAAGATCAAGAACCGCCGCCCTCGACCAGGACGTAGATTTGTGCCGACTCATCCGTAGACACCGAAAGGATTGGTCCTTCTCGCGTCCGCGTCGTCTTTCGGATCCTCTACTCCGGACCTGCGGGGACACCGCTCCGGGCTGTTCATCGCCGAGTTCCGATTTGCTGCCTCCAAGAGCCGAGGTCATCCTGCGTCCTGGAGGACCTTCGCAGGCGCGCTGATTCAGGCCACTTCTCCGTCTGGGGGCGCTGGCGGTCGAGGAAAGCCCGAACGTCCGAAAGCGGGATTCTCCATTCCCGTTGGTTCAGCTTGAAGGCGTTGGGGAACTCCGCCGCCGCGAGCCACCCCCGAACAGTGGATCCCGAGCGACCCAGTTCTTCGGCCACCTGCTCGACGGTCAAGTCGGCGAGTCGGTGATTCGCGGCTTTGTGTTGAGTGCTGCCGTTTTCCACCTCCTCCAACTGCGCCCGAAGCCAACCGCCCTCCAGGGTCACGCTCGAGCCAGGTGGGAGCGCATCGGCAATAGTGCGAAGGGCGCGGAGCAGATCGGTATGCATAGCACCTTCCAAGCGGGCCTGAAGCATCAAGGAACGCGACTCGAGTGCGGAGGCGCGTGCCGTCTCATCGGAGTACCCGCCGATTCGCCGTGACGTTCTGGCATGCGGCGATCCGTTTTGGCTACCGAGTCACCATCCGTACGCTCCTCCGGCGTCCTTTTCCTTCACCAGCTCGTGGTGTCGATCGCGGATGCGTCGCACATCTCCACCGCCTTGATCTCGTTCCGGGTCATAGTTGGTAGCCTCCCCGCGGGCGTGTGGCTCTGGAAGGTCCGATGGGCGGTCCTCTTGAGGCGATCAGGAGGCCCGGGCGGCTTCGACGATTGGGCGCACCCAAGCGGGGAGTGGATCGGGAGCAACGTGGACGATCGAACCCAGCGCGGTATGGAGGAGAAGGCGGGGTTCGACGAATCCCGTTTCGGGATCTGGGGGAGCGGAATTGTCGAATACGCGAAGGCTGGTCAGACGAGGGAGCAAGCGAATCAGATTCCGTCGGCTGGCATCGTAACGCTCTCGGATCCGGCCCTCCGGAATATCGTGCCCGCCTTCCGCAACACGTGCTCGGACCCGCTCCACGTGCAGATCAGCGCTTTCGAGCGCGACGTACCAGATGTGGACTTCGAGCCCGGAGTCGGCCGATTCTGAGAGTAGTCGAGTTACGGTGGCCCCTCCTAGCGTCGTCTCGAACGTGAAGTCGGAGTGCTGTATAATCGCCCGCTTCAGTTCGTCGACGCCACGTTTCCAAGCCAACGAATTCGCTTCCGGAAGACCGGCCACGACGCCGCTCTTGAGAAGCGCCCGGGCGACTTCGTCCGGATTGTAGTAGTCGGCGCCTATTCTCCTCAGCTGCGCACCGCCGATCGAACTCTTCCCGGCGCCGTTGGTGCCGGCCAGCACTCGGATGATGCCCCTACGGGCGTCCGTCAACAACAGGAAGCCCGTTCAGGACTCGGAATTCTTCTCGATGCGCACCCGCGGTGGCCTCTCGAATGCCTCCGCTGCGGATGCGCGCGAAGAGGCCGTCTGCATTCCCCGCACAGCATCATCAATTTGTTGGTCCAGAAGGGCGAGGGCTGCCCTCTTCGAAAGAGAAAGGTCGTGCCGGGATAGCAACTCTGCAAAGCCTTGCTGGACGGACTCCGTACGCTCGAGCGCCTCGAGTATATGACGATGCGAGAGTAGGGCTCCCAAAAGGGTTTCGGCGCGACCTTCCAGGAGCATCTCGCGCGGACTCCTACCGTCGAAGATCGATGCGGGGGAGTTCAACCATGCTTCCCTTTCATGGATGTCCAGCGCACGCGACAGCTCGGCGGCGAGTTCCTCAAGTCGCGCAACGCTGGACACGAAACGCTCGCCCGGATTCGGCGTGGCGCCAATCTGCCACCGGTAGAGCGTCGTGTAGTTGACGCCGACGGCCCGGGCGATCTCCTCGAGGGTGAGACCGAGAACCTCCCGAATGGTGTCAAGGCCTGCCCTTACCGTGCTTGTGGACATATTCCGCCTCCTGAGTGCTGCCTTCCTTGCAAATGCAAGCTAAGGCAAGGAGGTTGCAAACGCAAGGAGTTATGGCACATGTCCTGAGCTTGACCCCCCTCCTGGATAGCACCTCTGCTGGAAGGTCCTTCAAGAACAGCGCGAGGCGAAGGTCAACAAGCCGTGCGATGGGTTCCGGCGCGCTGACTTCCAGAACGCTCTCCCAGATCGTCAGGTACCTCCCGTAGAGGGATCGACCCCTCCCAGCTCGAGAACGTCGTCGTCCAGAGGAAACATCATGACATCCCCCTGCCTCCTGTAGAGCTGAAAAGGTGCTTCGAGGAGCGAGTCACGCCGGACAGCGCTCAGCGCGGCGGTACCCGACAGGGTTTCCAGTGCGCTGCACCGAGGCGGAGAAGCAGGAAATCTTCGCCATGGCCAAGCGGGCAAACCGGAGCGCGAGTCGGTTTCTCGTCGAGCTCGCTTTGCTGCGAGATCATGAGAACAGAGGAACGATCCAATCCGCGGACGAGGTCGCGGCGCTGGAAGCCCTGGCCGTTCAGCTTCGAAGACTCGGGAGCAATCTCGACGCGCTGGCTCGCCGTAGCGACGATCTGGCATCTGACCACGCCGGCGCGCTCTCGATGATCGAGGCTCGCGACGTAGTCCAGGAGGTGTGGCGGATGCTCGACCAGGTACGCATGCGACTCACATGACCAGCTCGACAACGGGTCAGTGATGCTGGGAGGACGAGACGGCGTGGCGACGACGGTCTACGCTCACGGCGACGATACGGCGCTGCAGGCGGGGGTCGCCGAGAAGGCGGGCGACCGAACGCTCGATGACTCGGTCGCCTCGGAGAACGACGTTCCTTTCTGACTTGTGCAGGTGTCTATTTCGCCGGGGGTCGGCACCGCGCTGGCCCCCGCTTCTACATCCGCTCAGCAAGAGAAGAGTCGGGGGTGATTGTGCTCATCCTTATGACGTTTACCCCCTACCAGGAGATCACTATGGCGCATGAACTCGATCGTCGCTCGGACAGCACGGCCGCGACCTTCAGCACCCGCATCACGCCCTGGCATCGCGAGGGCACCATTCTCAAACATGCTCCCTCGCTCGAGGAAGCCCTCGACCTTGGCGGCCTCGACTTTGAGGTCGACGTCCGACCGCTGTACACCCGGATCCATTCCGCACCCGACGTTTCGGATTTCACCTACGAGCGTGCCGGCGACGCCTTCGCCACCGTCCGCACCGACCGGGACGCGGTCCTCGGGATCGTCTCCAGCCGCTACCAGCCGCTCCAGAACCGGGATGCCTTCGGCGTGCTCGAGCCGCTGCTCGACGCGGGGCTTGCGTCCCTCGAGACGGGCGGCTCGCTTCGCGGTGGGCGTGATGTCTGGATGCTCGTCCGATTCAACGTAGACTCGCCGATTGTCCAGGAGGTCTTCGCCGACGAGGTCGTTCCCTTCGGGATGATCTCCAACAACCACGCCGGCCAGCGGAAGGTGGTGGTACAGGAGACCCCGATCCGCGTCGTCTGCGCCAACACGCTGGGCGCCGCGCTACGCGACCGGCGGCGCGCCGTGGGCGTCCGGCACACCGCATCGGTGGAGGCTCGGACCGTGGAGGCAGCCCGAAGTCTCTGGAAAGGGTTGGTCGAGCGATACGATCGGGTGGCGCAGCAGTATCGTGCGCTCAAGCAGTACCACCTGGACACTGCGCTCTTCCGTCAGCTGGTGCTCGACGTTGCGGCTCCGATCCCGGCGAAGCTCGACAAGGTTGGTCTCACGGCCCGGGAGGAAGCTGCACGCCAGCGCGTCGTCGCGCGCCGGTCGAGGATGGGTGAGCTATGGGGAGGTGGGGCAGGACACAGCGGGGACGGCAGCGCGTGGGAAGCGTACAACGCCGTCGCCCAGTCCGTCGACCACGATGCTGCCCTTTGGAAGGTGCGGGACTCCCGAGTCGGGGCGCTGCTCGATGGGAGGTTGCTCGAGCTCAAGGATCGGGTCCTGAACAAGCTCGTCGCCTCCGCCGAGGCGGCGAGTGAGTAGCATCCTCCGGGTGATAGCGAAGTTCTGTGATAGCGAGGTTCTTGGATGCCCGTGAAGCCTATTTGCACCCCCGTTCCCGAGCCACCGGGTAACCCCATGCGGCGGCCGAGTTGGACCGCTGAGGAGCGGTGTCCCGGTGGACTCGGGCGCGATTTCTGTTCGCCGGAGCCGATGAACGTCGGCCATGGGCATCGTAGATAGCCCACGTCCAACCCTATAACGCCTTCCCTCCGTCCCACCGCGCGCCATAGATTATCAACGTGACCTACGAGTTCGAGTGGGATCCGGCGAAGGCGGAAGCGAATCTGAAGAAGCACGGTGTCTCCTTCGATGAAGGAGTCACGGTGTTCGCCGATCCCCTGAGTCTAAACATGCCGGACCCGTTGCACTCGGCTGAGGAGGAACGCTTCTTGGTCCTCGGCATGTCGATCAGGCAGCGACTTCTCGTGGTGGCCTACGCCGAACGTGGGCGCCGAACCCGTATCATCAGCGCACGGAAAGCGACAAGGCAGGAACGCAATGACTACGAAGAAACGCAAGACTGAAGAGAAGCCGGACCCGGACTGGGACTCTCTCCAGCCCGAGTACGACTTCTCGAAAGCGATTCGGGGCGAGACTGCGGCACGCTATGCGGAGGGAACGAATGTGATCGTGCTCGATCCCGAATTGCGCGAGGTCTTCCCAGATTCGCAGTCCGTGAATGAAGCGTTGCGCGAGCTCGCGGCAATTGCCAAACGTACGAGCGCCAGAAGGCGAGCAAAGCGCTCGGCCTAGCGCATCGAAGAGGGCTTAAGGTCGACATGAGCGCCGTTGACTGCTGCTGACGGCCGAACGGCATGTAGCTCCGATACGTTGCCTTCCATCTCGCCTCGACTCGCGTTGAGCCCACGTAGCAGATTCCCAAGCCGTTTCGCGACCCTCCGACGAATCCGTTTCGTGTGAGAAGTACCACTAGCCGTTCCGATGGACTAGTGATCGCTGTCGGTGGCCTATGTTGATATAGTCGAATCGAAGACGTCTTGGTTCGGAGAGCCTAAGATCGAGCACAAAACGGGGGTCTGACCGCGTGGAAACCAAAGCATCTCCGAGGGTTGCCGTCGTGTCAGGCGGCCCCTCAGCCGAAGCCGAGGTCTCGCGCGTGTCTGGCCGCGGGGTGGCGGACGCACTTCGGCTCACCTACTCGAACGTCGCTTTCCTCGAGCTCGACACGGCGATTGGCGATGCCCTTCGAGAGAATAGAACTGACGTCGTCTTCCCCGTGCTTCACGGTCCGCCCGGAGAGGATGGTACCTTCCAGGGATTCCTCGAGACGCTAGGTCTGTCGTACGTTGGCAGCGGAGTGCGGGCAAGTGCGTGCGCAATGGACAAGATCGTAGCCAAGCACCTGTTCCAAGGTGCCGGCTTGCCCGTGGCGCGCGACATCATCGTCCAACGCTCCACGGATGCCTCAGCAGAAGCCGAGCGGATCGTGAAGGATCTTGGGTCGATAGTCGTGGTCAAACCTTCACGTCAGGGCTCGGCATTGGGCGTCCGTTTCGCCAACGGCCATGCCGAGATCGAGGCAGCGCTGATCGAGGCGTTCCGGTACGATGATCAAGTGCTCGTCGAAGAGCGGGTCGAAGGTCGAGAGATCACCGTGGCCATTCTCGAGAGAGACGGAATCGAGGCTCTTCCGGTGCTGGAAGTGCGTACACCCTCGGACTCTTGGTATGACTTTGAGCACCGCTATACGCAGGGACTCAGCGAGCACATCATCCCGGCCCCGCTTCCCGCCAACCAGTACAGACAGACCCAGGAGTTAGCGATACGAGCCCACGCTGCGCTCGGCTGCCGCGACTATTCGCGCGTCGACTTCGTCGTCCCGGAAGCCGGAGATCCGGTCGTTCTCGAGGTGAATACGTTGCCGGGCATGACCCCAACGAGTCTGTATCCGGACATTGCGGAGGCAGCGGGTTTTCCGTTCCAAGCCCTGGTTGCTCTGCTGGTTGAGCGGGCATGGGCTCGCGGCCAACCACCCCAGTGACCAGAATGCGCGGCCGTCAAAGCCACGTTGAGATGCCCACCATCCGGCGCCTGGCCGCCGATGAGTGGTGCGGCTACCGCGAGATCCGGCTTCGCGCGCTCACCGATTCTCCGGATGCATTCGGCAGTACGCTCGCCGTCGAACGAGTCCGCCCTGACGCTCATTGGTCGGAACGCCTTTCGACCGGCGTAGCATCTGATTGGAACTACCCTCTGGTGGCGGTGGTTGCGGGTGAGCTCGTGGGCGTGGTCTGGGGGCGAATCGATCCAGACATTCCCCAGACAGCACATATCTACCAAATGTGGGTTGAGCCCAGATGCCGGGGGATGGGGATCGGGTCGATGCTCCTTCGCGAAGTGGTCGCCTGGGCGAGGAAGGCTGGTGCGAAGCGGGCCGTGTTGAGCGTTACGTGCGGCGACACACCGGCCAGGCGGCTGTATGACCGAGTCGGCTTCGCCCCCGTCGACGATCCCAAACCGATCCGTGCCGGTTCAGCATTGCTCTCCCAGACGATGACGCTCACCCTGTAAGGCGATCACCGTTCCGCCACGGGAGGCGAGGATTGGAAGGCAGGACATGCCGCCCTCGCTTATTCCTCACGCAACGTCAGGATTGGATCCGCTCGACCAGCGCTAAGAGCCGGCGCCAAGCTCGCCGTGACGGCGATGGCGGCCAAGATTCCTGCACCAATCAAGAAGTTCAAAGGGTCGAGAATGCCGCTACCGAATACGAGCGCTGAAAGGAGACGTCCTATCGCGACGAAGACGAGGCCACCCGCCAGCAGTCCGATGCAAGCGAGGGTAAAGCCTCGCAGGACGACGCTACCTGTGATACTCCGCGGCGGCGCGCCCAGGGCAAGCCGGATCGCGATCTCGCGGACGCGCTTGCTTACGCTGTAATTCACTACTCCATAAATGCCCACGGCCGCAAGCAGGAGCGCGAGCGCTCCAACCCATCCGAGAACAACGAGCGCCAGATACTGTGGCGCGAGCGTTCGGTTGATCAACGCATTGAGCGGAGCGATGTCGAATACAGCCGTCGTTGGATCGAGCTCTTCGACCGCACTCCTGGCCAAGGCGGCTATCGTGTTCGTCGGAAGTGAGGTACGGACGACCACCGTTTCTTCGTAAATGGGCGCCTGACGGAAGGGCGCATACACCGCACTTTCCACAGGCCCCGCAAGGTCGGTCATCTTCACCGATCCGACGATGCCGACGATTGTTCCATAGCCCTGAAGCTCCTGACCGATCCCTTCCTCTTCCTCCCCAGGAAATAGCTCCTGCGCGAGACGTTCGTTGATGATGACGACGCGGGGCGACTGGGCATCATCTGCGGGCGTGAACGGCCGACCCGCGATGAGCGGAATTCCCATGGTAGGGAAATAGTTGGGGCTGACCGCGGTAGTATATACGATCGGCGAAACCTGCTCACTCTCGGATCTGCCGACTACGCGCACGACGTAGCGCTGTCCAAGATCCCCTTGGAACCCAAATGGCCCACCAGCCACGGTTGCCGCCGCGTCGACACCGGGTACCGCCGTCAATCGCTCGAGCAATCCTTCGTAAAAAGCAATACTTCGAGCGGATCCGGTCTCGCCGCCAGACACCCCGGGGATCACGGGTAGAAATAGGTTCATGGTGATGATTTCGTCCGACCGGAACCCTGGGTCAATGGTCAATAGGCGCGCGAGACTGCGGAGCGCCAATCCAGTGCCCAGAAGGAGGATGAACGCCAGCGCCACTTGCACGACCACTGCCCCCTGAAGAAAGCGATTGCTCCCGGGACCTGCGGATGATCCGCGCGTCACGGCCTTGAGTGCATCCCCGGGCTGCACGTGCGCTGCCCGGAGGGCGGGAACCGTTCCGAAAATCAAGGTTGCCACGACAGTGATGATCGTGGAGAACAAGAGGACGACGATGTCCAGTTGCAACGGGCTCGAAATCGCGATCTGTGCGGCACTGGACCGCCCGATCAGCAGAATCACCAGCCACCCGAGGAATACGCCGAGAATTCCTCCTGCAGCGGCGACGAGCAAGCCTTCGGTAGCCGCGTACCGAACCACCGCACCTCGCTTTGCACCCAACGCGACTCGCACCGCGATCTCCTTGCTCCGGCCCATCGCACGCACGAGCTGCAGGCTGGCAATGTTGGCGCAGGCAATGAGCAGTACGAATCCGGCGGCTCCCATCAGCAGAAGAAGGATTGGTCGAAGCTGGCCGGCGAAGGAGTTAACGAGTGGCGTAGCCCTGATTTCCACGGGGCCGAGCAGCGTATACAAATCGGGGAACTGCTGGGCCCAGACCGCCATCGCCGAAGTGAGCTCCGTTCGCAAGCGAGCCGGTGACACGCCTGGTTGAAGGCGCGCAATCGCCCGCACCAGCCTACAGCACTCTCCGCCCTCCCACTCGGGGTCCAATATGAACTGAGCTCGACTGGCCCGATGCGGAGTCCAAGCCTGAACGCCACGCGGATATTCAAACCCACGCGGAAGTACGCCAATGACTTCGTACGATTCGTTCTCGAGCTGAATGACCTCACCTACAATCTCAGGATCTCCACCAAGCGCCTGCCAGAAGCCGTAGCTCAGTACGACGACTCGGGTGTTCCCCTCGGCCTCGTCGAGCGAGTTGTAGAAGCGTCCAAGATGAGGCCGAATGCCGAACACATCGAAGAAGGGACCGAGGGTAGGGAGGAGTGCGACATGCTGCGTTTCCCTCGCTCCGCTGAGGTTCGCATTGTTCGGCCGGTACACATACCCGGCGACTGCCTGGAACAAGTCGCGCCGGTCCATGAGATCGGAGACCTCGCTCGCTCGAAGTCCCGCGGATT
>WHSP01000015.1:10015-52146 GCA_009380025.1 Gemmatimonas sp. | reverse complement strand
CATCGATCCGGCTGGCGGTCGGATTCTCGACCGTGATGCGTTGGCCGCCGGTCGGATTCTCGACCGTGATGCGTCGGCCATCGGTCGTCCCCTGGTTTCGTCGTGCATGGTACTTCTGTCGAGATTTCGGGAGGCTCAAATTGGCGGCAGCCTTATGGTCATGCGACCGGGGGCACCCGTCCGATCGGGTGGGGTGGTTAGCACATGCGATGCCTAACGAGGGCTCGTGCTTTCCCGACGACAGCCGATCCTGCGCTTTTGTCTGTTCCTGTTCGGCCGCGCTCCTCTTCCCCTCCCCGCGGAGCGAATCGAAGCCGTGGACTAAAGGACTACGCGCAAGAGCTCCACAAGCGGGGGCCCAGTACCTGGGTACCGGCAACGGCTGAGTGAAGGGAACCGCGGGAGGTGCGTACGGTGGGGGAAGGAGATCGACACGCGCGGCGTGGCGAACCAACGGAAGCGCTACTTCACCAGCGAGGCATCACCCCATGATGGGCTTCCACCATACCGCCGGAAGGGGGCACAGAGCGCAAACCGAAGGGGGCATGATGTTCTACGGGGCCGCCGGCGTACCTCTGGTCACAGTTACGGCGACGTATTCCGAGAGCCCAAGAGTGGTCATCCCCGCGAAGGCGGGGATCCAGTGGCTCAGTCGGTTGCGGTGCTCTGGATTCCCGCCTTCGCGACGCCTTCGCGGGAATGACGACTCCGGCGATAAAAAGGATACGTAGCCATACTTTTGCCGTGGAGTACTTAGGAGGGCGCCAGGCGGTAGACGATGCCCTCTTGCACAACGACGTATACCTCGCCCGCGGCGTCCTGACCGATCGACGTAGTGCTGCCGAGCGGATCGAGCGGCCACTCACGCTCGTCGGTCACTTCGCCGTCGTCGGTCAGACGAAAGGTGTGCACCGCGCCGCTGCAATAGTTGCCATAGAAGTAATGGCCCCGTAGCTCGCGCAGCGCCTCGCCGCGGTAGACGAAGCCGCCGATGACTGCTGAGCAGCCCGCGTCATGGTCGAATTCCAACACGGGGAGCACTAAGTCGGTCGTATCGCAGTCGGAGGACCTATAGCAGTCCGAGCCTTCCATGATGTTCCAGCCGTAGTTCAGGCCGGGCTCTGACGCTGGTTGTGCGTTGATCTCCTCGATGTCGTTCTGGCCCACATCGGCGACAAAGAGCATTTTGCTCTCGGGATCGAACGAAAATCGCCACGGGTTGCGCAGCCCGATCGCCCAGATCTCCGGTCGCCAGTCAGGCTCGTCGACATAGGGATTGTCCGGCGGGACGGCGTACGGCTCGCCGCCGTCAACGTCGATCCGAAGCAGTGTGCCATGCAGTGTGCCGGGATCCTGTCCGTTGTCGAACGGATCGCCAGCACTGTCGCCATCGCCCATGCCGATGTAGAGCATGCCGTCCGGCCCGAATGTGAGCAGGCCGCTGTTGTGTTTGGGCCCCGGCTGCGGCTCAGTCAGAACGAGCTGAGCCGAGGCCGGATCGGCGACGTTGGGATCGGCGGAGACGTTGTAGCGTTCGACCCGCGTCGCGCCGCCCTCGCCCGTGTAATTCACGTAGAATTGGCCGTTGCTCTCGTAGTCGGGATGGAACGCGACGCTGAGTAGACCTTGTTCGTTGACGCCCCATTCTACGTCCGCCGAGAGGTCGAGGAACGATGTCTCGAGAAGCACGCCGTCCTCGATGACGCGAATGCGGCCGGTCCGCTCAGCGACGAACAGCCGATCATCGTTCGGCGCCGCCGTCAGATGCACTGGCTGCGTCAGCCCACCCGCAATCTCGATGGCTTGCAACTCGACGGGCGGCGGCCCCGTGACGCCCGCGCCATCGCAGCCTGTGGCCACGATCGCCGCCAGAGCCGCGATTCGTGCTGGGTGGTGTCTCAGCATCGATCCGGCTGGCGGTCGGATTCTCCACCGTAATGCGTTGGCTATCGGTCGTCTCCTGGTTTCGTCGTGCATGGCAGTCTGTTGAGATTTCGGAAGTGGCACAGTGTCGTCATCCCCGCGAAAGCGGGGGATGACGACTCCGGCGATAAGTGGTGGTTTTGTAAAGACTTACGGAATGGCCCCGGAAGGACTCGAACCTTCTACCTCATGATTAGGAATCATGCGCTCTATCCTGATGAGCTACGAGGCCGACCCGGAGGAACGACGCCGACTCTACGCCCCTCGGCAACGTCTAAATCTAGACGATTCAGCAACTTCCGTCAATCGGAACCACCCTCGTCGCCCACCCCGGAATCGGCCGGGAACGGCGCCCTCCGAACCGATTCGGAGAAGCCCAGCAGATAGCCCGTGACCATCGCGCCGAGGGGGTCGTCGGCGTGTTGGGCGAGTGCGGCCATCGCTCCCTGCTGTCGTAACGTTCGGGCGATTCGTTCCAGGCGGTCAGCAAACTCAGCTGCCAGTTCCGGGTCGGCCGTGAAGCCGCGCATCGGCGCCTCGGCTTCGAGTGGCTCGGATTGCGCGGACCACCCTTCCTCCGGCGGGGCCACGAACCCTGTGCCCGCCGTCAGCGACTGCTCATCGCCCGCCTGGGGTTCGCCGAAGGAGGACGGTAACTTCTCTTCCTCCCAACCGGCGACCTCCGTCAGCGATTCGAAATGGGCATCGAAAGTCGCCTCCAACTCGGGCTCGAGGGTCACATCCGAGGCGGTCTCCTCGACGGAGCGTTCGACATCGGTCACCGCCGCCCCATCGAGCTTCGCGCTGGCATCCTGTACGACCTCGGACTCGACGGAGCTCCGTTCCTCGCTTGGGGGAGGCGAAACAGCAGCGGAAGTGGTCTGCAGGGGGCCAAGAACGACCCGCGGACGCACCGCGGCCGCGACCCATTTCGGTCCGCTCGTGATCAGCGGAGGCAGGCGACCTCTCTCGCCGCTCTTGTGGGCGTCCGACTCGTTGGCGTTCGCCGTCATCGGCGTCTGGGATTCCTGTGCGCCCAGGATCCGCGGGGGAAGGGCCCGAACGGCACCCCACGGGACTCACCGGCAAAAGCTAGAGCACGACACGTGTCAGCGTCAACCGGGCGTCTCCAACCGACTTCGCTCCTCGATCCTGCGGCCGAGCCGAATCAGCAGCATGACCGTAACGAACCCCGCGACTCCCAACGCGGTGACCTGGAGGAGCGACTCGATCGACGGGGGAGCGAGGAGCTGACGCGTCTCGTCCTGGTAAGGCCACAGGGCGCGGAGGGAACCGATCATCAGCCCCACGAGGGCGGCCATGGTCAGGTCGTGGTACGTCTTCAGGAGGTAGTAGAGGAGCTTCGAGAAGACTGCCAGGCCCACCGCCGCACCGCCGATGAAGACGAAGATATAGGCGAAGTCCAGCGCGTTGAGGGCGCTGATCGTTGTTTCGTAGAGACCCAGGACCAACAGGAGGAACGATCCGCTGACTCCCGGCAGGATCATCGCGCAGATGGCGATCGAGGCAGCGACGAAGACGATCGGCAGCGTAGGCTCATCGATCGCGCGGGGAGGGAAGCCAACGATGACGAAGGCGCAGATGGCTGCGACCATGACCGCTCCCAGGTGCACGGCCGAACGAGTCTCCATCCGGTGCCATGGGACGACCACGGAAGCCGCGATCAGCCCGAAGAACAGGGCGCGCGACTGCACAGGGTACGCCTCGAGCAACGGCTCGAGTACCCTAGCGCCAACGACGAGGGCCGTAACGATGCCGATCCCAAGCGGGATCAGGAACCCCCATTCGACCTCGCCGAAGAGACGTTGCGTCTCCGAAATCCGACCACGGAGGACGTTCGCCGCCCCGGATGCGACCGCACGCACCGATGCGACCAGCCGTTCGTAGATCCCCACGATGAGCGCGACCGTTCCTCCGCTCACTCCGGGGATGATGTCGGCGGTACCCATCATCAGTCCGAAGAGCAGATTGATCGGCTCCAACCGTTTCCTTTCCGAGCTCAATCCGCGCTCCCTTCCCGCTCGGTCCAGCCGAATCGTCCCAGCAGCGGAACGAAAGAACAGGCGAGCACTTCGTCCGCCTCGTACGACTCGTTTGTTCGCACGACCATCATGAGCTTCTGGGAGTCCATCGTCCCGACGGGAACGATCATTCTGCCCCCGATCCGCAGTTGGCGGACGAGGGGCTCAGGGATCGTCGGTGAGCCCGCAGTCACGAGGATCGCGTCGTAAGGCGCGTATCGACTCCACCCGATCGTCCCGTCTCCCACCAGGATCGCAACGTTGGAGATCTGGAGCCGGTCCAACGCCTCCCGAGCGCGGATCGCGAGCGGCCGCAGACGCTCGACGCTGTGTACGTTACGAACCAGCTGCGCCAGAACCGCCGTCTGAAAACCCGACCCGGTTCCGACTTCGAGTACCCTCTCGTGGGGCTGAAGCCGGAGGAGTTCCATGTACAACGCCTGGAGGGACGGCTGGGACGCGGTCTGGGCGAGGCCGATCGGTAGCGCGGCGTCTTCGTAGGCGCGGTGCCGTACCGCCTCCGGGAGGAACTCGTGGCGGGGCACGAGATCAAAGGCCCTGAGGATCGCGAGGTCGCGAATCCCCTGGTCTTGTAGCAGCTCGATGAGTCCACGTCGCTGCGCCGCGAAGCGCCCGATCACGGGTTCAAATCCCAACGCTCGATGTCGCGCAGCAACTTGTAGTTGGTCAGGTCGAGATGGAGAGGTGTGACGGAGATGTAGCCCTCGTCGACGGCCTGGAAGTCCGTGCCCTCCTCGCTCGACCATTCGATCCCACCTCCCCCGATCCAGAAGTACTCCCGTCCGCCCGGATCCGTTGCCCGGGTGAGGGAGTCCATGTAGACGCGCCTCCCGAGTCGGGTCACGCGCACCCCCCGTACCTCTGAGGGTTCGATCGGCGGAAGGTTGACGTTCAGAAGGGTCTCTGCGGGGAAGTCGGCGCGTTCAATCAGCTTCGGTATCAGCTCCGCCAGTAGCGGCTCATATGCGGGGA
The DNA here is from genome assembly GCA_009380025.1 of Gemmatimonas sp. Classification (GTDB taxonomy): domain Bacteria; phylum Gemmatimonadota; class Gemmatimonadetes; order Longimicrobiales; family Longimicrobiaceae; genus WHSP01. Next base: position 47,188 of record WHSP01000015.1, on the reverse strand, counting down.
TCGCGTTCGGGTCGCGGCCCGTGTAGGAGAAGGCAACGGCCGGAATCCCCAGGATCGTGGCTTCCATCGCACCGGCGACTGTTCCCGAGTACAGCACGTCTTCGCCCATGTTCGGACCGTGGTTCACGCCAGAGAGCACGACGTCCGGTCGTCGGTCCAGGAGCGCTCCGATAGCGAGCGCTACGCAGTCCGTCGGGGTCCCGTCTACGTACTGGGTGTGGTCATCGTACCGGTTTGCACGCAGAGGGATGTGCATCGTCAACGAATGGCTGCACGCGCTCTGCTCACGGTCCGGCGCGACGATCTGGACTTCGCCGTGCTTCGCCGCTGCCTCCGCGAGCACGTTCAGCCCGGTCGCATAGTAGCCGTCGTCGTTCGTGCAGAGGATCAACATCGCGGAGTCGCCTGCCCGCTTTGGAGGTCCCCGTCTTCGCGGTAGCGCGACGATGGTACCGCGAGTACGCCCCCCTTTGGGCCGGCCCTCTCTCCGGCGACTTGCCCAGCATCGCCCGTAACGGTAAGGCGCGGCCGGTGGGGGGGAGCCCCGATCGCCGATCGCCGATCGCCTTCGTCACTCATACCGGTTTGGCTCCGCGTTCGATCGAAGCCGGGTCGAGCAGCTCGTGGACTTCTCGAAGTTCCCGGTCGAGGGAGCGGAGGAACGTCAACCGTAGCGCGTCGGTCGATTCCGTCCGCCGTCGCCCATCAGCCCTCGCCTCTGCGATCCGCTTCCGAGCTCCCTCCACGGTGTACCGCTCCTCATGCACCAAACGATGGATCAACGCGATCAACTCGATCTCGTCCGCCCGATAGACCCGATTGCCCGAGCGGTTCTTCGATGGCGACAACTCCTTGAACTGAGTCTCCCAGTACCGAAGCACGTGTGGTTTGATGCCCAGCATCGAGCAGACCTCACCAATCGAGTAGAACGTCCGACGACGGGAACGTCGCAGGCGCTCGAGCGCCTGACGTCTTTCCCCTGCGGCCCCCTCGACCTCCACTCCGCCTACCCCCGCAATCGTTTTGTCCATCATATCACCAGCGCTCCGACTTTGGCTCTCGCAGCATTACGTTCTCGACGGCCACGCGGGCCGCACGTCCCTCGAAGAGCATCGCATGGACCTCCTCGATGATTGGCATTTCCACGTCGTGGCGGCGGGCCAGCTCACGGGCTGACCGCGTGGTTCGTACGCCCTCGGCCACCATCGTCATCTCACCCAGGATCGCATCGATCGAACGCCCCCGTCCCAGCGCAACGCCTACCGAGCGGTTCCGACTCAGGTCGCCCGTGCAGGTCAGGATGAGATCTCCCATTCCCGCGAGGCCGGCGAGCGTGAGAGGCTCGGCCCCGAGAGCGGTGCCCAATCGGGTCATCTCCGCAAGTCCGCGAGTAATCAGCGCGGCCCGCGTATTGTGCCCGTACCCGAGCCCCGCCACGACTCCGGAGGCGATAGCGATCACGTTCTTCAAGGCCCCTCCGAGCTCGACCCCGGTGACGTCGTGGTTCGTGTAGACCCGGAAGTAGTCCGTCTGAAAGAGCTCCTGCGCTTCGGCCGCCACCTCGGAGCTCCGCGATGCCATGGTCACGGCCGTCGGGAATTCGTTCGCCACCTCCAGGGCGAAGCTGGGACCGGACAGGAACGCGAGCCGCTGAGCGCTCGAAGCCGGCAGTACGCTCGACAGGACCGCATCCATCATCGCCAGCGTCTCCACCTCGATCCCCTTCGACGCGCTCACAACCAGCGCCCCTGCTTCAAGGTGCTCGGCCACCTGCGTCATCACCTCGCGCACGACGTGCGACGGGCTCACCGACACGACCTTGGAGGCACCCGCCACCGCCTCCGCGATCGAATCCGTCGCCTCCAGTCTCGGATCGAGCTCCGCTTCGGACAAGTAACGGGGGTTCCGGCCTTTCCTCTGGATCGACTCGGCGACATCGCCTTCATACGACCAGAGGATCGTCTCCACTCCCTTCTTCGCCAGGAGATTGGCCAACGCCGTTCCCCAGCTCCCAGCCCCGACCACCGCCACTCGGCCAGTCATCACCTCCGCTCCTCCCGCTTCCGTGTCTGGATCTCTTCATCAACGCGCCCGTTCGCCAACTCTTTGGCGTTTCCGAACCGGTACTCCTCACCGGCGAGGATTCGCCGCACGTTGGACCGATGCCGGTACACGACGAAGCTGGCCACCACGATCCCGAGGATCAGCACTTCCGGCCGCTCCCCCGTCAGGATCAAGGTGATGACCAGGATGACCGCTGAGCCGATCGAAGCGAGGGACACCATCCGACCAATTCTCAGCACGATCAGCCAGCCCACCACCGCTACACCCAGCGCGACCGGCGAAAGGCCGAGGAAGACGCCGGCCGCCGTGGCGACGCCCTTGCCCCCGCGGAAATGCATGTACACGGAGAACATGTGGCCCATGATCGCCGCGACTCCATACGCCAGCGACCATCTCCAGGCGTCGCTTCCATCCCATTGCGGAAACACGGCCGTCGGCACGAAGCCCTTCATCAGATCGAAGATCATGACGGGCGCGGCGACTCGCGGGCCCAGCACCCGGAAGGTGTTCGTCGCTCCGAGGTTCCCGCTCCCGTGTTCCCTCAAGTCGATGTTCCGGACCCAGCGTCCGGCGAGATAGCTGCTCGGAATCGATCCGAGAAGATAGCTCACCAGTAGCCAGACCCACGGCATCATGCCGCCTCCTCGTCATGCCTACGGCGCAGGACGATCCGGATCGGCGACCCGACGAACCCCCACCGCTCCCGAAACCCATTGTGCAGGTAGCGGACGTAGGTCTCGGGGATTCCGTCGGGGTAGTTGCTCCAGAGGACGAAGACCGGCGGCCTCGTACTCGCTTGCGTCGCGTACAGAATCCTGACCGGCCGACCCTGGGCGTGCGGCGGCCTCGCCCTCGTCGTTAATTCCCGGACGACTTCGTTGACTTCGTGGGTAGGGATACGCCTGCCTCGCTCCGCCTGAACCTCCAGCACCAGGGGCAGTATGCGTTGGGCCCGCTGACCGGTCGTGGCGCTGACGAAGACCGCCGGGACCCACTTCAGGAACGGCGCCTTCTCGCGAAGCGACCGCTCGAAGGTCGGGGCGGTCTTCGAATCCTTCTCCACGAGGTCCCATTTGTTGACCAGGAGAATCAGCCCCGTGCCCGCGTCCCAGGCCTTCTGCGCGATCTTCAAGTCTTGATTGTGGAGGGGCTCGGTCCCGTCGATCAACAGCAGGCAGACGTCGGCGCTTTCCACCGCACGCTCCGTCCGAATGGCGCTGTAATACTCGATGTTCTCCTGAATTCTGGACTGCCGCCGAAGTCCCGCTGTATCGACGAAAACCAGCTTCTGACCGTGGAAGTTCAGAGCGGTATCGATGGAGTCGCGGGTCGTGCCCGCTTCCTCCGAGACGACCAACCGCTCTTCGCCGAGCAGCCGGTTCACCAGGCTCGACTTGCCAACGTTTGGCTTCCCGATGACGGCGATTCGCAGCCCGTTTTCCTCTTCCCCCGAACCGAGCGCGGGTAGCCGTTCGACGATCGCGTCCAGGACGTCGCCACTGCCCTTCCCGCTCAAGCTGCTCACGGGATACGGCTCGCCCAGCCCGAGAACCCAGAACTCGTGGTGGGCAAGCGCCGCCGAGTTACCCAGGTCATCGACTTTGTTGACCAACAGCAGGACGGGCCGATCGGCCCGCCGCAGGTACTCGGCGATCCGGTAGTCGAGCGGGTGCGGGCCGGCCTTCCCATCCACCATGAGCACGACGACATCCGCCTCTTCGATGGCCGTTACCACCTGATGACGGATGAGCCGATCCATCGGCTCGTCCGAATCCTCGACCATCCCGCCCGTGTCCACGATGAAGAAGGAACGGCCGTTCCAATCGGCGTGCGCAAAGTTGCGGTCACGGGTCACGCCCGGGCGGTCCTCGACGATCGCGAGCCGCTGGCCCAGCACACGGTTGAAGAACGTCGACTTCCCTACGTTGGGACGGCCGACAACGGCGACGACGGGTTGCTTCAAGGCTCGGAATTGTGGCTGAAGAGGACGGGCGGGAGGACGTCCGGGAGCTGCCTTCTCCTAGTCGACGCCTTTCGACACCAGATCGCAAGAAGCGTGCATTTCACTCGGTGTACTCAGGGGGTGGATCCGGTCCGTCTGGATCCACCCCCTCGCCACCGCCAGAGCCGTCTCGGCTACTGGACCATATCGTACCGGTAGGCTGACGCCGGCGCAGCGAACTGGGCGCGGAACGTCGTACTCTCTTCAGGCGCCGGAGCGTTCACGGTGACCGATTCAGTCCCGACCTCCCCACTATCGTCGTAGAAGGTGAAGGTGAGCTGGATCGGTGTTCCGGGCGAGGCGGCTTTGCCAATCACGGTTCCAGTGACGGTCGTGGCGTCCGCCCCCGGCACCATCTGCAGCTCATCGATGAAAATCGGAAGGGCCTCGACTCGCTCGAGAGCTTCGAGGGCCGCCGGGTTGTCGTCGAGCTCGCGATACGCCCGAGCCAGGATCAGAGCGGCGTTCTCGTTCAACGGATCGACCTCGACCAGCTCCTCGGCGATCGGCACCAGGTCCTCCCAGACTTCCGCGGCGTACAGGGCGTTCGCCTGATTGTACCAGGCGTCACGGTGGTTCGCCTGCACTTCGGTGACCCGCCCGAACGCCTCGGCCGCACGAATGTACTCGTTGGCGTTGAACAGCGACACTCCGATGTTGAAAAGCTGGCTCGGCGTAACATCCGGCGCCGAAAGCAGTTCGCCGTAGATCTCCGACGCCTCCTCCTCCCGGCCGAGGCGGCCGAGCGCATTCGCCAGGTTCGCCTGCAACTCCACATTCGCAGGATCCGCCGCGAGCTGCTCCCGGAGGAGCTCCTCCGCCTCCTCGAACTGATCGGTGTAGAGCAGCAGCTGCGCCAGGTTCTCCATCATGAACGCTCGAGATTCCTCTCGCTCCGTGAGCTCGGGCTCCTCGATGATTCGCGTCGCAGGCTCCATCTCCAGGGACGCCAGACCCTCCCGGTAGACCTCGATCGCCTCTTCGTACTCCGTTTCCTGAGTGAGTACCGTCGCCAGATTCTGTGCGGCGTCCGGCCGGTACGGATAGATGAGGTTCGCACCCCGCCAGGCGGTGATCGCCTCTTCCACACTGTTTGCGTTGTATGCCTCGACACCGGTGTTGAACGCCTCGGCCCACGCCGCCTCCCGGGTCGGCTCGACCTCCAGCTCGTACGCCGGGTAGATTTCCTCCGCCACGTTAAACATCGAGTCGGCCACCTCGAACTGACCGAGGGCGGCAGCCGCTTCCCCGGCAAGGAAGTAGTGCTGCGGATTCCCCGGCTCATCCGCGATTCCCTCTCGCGATTTCGCAAGCGCGTCCTCGAACTGGCCCTGCGCAATCGCGAGTGTTGCCTCCTGCGTGAAGCTCGTGTTCGACGGGGGCGTCCCCGGCGGATATTCTCGCCCGGTGGGTGACACGAGCGGGCCGGAGGCAGCGCCGGCCGCACAGCCCGCGAGCCCGAGCACGGCAAGAACGGTAAGAACGATCTCACTGCGAAAGGTCATCTCTTCCTCCAGCGATGGTGTCGAGCTGCAATCGCGCCGCTCGCGGGTCGGGACGGCGCCAGATCGGTCGATCATTCGCCAAGGCATCGGAGGTGCGTGAGCAGCTCTCCGGATCTCGGATCATCCGAGCGATGGTTCCTCGGGGACGTTCCCCGGGCGGCCTGCCACCCAACTCCTGGACTTCGCCAGCCCCCGCTCGTCGCCGATTTGCGCGAGGGGGACGGACCATGACGCGGATCGTACAAAGTAGACGGAGCTTACAGGTCAGTCAAACATCGCGTTCCCTCCACCTCCGACCGTCCGACTCCGTTGTGGCTTCACGCCCACAGAACCATCGACATCAGTGACGGAACAGCCGCCGCGCGGTAAAGATCATCGCGAGGTCGTGCTCGTCCGCCGCAGCGACGACTTCACCGTCGCGGACTGAACCGCCGGGTTGAATGATCGCGCTTACTCCGGCATTCGCGACGGCATCGACGCCGTCCCGAAAGGGGAAGAATGCATCGGAGGCGAGGACCGCACCGCTCAGGTCGAAGCCGTTGTCAGCGGCCTTCATAACCGCAATCCGCGAGGCATCGACGCGGCTCATCTGCCCGGCTCCGATTCCCAGGGTTCGGCCATCCCTGGCGATCAGGATCGCGTTCGATTTTACGGCAGCTACCGCCCGCCACGCGAATTCCAGATCGGCACGCTCGACCGCGGTCGGCGAACGACGGGTCACTACCTTCCACGTGCCACGATCGACCGCGCGGGTGAGCTTCGTCTGAACGAGGAAGCCGCCGTCGATCCCCTTGAAGTCGAGTCCGCGGTCGGGACCGTCCCCCGGCACTTCCAGCAGCCTGATGTTCTTCTTCACCTGGAGGACGTCGAGCGCACCCGGAGTGAAGCCGGGAGCGACTACTGCCTCGACGAAGTTCCCCGAGAGCACGGCAGCGCACTCTTCGGTGAGCTCTCGGTTGAAGGCGACGACCGATCCGTACGCGCTCACCGGATCGCTCGAGAGGGCCTTCTGATACGCTTCCTGGACCGTCGCGCCCACGGCGAGACCGCACGGCGTCGTATGCTTGATGATCGCGCACGCGGCGGTTTCTTCGCATGGCCAGCCGGAAATGGCGAGCAAGGCGCCGTCGACGTCGAGAAGGTTGTTGAAGGAGAGTTCTTTGCCATGAAGTTGCCGAAGACCGGGAAGTCCTCCATTCCGATCGGCGCTCCCATAGAGCGCCGCTTCCTGGTCGGGGTTCTCCCCGTACCGCAGCGTCTGGATGCACTGCAGGCGAAGGGTCATATCGCGTGGGAGCCTTCCTGAACCTTCGCCCCCGTCGGAGAGATAGCTCGCGATCGCCTCGTCATACGCCGACGTGTGTGCGAACACCTTTGCCGCGAGCGACCGCCGCAGCCGGGCCTGCTCATCCGCCGGCGCCCCGAGGGCCGACCGCACCTTCTCGTAGTCGCTCGGGTCGACCACCACCCACACCCGTTCATGGTTCTTGGCCGCGGATCGTAACATCGCCGGCCCACCGATGTCGATCTGCTCGATCACTTCCGCATCGCTCCGATCGCTGCGAGAGACGGTTTCGCGGAACGGGTACAAGTTGACCGCGAGCAGGTCGATCGGCTCATAGCCGAGGGTCGTCATTTCTTCGCGGTCCCGCGGATGGTCGGCACGGCCGAGCAATCCCGCGTGGACGGCTGGATGGAGCGTCTTGACTCGCCCGTCCATCATCTCGGGGTGGCCCGTGACGTCGGCGACTTCCGTCACTGGGACCCCGCGCTCCCGGAGCACCTTTGCGGTCCCACCAGTCGAGAGAATCGTCCAGCCGGCCTCGACCAGAGACTCGGCAAAGTTCACAATTTCGGACTTGTCGGAAACGCTCAGAAGGGCGCGGGGCATCGTTTCAATCATTCGTTCAACGGACCAGTCGGTGCACCGACTCGTATGGAGGCACCTCGCCGTGGAGCAGGTCGAATGCGAGCTCGCTCGGCACGGAGGGGTTGCCGCTGGCTCCGACGAGCTCCTCGACGGCCATTGGATAGAGGACGTGTTCCACGCGAAGGACGCGTGCGGCCAGCGATTCGGGTGTGTCGGCGGCGAATACAGGAACGGGCCACTGGGCGAGGATGGATCCGCGATCATACCGCTCGTCCACCAGGTGTACCGTCGCTCCCGACACTCGGGTTCCTGCCGCGAGTACGGCCTGGTGCACCCGCATCCCGTACATACCCGGGCCGCCGAAGGCGGGCAGCAGCGCCGGGTGGATGTTCATGATCCGTCCTCGAAAGCGATCCACTACTCTCGCCGGAATCAGCTTGATGTAGCCGGCGAGTGCGATGACGTCGATCCGGTGATGTTCGAGCACGTCGAGAAGGCCCTTGGCCGCTTCCTCAGGCCCTCGGGTTGGAGCGAGCACCCACGAGGCAACGCCAACGGCCTCCGATCTCGCCAGCGCACCGATCCCCGGGCGACTCGCGACGACCAACTCCACCCGCGCCACTCCCGCGCTGCTCCGGTTGAAATAGTCGAGAAGCGCCTGGAGATTCGTACCGCCACCGGAAGCGAATACGGCGAGGCGGGCGTGGCCGCTCACGTCGTCCGTCGGCTGGTGGAAGAGAACGGCCCCATCCGGGGTCGCGGCGCGCGGAACATAGAGGAGGGTGAAGAGCTGGTCAACGAAGCCCGGGCACCTCAGGCAAAGCTGCTTCCGCCGAGCTGTGGGGCTAGAAACGGATTGGCGACTCGCTCATGCCCGACGGTCGTTTCCGGTCCATGGCCGGAGTACAACACGGTCTCGTCGGGCAGGCTGAGGATGTGCGCGCGAATCGACTTCATCAACGTCTGGAAGTCGCCGCCAGGAAGATCCGTCCGGCCGATCGAGCCGGCAAAGACACAATCTCCGACGATGGCGACTCCGTCACCGACCAGGATCACGTGTCCGGCGGAATGACCGGGCGTATGGAAGACTTCGAACTCGCACTCGCCGAATCGGACCCGTTCGCCCTCGCGCAGGAACTCGTCCACCGGTGGTGGCGCCTCCATCTCCATTCCGAACCACTGCGCCTGCGCGGGAGTTTGTCGGTACATCGCTTCGTCGTCGGGATGGAGGTGGATCGGCACGCCTGTCTCGCGCTTCGCGCGGCCGACGCCGTCCACATGATCGAGATGAGCGTGCGTCAACACGATCGCTTCGATCTGGATACCACCATTCCGGACGGCCGCGAGCATGTCCTCGACCCCAGCCCCGGGATCGATGAGAATTCCCCGCTTCGTCGTCGGACAGCTCACGACGTACCCGTTCTCCCCAAAACCGCCCCCGGCGAAACGCTCGACGACCGGGCCAGCTCGCGGGCTCATCGGTACTCCCCCGAGCAAAATGGGCGACCTCGCGGCCGCCCTCGCATCAGGTCACCCATCATCCGCAACCACATCCCGGTGGTTGTACGCCTGCCGCTTCCAGCTTCTCTTCCTCCTCCGTCGGCGCCCGCCACCCCCCCGAAAGGTCCAACATCCTGCGGAGCGCCGCCTCGGCTGGACTGCGTACGCCCTCCTCGAGCACGACTTCGTGTTGCAGATGGTCGAGCGACCACGCCAGCTTTGCGAGCGTATTCATCTTCATGTTGCCACAAATCGCCGCGCCCGACAGTGGGATCAGAGTCTTCTCCGGGAACCGCTGCTTCAGCCGGTCGACCAGACCCCTCTCCGTCCCGATGATCAACTGATCGTGGCTCTCTGCGATCTGAACCATCTTAGCCGTCGAGCTCACGTAGTCCGCCTGTTCCAGAAGCTCCCCACGCGCTTCCGGATGGATGACGACCTTCGCCTCCGGATACCGACGGCGCGCCTCCGCCAGCTCGTCGAGCACGAGGTCGTCGTGTACGTAGCAGTAGCCGTCCCACGCTACGATTGATCCAGGCTCGAGGGCGTCCGGATCCTGGAGCTCGCTCGTCGTGACGAACGGCCGCCCCGTTCGCTCCGCCGCATAGCGGGCCAGATTTCGGTCCGGAACGAACAGGAGCGTCCGATCCGGCGAATACGATTCGACGACCTGAACTGCATTCGACGAGGTGCAGCAGATGTCCGACTCCGCCTTCACTTCGGCCGTCGAGTTCACGTACGTGACGACCGCGGCATCCGGGAAGCGCGCCTTCAGCCGTCGCAGGCCCTCACCTGTGACGAAATCCGCCATCGGACACCCGGCTCGCAGGTCCGGCATCAGCACGGTCTTCTCCGGCGACAGGATCTTCGCCGTCTCGGCCATGAAGTGGACCCCGCAGAACACGATCACGTCCGCGTCCGTCGCCGCAGCCTCCTGTGACAAGCCCAGGGAGTCGCCGAGATAGTCGCTCACTGCCTGGATCTCGATACGCTGATAGTTGTGCCCGAGTATCACCGCGTTGAGCTGCTGCTTTCGAGCGGCGATCCGCTCCGCGAGCTCGGCGTCAGAAAAACGGGTATACTCCAGTGCGCTCTTCGGCGCTACAGCGATCTTGATCAACGGCTACCTCCCAGCGGGACGATCGAATCGGAACGGCTGTTGATAACCGGCTCCAGGGATGGGCCGAAGAAAATCGTGCAGATCAAGGCGCGCAACGAGCCGCGAGGAGGCGTACGACCGTCCGCTTCAGGGAGCGGCGAGGAAGCGTAACGCAGAACTGCGCGATTTATCGATGGCCATCTACTGGCAAAAGGCTCGCGAAGGAGGACACCCCCGCAAGCCTGGAGTTCCGTCGAAACCAGAAACCGATCAGACGGTGAACGAGCTACCGCAACCGCACCCGCCCGTTGCGTTGGGGTTGTTGAACGTGAAGCCCGAACCCTGGAACGTCGTGACGAAATCGATCTCAACTCCACCCAGGTACTGCATGCTGAACGGGTCGACGAAAAGCTTCAGGCCGTTGATCTCGAGGACCAGGTCGTCATCCGCCGGTTCGTCCTCGATATTCAGGCCGTACTGGAATCCCGAGCAACCGCCCGGAAGAACCCCCACCCGAAGACCGGCTTCCTCAGCCGCACTGTTCTCGACCATATACTTCCGCACTTCGGTTACCGCCGTATTGGTGACCGTAACGCCTGTTACTGTGTTCTGTGCTTCCATTGGACCCCCGCGGTAGCTTTGGCGATGCGGCACGGCTCTGGTTCCCGGTGCCGCATGCTCCGTCCGAACCCGATGGCTTCACCTGGCGCGAAGCTCTCGGATCGCGAGTTAGCTGACTATAGTAGGCATGGAATATAACGATTTCGCCGCGACTCGTCAATCGAATCCGAGCGCCGCGAGCACCCGTTCGGCGGCTTCCCGAACGCTGTCGACGCGCGTTATGGAGGCCGGAATCTCCAGATTCTCCGCCACAGCGGCACTCCCGATCAGGAAGCCCGAGCCGCCGAGTGGCACGCCGGGGAGGACGTCGCGGAGGCGATCCCCGATGAAGTACGAGTTGCCGAGCTCGATGCTGTGTTCTCGTGCGGCTCTCAAGAAGAGGCCAGGGCGCGGCTTGCGGCAATTGCATGCGGGGGACGAGTCCGGGGCGTGCGGGCAAAAGTAGCAAGCATCGAGCCGCGCTCCGGCTTCGCGAAAGAGAGCATCGATCCGGTCGGCGACGGCCTCGTACTCTCGTTCGCCGAAGTACCCGCGGCCAATCCCCGACTGGTTGGTCACGACGATGACCGGCACGCCGGCCCGGTTCAGCCAGCCGACGGCATCCGCAGCGCCCGGTAGGAGGGCGACGTCGTCCGGGCGAGACAGGTAGTTGCGATCTTCGATGAGCGTCCCATCACGGTCGAGGAAGACCGCGGGACGGAGCGGCTGCGGCAAGGGCTCAGCCAGCGGTGACGTGGAACCCGGCGTCCACGTAGATCGTCTCGCCGGTGACGCCTGTGCCGAGGTCGGAGGCGAGGAAGACTGCGGCATTGGCAACCTCCTCGACCTCGATGGCACGTCCGAGGGGCGCTCGTTCCGCGGTGACCTTCAGCAGCTCTCGAAAGTGCGCAACCCCCCGTGCAGCGAGCGTGTTGACGGCACCTGCGGAGATTGCATTGATGCGAATTCCCTGCCGGCCCAGGTCGACCGAAAGATAGCGAACGGCGGCCTCGAGGGCGGCCTTCGCGACGCCCATCACGTTGTATCCCGGCACTGCCTTTTCCGCCCCGTAGTACGTCATGGTGACGATACTCCCCCCGGACGGCATCATCGCCGAAGCGGCGCGTGAAAGGCTGACGAGCGAATAGGTGCTCACGTCGAGTGCAACGCTAAAGTCGGCCCGCGTGGTCTGAAGGAAGGAGTGCACCATCGCCGGCTTTGGAGCGAAGGCAACGGAGTGCAGCAGGAAGTCGAGCTCCCCCCACTGGTCACGAAGGATGGCAAAAACCTCCTCGATCTGGTCGTCGCGCTGGACGTCGAGCTCGAGGCGAAGGGCGTCACCCATCTCGGCGGTCGTCTTCTCGACCCGATCGCGCATGATCTCGCCCTGAAAGGTGAAGGCGAGGTCCATCCCGGCGGCCGAGAGGGCGCGGGCGCAACCCCAGGCGATCGAGTTTTGGTTGGCCACGCCAACGATCAGACCCTTCTTCCCCTTCAGCAAGCCAGTCAAGGCGTCGCCTTCTGCCATATTTCTGCAACTTTTTCGAGATCCATACCGAATCGAGACAGGCCAATGTATCGCCTCGAGGGCCCGCTGGAAACGCGCTCATTGCGCCTGTGGTGGGGCATCAGACTGCCCCTGGGCTGGCTCCGGGGATTCCTCGGGGGCGGTGAACGAGCTCTCTCCACCGCCGGTCAGACCGACCAGGTTGGTGACTCCGTCGACCGACACAGTGTACTCCGCGCCAGGCATGAGATCGGCCTCATCTGCCAACCGGACCGCGAGTGTGCGGGAGGGTAGGTTGTCAGGGGTCTCGGGGGTGGCTCCGGGCTCCGGAGGCTGCTGAGCCGCTGCCGGTGGCGCAGCGGGCGCAGGTGTCTGTGCGGTGTCGGGCAGGGCCGCAAGGCTGTCGGGTTCCGTCGGCAGCAGCTCCCCGACCGCCACTGTGTCGATCGGAACCGTGGCCCCCGTGCTATCGGTCACCGCGACCTGCGAGGGATCGATCGCCTGATCCGGGTCGAGATAGTCATCGAACTCCACTTGCACCACGTCGCCCACCAGCTGGACGGCGCCGGCGACCGGGGCCGTCGAATCCGGCTCCAGGACGCGCAGGGCAACGTCGGCGGGCTCGTCTACCCGGACTTCCACCGCTGCCGAGTCTCCGGCTTCGAAGGGGTCGAAAGCCCGATTCCGGTTCAGGTCGCGGTAGGCCCTTACCTCGTACTCCCCTTCGGGGAATTGGGCGATCAGAAAGGCGCCGGCGGTATCCGGGAGGGTCGCGTAGACGAGCGAATCGGTCCGGATCGCCTCGACCCTCACGTCCGTGTCCGGTAGGCCAGTGATCCGATCGATCACTGTTCCCGAGAGGGCGGTCTCGGGGATCTCGGGACCTGTCGAGAAGACGAAGCGAATCGGTTCGGCGAGCCGGTTGCCGAACAGATCCTCAACGTTCTGGCCTACGCCGACGTGATAGATGGCCCCGGGGGACCACCCCTGCCGCAGCGAAACGCGGATTTCATCACGGCCGATGTCGACGCTGACCGGGCTCGTGCGGGGCGACACGGTTACCGCATCGACAATCGAGCGTTCAGAGATCCGTTCGGTGAATACGAGAACGACCGGGTCCCGATAACCGGGGGCGATCGTATCGGCCTGGGGTCGTGTCGTGAGGATTTCCGGAGGCGTGGTGTCGTCCGGTCCCCCAGGCGGAGCTTCCACGTGAGCACACGCCCATCCAACCGACACGGCGATTATGAGGGCGATGGCTCCGCGAACGAGCGTCAAGCGCTTCCCTCCAGGACGGCGAGGCCGCGTGCGAGCTTCTCCCGCTGCTCGGCGAAGTTCGTGAGCTTCTCACGCTCGCGTTCGACGACTTCCGCCGGAGCTCGGGAGACGAACGACTCGTTCGCGAGCCGCTTCGATGTGGCCTCTTCCTGACCGGCGATGCGGTTCAGCTCGGATCGCAGGCGGGTTCGTTCGCGGTCCAGGTCGATCACCCCTTCGAGCGGCAGAAAGACCTCCACTCCCGACGTGAGCACCACCACTGCGCCGATCTCTCCCTCCGTCCGTCCGAAGACGACTTGCTCGACGCGGGCCAGGTCGAAGAGTGCACGCGCGGACTCCTCGAGCACCTCTCGAATCTCCGCCGTTTCGCCCGAAATCCGCACCGTCACCCGTTGTGCGGGCTGAACGCCATACTCCGCGCGGAGGTTGCGCACGGTACCGATCAGCTCCTGGAGATCGGCCATCGCCTGCTCGGCGGTCGAATCCTCCCAGCGATCCTGTCGGGCAGGCCACGTTGCGACCATCAGGGACGGCGCACCCCCTTCGCGCCACGGGAGCCGCTTCCACACCGCCTCACTGATGAACGGCATGACGGGGTGGAGGAGTCGCATCGTCTGATCGAGGACGGTCACGAGCGTAGCTCGCGCGGCGTCACGACTATCGTCCCCGAACTCGCCCCGCAATCGCGGTTTGATGATCTCCAGGTACCAGTCCGCGACCTCCCCCCAGAAAAATCCGTGACCCGCCGTGGCAGCCTCATTCAACCGGAATCGCTCCAACGATTCCGTGATCTCGCCCGTCGTCCTTGACAGGCGCGAGAGGATCCAGCGGTCGGCGAGCTCGAGCGATCCCTCGATCTCCTCGAGCCGCGGCGTTTCGTCGTCCGCCAGGTTCATCAACGCGAACCGCCCGGCGTTCCAGAGTTTGTTCGCGAAGTTCCGACCCGGGCCGAATGACTCCTCGAGGTTCTGATAGTTGAGCTTTTGATCGGTCCCCGCACCGGCGCCCGCCACCACCGTGTAGCGCAGGGCATCCGCCCCGTAGAGTCCCACGACCTCTATCGGATCGATCCCATTGCCCAACGACTTCGACTGCTTCCGGCCCAGATGGTCGCGAACGATGCCGTTCAGATAGACGTCCCGGAAGGGTACGTCGCCCATGAACTCGATCCCGGCCATAATCATCCGGGCGACCCAGAAGAAGATGATATCGGGGCCGGTGACCAGCGTGCTCCCGGGATAGAACTTCTCCAGAGAAGGCGTTTCCTCTGGCCATCCGAGCGTGGAGAAGGGCCAGAGCCAGGATGAGAACCAGGTATCGAGGACGTCGGCATCCTGCTGGAGATCGGTACCGCCGCACTCGGGACATCGGGTTGGATCTTCTCGGGCGACGATGACCTCCGTACAGCCGGGCGAGCGACAGTACCAGGCGGGAATGCGGTGCCCCCACCAGAGCTGCCGAGAGATGCACCAGTCCCGGATGTTCTCGAGCCAGTTCTCATAGACCTTCGTGTAGCGATCCGGAATGAAGCGCACCCGTCCGTCCCGCGATGCTGCCAGGGCCGGCTCCGCCAGGGGCTTCATCTTCACGAACCACTGGTCGGACAGACGCGGCTCAACGACCGTGTGGCACCGGTAACAGTGCGGGATCGAGGTCGTGTAATCTTCGACCTTCTCCAGCAGTCCGAGCTCCCGAAATGCCGCGACCACTTGCTCTCTCGCCTCGAACCGATCGAGCCCACGGAACTCCTCCGGAACAGAGGAGCTCATCCGGGCATCGGGCGTCATGACGTCGAGCGCGGGGAGGCCGTGTCGCTGCGCGAGCTCGAAATCATTCGGGTCGTGGGCCGGCGTGATCTTCACGGCCCCCGATCCAAATTCGGGATCGACGTACTCGTCGGTGACGACGGGGATGCGGCGCCCGGTCAGCGGCAGGTCCAACTCCGAGGAACGTGCCTCGGCGTATCGGTCATCGTTGGGGTGCACGGCGACCGCAACATCACCCAGCATGGTTTCCGGCCGGGTCGTCGCCACGACGACATACCCACGGCCGTCGGGAAGCTTCGGAAGACCGGCGGGTGCCTCGCCCAGGATCGGATAACGAAGGTGATACAGCTTCCCGGCCGTCTCCTCTGGCTCGGCCTCTTCGTTCGAGAGAGCGGTCAGGCAGCGCGGGCACCAGTTGATGATGTAGTTTCCCCGATAGATCAGGCCCTTCTCGTAGAGCCGGACGAAGACCTCCCGCACCGCACGGGAAGGACCTTCGTCCAGGGTGAAGCGCGTTCGCTCCCAGTCACATGAAGAGCCGATCGCCCGGAGCTGGTCCAGGATCGTCGCCCCGGTTTCGTGGACGAACTCCCACACTTCGTCAACGAACGCCTCGCGTCCGATCTCGACCCGGCTCCGGTCCTGCTGTGCGAGTCGCCGCTCCACCACGTTCTGGGTCGCGATTCCGGCATGGTCGGTTCCCGGCTGCCAGAGGGCCTCTCTGCCCTGCATCCGCCGCCAGCGGATCAACACATCCTGAATCGTATTGTTCAGGCCGTGTCCCATGTGTAGCATCGCGGTCACGTTGGGCGGCGGAATCACGATGGTGTACGGCACCCGTTCGCTCGCCTCGTCGGCGTGGAAGAAGCCTTCTTCTTCCCACCAGCGATAGAGCGGCTCCTCGTTTGCCTTCGGGTCGTATTGCGGCGGCAACGCTTCGGCCATCGTCCCTCCGAAGTAAAAAAACGGAGCGACTTCGCCCCGTCGACGGTCATCGATGTTCAATCAGAAATGATATTTTCGCCGTCGAAACCGGTCAACGGCACGTGAACGCGAGCGCGGCTCTCGACGACAGTCTCCCCCACCCCGCCCAACACTTCGCCTCGATCTCGACGCGTCTCCGATCAGCGCGCTGAGGCGTCTCGAACTTTCGGCAGCGGTCGCGGTATTGCAGGAACCCGCGAGCATCCCGGCGGGGCTCCCGATCCGAACTGTTTCCCCGCTTCCTCATGTATACCGGCGTACCTCATCACCTGATCCTCATTCGAGAGATCGACGAGCAGATGTCAGGGTCTGGTTGCTGCGGACGCATCGAGGGAGACGCGACCCTGTGGTCCACCGATGACTGCGTCTTCCCCGAGAGGCGCGATCGGATGGCGCGGGTCGGGGAGATCTACCGAGCCGTGCGTAAAGCGTTTGGGGAGCGTGTGGAAATCACGATCATCGACCCCCGCAACTTCATCTCGTATCTCCCCCTGGTGGCCCGGGATGCCTTTCGGTTCAGAGTACCGATAGGCACCGCACTCAGGGCGATGGCCTCGTCGAGCCTCTCGACCGCCGTGCTGGATGGGCAGCTGCTGTTTCGTAACACCCTCCCCTCGCCCGACGAGGTCGTCTCGATGGTCGAAGCACGCCTCGAGATCGACCGCGTTGGTATCGTCTGATCCACCGAGTTTCTCAGGTGATCGGTGCCAGTCTCCCGGCTGCGTGCTCCCAGGAAGCTGAATCCATCGCCCTGGGGTTCCTGCACCTTCGAACAGCCCCTTTCGCGGGGGCGACGGCTTGGAGACGATGGATCCTGATCAACCCCGCAACTTCCGGATCTCCTCGGTGAGCCGGGGAACGACCTCGAACAGATCCCCGACGATGCCGTAGTCCGCGACCTTGAAGATCGGTGCGTCGGGATCCTTGTTGATGGCCACGATGTAGCGCGCCGTCCGCATCCCGGCCAGGTGTTGAATCGCGCCGGAAATACCGACCGCGAAGTAGAGCTGGGGCGAGACGGTCTTGCCGGTCTGACCGACCTGTTCGGCGTGCGGCCGCCAACCCGCATCGACTACGGCGCGGGAAGCGCCGACCGCGCCGCCCAGCGCATCCGCGAGCTCTTCGATGAGCTTGAAGTTCTCCGGATCGCGCAGCCCACGCCCACCCGAGACAACGATCGAAGCTTCGCCCACGTCCAACTTTTCGCCTGCCGAGGCCCGGATCTCCCTAACGACCGCATCCAATCCACCGGACTCGCCATCGATACTCAGGGACCTTACCTCTCCCGCCGCGGGCTTCTCCTGAGGAGTGAACACATTCGCTCGGATCGACACGATCGCAGGGGCCTTCTCGAAGCCGACCTTGGCGAACAACTTCCCGGCGTATTTCGGCCGCGTCGCGACCAGACCGTCGGCCTCGACGGCAAGACCGGTGCACTCTCCGGCGTATCCGAGGCCCAGGCGAGCCGCGACGCGTGGGGCCAAGTCCTTCCCGAGTGCGGAGGCCGGAAAAACGGCGACCTTGCAGCCTTGTTCTCGAATGAAGTCCACCACGACGGAGGTGTACCGAGCCGGACCGTAGTGGCCGAGAGACTCGTCCTCAGCGACGAAGATCGCGTCCGCTCCGTAACGGGCGAGCTCTTGAGCCGCATCGGCGAACCCGGGACCGCCCAACAACAGGGCGTGAACTTCGCATCCGAGCACGTCCGCGATCTGACGCGCCGCCGTTACTACCTCCCAGGAGCTCTTCTTGACCTCCCCCTCCCTGACCTCCCCGAACGCTATGATGCCGGCCATGAGATTCTCTGAATGGTTCTCGAATGGTGGCTCGCTGCCTCCGTCCAGGCGCAGCGTAGACGTGCGCAGTGCGGGCTATGCCCGATCAGATCACATTCGCTTCCTCTCGTAGGAGCCGCACCAGCTCTGGGACCGCATCCGACCCCTCGCCCACGATCCGCCCCGCCTGACGTTCCGGCGGATACTCGAGCGCGCTTTCTATCGTGTGCGACAACCCCAGGTGGGCTTCCTTCTCCGTCAGCGGCTTCCGCTTCGCCGCCATGATTCCCTTCAAGGACGCGTATCGAGGCTCGTACGCGCCCTTCGTGATCGTCAAGACACAAGGCAGGGGAACCTCGACAACCTCCGTTCCACCTTCGATCTCACGGTGCGCCGTCACCTTTCCATCCTCGACGCTGAACTCGGTCACGACGGTCGCTGAGGGCAAGTCGAGCAACTCGGCAACCATGGCACCGACCGCCTGAAGGTCGTCGTCGATGGCCTTCATGCCGAACAGGATCAGGTCGAATTTACGCTCCTTCAGCTCTGCGGCGATCGCCTCCGCCACCGCGAGCCCCTCCGCACTCTGGGTCGTCGTGAGAAGGAGGGCCTCGTCCGCACCCAGCGCCAACGAGGTTCTCAACACATCGACAGACTCTGCGGAACCAACCGAAAGGACGACCACCTCGCCCTCGCCCGCCTCCTTGTGTTTCAACGCCGCCTCGACGGCAAACTCGTCGTACGGGTTCAGGATGAACTTGACGCCGCTGGGATCCACGCTCCTGCCATCGTCACCGATACGAATCCTCGCCTCGGTATCCGGCACTCGCTTGACGCAAACGACTGATTTCACGGGCTCTCCTCTGGTTGGACGGCTCGCGTCCGACAGATCGGATGATCGGACGCCCTTCAGGTGGGTCCGCTACTGCAGCAAGGTAGTATCGAGCGGAATGACGCTGTCCGGGTTCATCGGGGGTTGCATCCGGATCGTCGTGTCGACGATGCCTAGACTCTCCGCTTCGGCCGGGCTCATCGGTGCCGCCTCGGCCTCGATCTGCTCGCGGCTGCGCCCCTCGTATTCAGGGCCGCTGTCGGAGGACGGAGCCTCGTCGGCCGGATCCCCACAGCCTCCGAGCGACGCCACGAGGCTGATTGCTCCCGTGGCGAACAGACCCCGCGCCAGGCCGGCCAGCGAGCCGCACTGCCACCCGCCTCCGGCTTCAGGTCGAGGACGACGTGACCGTTCGATCCAGATCGGCGTAAAACTCACTGATTCGCTCCATAACGACGCCCGGTCGCTCCCAATGCGGCAATGCTCCGGTGGGAATTGCGAGCACGTCAGTGCTCGGCTTCTCCGCCAGCTCGGGCAACTCTGCGTATGACTCCATCCGACGTTCCATAACCGTGCCGTGAATGATGAGCAGGGGCTGTGGCAGGCGAAGGAAGGCGTCTCCCCCGAGCTCCGGGAAAAGCCGACCGCTGAGGAAGTCGTCGAGCGGGCGCGAAGCTCCTTCCATGCGGGCGGTTGCCGCAGCGTAGTCGACATACTCGTCGGGCACGCCGAAGTCCGGAGAAAAGAGGTTCTCGCGAGCGAAGGCGTAGAGCGCGTCCGGCGTGGTCAGACGGTCGTAGAAGGCGCGCTGGACGCCGGGCAGGGTGAAGAGCAGCCTAGACCAGACCTGGCCGATTTCCTCGGGCTCCTCGCCGAGGCCCGTCGGTTCGATCGCGACGAGGCTTCGGATCAGGTCGGGACGTCGCCGGCCGAGCTCCGCCGCGTACGTTGCACCCAGTGACAGGCCGATGAGGTCGGCCCCCTCCTTCGGCCGTACGACCTCGCCGATGAAGTGCTCCAGTTGCCCCTCCAGCAACTCGGGCGTGTAGTCCGTCTCCGGCCGATCGCTGTGCCCGAAGCCCAGCCACTCGAGCACGTAGATGGGGCGCTTGGTCTCACGCTGTAGACGTTGGACGAGCGGCCTCAGCTCATGAGCCGAGGCGACCGCACTGACCGAGTGGAGCAGCACGATGGGGCGACCACGTCCCGACCTCGAATAGTAGGCGTAGTGGACGGAGCGCCAGGGGTGGTACTGAAGCCTCAGGCTGAGGGCGAGGTCCAACTCTGTCACTGGGCGGCGGCGGGCCGACGGGTTTCCCCAGAGGTAGACTCCGTACGCTGCCGCCGCGGCCGCCGCCAGACCAACCGCCGCCTTGCCCGCGTTCCCGAGCAGTGTCTTCCTCTTTCCGTCCGCCATCGCTTCTCTCTCCTCGGTTCGACCGCCCCCCCGGGCGAGAATTGTGGTGCAAAGCCCATGCGCACGAGGGCCCGATGCTCCACATCGGACCCTCGAACCGCGGGTCACGCCGCCGATTGCTTCGGTTCAAGGGCCGAGGCCGAAGAACGTCCCCGGAACCGTGAACAAGCTCGCGACGCTCCGCTGCGCCACATCCAGAACCCACCCCGGTACGAAGAAGAGGGCAAGGACGGCCACCGCCGACACACTCATGGCGAGCTGTCCCGGTCCCGTGAGCAGAACGGTTCGGTTTGCCTCCTCCGCCGGCGCGGGCCGCATGTACATGACGACCACGACTCGCAGATAGTAGAAGTACGAGATCACGGACGCCAGCACCAGCGAGACGGCCAGCTCCACGTTGCCCGCCTCGAGCGAAGACCGAAGGATGTAGAGCTTCCCGATGAATCCGCCAGTCAGCGGGAATCCGGCGAGCGAAAGCAGGAAGATCGAGAACACGGCACCGAGTAGGGGCTCCCTCCACCCGAAGCCGGCGTAGTCGTCCAGCTTATTCAGCTCGTTCGCGCCTCGGGAATTCGCGATGACGATCCCGAAGGCGCCCGCGGTCATAAGCGTGTAGACCAGCAGGTAGAAGAGGAATGCAGCCGCCCCGTAGGCGTTCGCGGCGAGCACGGCGACCAGCAGGTAGCCCGCGTGAGCGATCGAGGAATACGCGAGCATCCGCTTCACGCTCCCCTGGGTCAGCGCGATGAGGTTGGCACCAAACATCGTCAAGAGCGCCAGCCAGCTGAGCACCACGCTCCACTCGTTATAAATCCCGGCGAAGCCGACCGCGAATACCCGGATGAACGCCGCGAAAGCGGCCGCCTTGACACCCGTCGCCATCAACGCCGTTACCGGCGTCGGCGCACCATCGTAGGCGTCGGGAGTCCAGACGTGGAACGGCATCACCGCCACCTTGAACGCGAGCCCGACCAGCAGCAGGCCGGCGCCGATCAGGAACATCGGGCTCTCCTGCAACGACGGCAGCAGAGGTACGATCGCCGAGAGGTTCGTCGAACGGGCACTTCCGAAGACGAGGGCGATTCCGTAGAGCAGGAATCCGCTGGAGAAGGAGCCCAGGAGAAAGTACTTCAAGGCGCCTTCCGACGACCTCGGATCCCGTCGGTCGAAACCGACGAGAACGTAGAGCGCCACCGACATCAGCTCGAGCGCAAGGAAGAGCAGGATCAGGTCGCGGGCAGCCCCGAGCAGCATCATCCCCACAGTCGCAAAGAGCAACAACGCGTAGAACTCGCCGCGATTGATGCCCCGCCTGTCCAGGTAGCCTATGGAGATGAGAATGGCGAGTGCAGCGGCAATCAGGACGATGAAGTTGACGAAGACCCGGAACGAATCCACCGCGACCATCCCCGTGACCGCTGCCTCCTCGATCGTCAACAGCCATCCGTTTGCCGCCGCCGTCACCACGAGGCCGGCGAGGGAAAGCCAGGCGACGACTGGACGCGACGCCTCGACCCGGTTCCCCTTCTGGAACACGTCCACCATCAGGACCAGCATCGCCCAGAGGGAGAGAACGATTTCGGGTAGCAGCGCCAGGAGGTAGTCGGCCTGGGAAGCGAAATCGAGGGTCATTCGCGGATTCCCTCATCAGACGACGACGCCGAGCTTGCGACGACAGCCTCGCCCGGCGTCGAGACGAAGCGGGACGTCTCGACCCGCTCGATGAGACGCCCTACCGACGGTTCCATACGCTCCAGGATCGGCCGGGGATAGATACCCAGCCAGAGAATGATGGCCACGAGCGGGACCAGGAGCGCGATCTCCCGGCCGCACAGATCGGGGATGGCCCGGTTCGCGGGTCGGGTCAGCGAGTTGAAGACTGTCCGCTGTACCATCGGCAACATGTAGAACGCCGCGAAGATCACTCCCGACGCCGCGATGAACGCGATCCAAGGCTGCACCCGGAAGGTGCCGATCAGCACCAGGAATTCCGAGACGAAGCCGCCGGTTCCCGGTAGGCCGATCGAAGCGAGGGCCGCGAATACCAGCATCAACGCGAAGATGGGGATGGAGGCGGCGAGGCCTCCGAAGTCCTCGATCTCGTAGCTGTGCGTCCGCTCGTACAGCATCCCCAGCAGGAAGAAGAGCATGGGTGTGGAGACGCCGTGAGCGATCATCAGGATCAGGGCACCCTGAATTCCCTGGACGTTCAGCGCGAAGATCCCCAGAACTGCAAAGCCCAGGTGCGCCACGGACGTGTAAGCGACGAGCCGCTTCGCATTCGGCTGCACCGCGGCAACCATTGCCGTATAGATGATTCCGATCAGACCGAGCACCATGAACAGCAGCACCGTCGTGTCAGCCGACGCGGCGCCGGGAAAGAGCGGAAGGGCGAACCGAAGAAAGCCGTAGGTCCCCATCTTCAGCAGCACCCCGGCGAGGATCACGGAACCCGCTGTCGGAGCCTGGACGTGCGCCGCCGGAAGCCAGGTATGCAGCGGGAACACCGGCACCTTGATGGCGAACGCGATGGCGAACGCGGCGAACAGCCATGCCTGTTCACCACTCGTCAGTGGTAGGCTCAGGAAGTCCCCGTACGCAAAGCTCGATTCGCCAGTGAGCGCCTGATATCGGGAAAAGAGGTACAGGATGCCAACCAGCATCAGCAGCGAGCCCGCCGCCGTGTACAGGAAGAACTTCACTGCCGCGTAGATCCTGTCCTTGCCCCCCCAGACCCCGATCAGGAAGTACATCGGGATCAGCATCATCTCCCAGAACACGTAGAAGAGGAACATGTCCAGGGCGACGAAGACGCCCATGACGCCCGTCGTGAGTGCCAGTAGCATCGCGTAGAAGACCCTCTCCCGATCCTTGATGTACGTCCACGATCCGAGGACCATCAACGGCAGCAGCAGCGCCGTAAGCAAGACCATGAAGAGGGAGATGCCGTCCAGGCCGAGGCGGTAGTAGATCCCCCAGTTCGGGATCCAGGGCAGGGCAACCTCGTTCTGCATCGCGGCGCCGACGGGCTCGAACGTCCAGAACAGGGGAGTCGCGACCAGCAACTCGATCACTCCTGTCCAGAGCGCGACCCACCGCGCCCGCGCGGCCGGCAGCACAAGCGCCACCACCGCACCGATCAGCGGGGCGAAAACCAGAAACGTCAGAACCCAGTGGGATCTGTAGAAATCCATTTAGGCGCTCAAGGGGTCGATATCGTGAAAGGTTCCTACGATTTATGGTGTTTCGTCTGTTCAGAATCCCGTTCCCGTACATGTCCCCGTTCCCGTCATCCCTCGCATCGGGAACAGGTACCGGAACGGGAAGGCCCCGAGCTCATCACATCACCACGATGCTTCCCAGCACGACGATAACCCCGACGATGATGATGAAGGCGTAAGTATTCACCTGCCCGGTCTGAACCCGCCCCGCGCTCAGCCCGAGCAGCATCGCTCCTCGCCCGAGCACTCCATCGATGATCCCATCGATCGTCCCGCGGTCCACCACCGAGTAGAAGGCCCGCGATAGCCCCCAAACCGGTCGGACGACAATCCTCTGGTAGAGCTCGTCGACATACCACTTGTTGTAGAGGACTTTCTCGAGGTTGCCCTCGTAGGCCGGCGTCTCTTCCGGCGTACCGAGCAACTGGGGCTTCAGCACGACGGCCGCGAGCACCAGCCCCGCCACCCCGACCAGGATCGCCAGAAGGATCGGCCAGGAAGCGTGATGTACCTCCGGGATCGCCGCCGTATTCGACGCCCATACCTCTTCGGCTCCGATGATCACCGGGTGCAGCCAGTTGTGAAGCGCCGCATCGCCACCGAACGCGAACGGGGAGAAGAGATTTACGATCGGCACGAGCGAATCGACGTTGAAGAACCCACCGATCGTCGACATCACGGCGAGCACGATCAGCGGAACGCTCATCGTCCAACCCACTTCGTGGAGGTGCTGTCGCTCCGCTTCACCCGTCCGATTCGGGCCGAAGAAGGTGTACAGCATCAGCCGCCCCATATAGAAGGCCGTCAAGAACGCCGCGATACTCAGCAGGATCGCGATCATACCCATCCACGTCCCCCCACCGACGCCGAAGAGCGACGCCTGCGACAATGGCAGCTCGCCAGCCGATCCGATCCAGGCGGCGCCGACGATCTCGTCCTTCGAGAAGAAGCCCGCGAAGGGGGCGACGCCCGCGATCGCCAGCGTGGCGATGGCCATCGTCGCGAAAGTGATCGGCAGGTAGCGCCGGAGCCCGCCCATGTTGCGCATGTCCTGGGCGTCGGCGTGCGAATGCGTCGCATGCATCGCCTCGTGCAGCGCGTGAATCACCGCGCCCGAACCGAGGAACAGACACGCCTTGAAGAAGGCATGGGTCATCAGGTGGAAGACCCCGGCGACGTAGGCCCCCATCCCCACTGCGGCGAACATGAAGCCAAGCTGGGAGATGGTCGAGTAGGCGAGAACCTTCTTGATGTCCCACTGCTTGAGACCGATCGTTGCGGCGAATAGCGCGGTGACTGCCCCGACGAGCGCTACCAACAGGGAGGCGGCGGGGGCCATCGCGAACAACGTCGACGCTCGGACGACGAGGTACACCCCGGCGGTGACCATCGTCGCGGCATGGATCAACGCGGAAACGGGCGTCGGGCCCGCCATGGCGTCCGGCAGCCAGACGTACAACGGGATCTGTGCGCTCTTACCGACAGCGCCAAGGAAGAGAAAGAGGCAGATCGCGGTGACGACCGGGCCGGCGTAGTCGAGCTGCGGCGCCCGCTCGAAAACCTCCACGTACCCCAGCGCGCCGAGGTCCACGAAGATCAGGAGCATCGCGATCAGAAATCCGAAGTCCCCGATCCGGTTGACGATGAACGCCTTCTTGCCGGCATCGGCGTTCGCCTTCTCCGAGAACCAGAACCCGATCAATAGGTACGAGCAGAGCCCCACCCCTTCCCACCCGACGAACATCACCGGGAAGGAAGCGCCCAATACGAGCACCAACATGAAGAAGACGAAGAGGTTGAGGTACGCCATGTACCGGGGATAGCCCGGATCGTGGCTCATGTACCCAACCGAAAAGAGGTGGATCAGCGCTCCGACACCCGTGACGACGAGCGTCATCAGCAAGGAGAGCTGATCGAGCTGGAGCGCCGCCTCGACCTGCAGCTCGCCGACCGGGATCCAGCTCCAATAGGTCCGTACGATCGGCTCCTCGAGTTCCACCCCCATCATCCCGAAGAGGTTTGCCACCGCCAGCGCGAACGCCAGCAGCATCACGCCCGGCGCAACGAGAGAAGGAAGTCGGTGCGTCCACGGGACGACGCCGGTCGGCTCCGCGTCCATCACCGAATGCGTCTCGTTGCTGTACTCGTCGGCCTCCCCTTCGCTCCCACCGTGGTGGCTCGAGCTCGACCACCGCCGACGCTCCGCGGTTCGCGCCGCGAGGATCGCGGCGACGCCATTGATCGCAAACCCGATCAGGGGCAGCAGGACGATCAAGCCAAGCAGGATCGGCTCGAACGCACCGGCCTGGGCCTCCGCAACCACGGTCTCCGCTGTCTGCTGAACTCTCAGGATCACACCCACCTACCAGCGGAGAAGGCTGAAATTCCGGATGTCCACCGATTCGGCGTGCCGGAAGACCGCGATGATGATCGCCAGTCCTACCGCGGCCTCAGCGGCCGCAACGGCAATCACGAAGAATACGATGACCTGCCCGTCGATCCCCGCATACGGCGACAGCGCCACGAAAGCGAGGTTCGCGGCATTCAGCATCAGCTCGATGCACATGAAGAGGATGATTGCGTTCCGCCGGACGACCACGCCCGCCGTGCCGATCGCGAACAGGATCGCGCTCAGAAAGAGCGCCGCGTTCAGTGGTAGCACTCGCGCCTCCTCAGACGTCGCGCTTCGCCAGCACCACCGCGCCGACGACGGCGACTAGTAGCAGCAACCCGGTCACCTGGAGTGGCACGACGTAGTCTAGGAACATCGGGACCCCGATCGCTCCCACCACCCCGTACTCGGCAACTTGCGCCGCCACGAGGTCGACTCCGCCCGTCGCGACCAGTAGCGATTCCGTCCCCCCGACCACCCTCACCAGCAGCGCCAACAGCACCAGCGCAGATCCGGCGGCCATCACCTTCCAGACCGTGCCGCGAAAGTCCGGTTCGAAATCGTTCCCCAGGTTCAGCAGCATGATCACGAACAGGAAGAGGACCATGATCGCGCCCGCGTAGACCAGGATCTGGATGATCCCAATGAAGAAGGCGCCCAGCAACGTGTAGATCGCGGCCAGCGCGAAGAACGTCCCGACCAGCCAGAGGGCGCTCGCCACGGGATTCCTCCGCGTCACCGTCATCAAAGCCGAGACGATGGCGACGCCGGCGAAGAAGTAGAAGAGGATCTGGCTCAGCATGGACGAAGATTCACGGCTTCTCGCAGATCGTCATTCCCGCGCAAGCGGGAATCCAGGGCTGGGCGGACGACGGAGCCACTGGATCCGCGCGTCCGCGGGGGTGACTCTGCGGGCTCCGCGCACGGGCCGACGCCCGCGACTCCGTCCCCATCACTCGCTCGCGGGATCACTCGGATCCCAGAGCAACGTCGAGGGTTGTTTCTGACTCATCAACCGGTCCAGGTCGTAAACGAAGTTGTCCCTCGTGTACTCCGAGTTCTCATAGTGCTGCCCGACATGGATCGCCTCGACAGGGCACACCTCCTGGCACATCCCGCAGAAGATGCAGCGGAACTCGTCGATTTCGTAGACCACGGGATAGCGGTTCCCCTGATCGTCCTCGCCGGGGACCAGGCGAATGCAGTTTGCCGGGCAGATCGCCGGGCAGAGGCCGCATGCGACACACTTCGGACGCCCGTCTTCGTGCTGCTCCATCACGTGCGTCCCCCGCCATCGTGGCGAGAGAGCCCACTTCTCTTCCGGGTATTGCATGGTCACCTTGTGCGGGTTGACCATGTGTCGGAACGTCAACGCCACCCCCTTCAGGGTCGCGCGAAGGTAGGACGCCTCTCGCTCCGGTCGCTTCATCAGACGAACGTTGGCTGCCATCTCTTTATCCTTCCGCCGGCGCGCCATGGCCGACCTCGAATTCTTCTCGGTGGAAACGAGCCACCGCGCGAGCGTGTGCCCGCTTTTCCTGCCGGGCGTATCCGCCGCTCAACACTCGGCCCCGATCCAGGACCAGCAGGAAAATCCCGAGCATCACGGCGTTCACCGCGGTCAGGACCAGACCGTAGACCAGGCCGTAGGCGACCCCGGCGGAGTCTAGCGCCAGGATCGTCCCGGCCGTCACCGTCACGACCGTGAGGAGCGCCGGAAGCATGAGCTTCCAACCGAGATCCATCACCTGGTCGTAGCGGAAACGGGGGAGGGTCCACCGGATGAGCATGAACATCACGATGAAGAAGCCCGTCTTCACGACGAACGCCAGCAGGGTCAACAACGTCTTCCAGACCGCAGGAGCCGCCCCGACGACCGTGCCGTCCGCCATCCCGAGCATGTTGTCGCCGGACCAGAACGGAATGTCCCAGCCGCCCAGGAAGAGCGTAGCCATCAGCATGCTGACGGTGAGCACATGTGCGTACTCGGCGATGAAGAACATCGAGAACTTCATCGAGGAATACTCCGTGTGATATCCTGTGATCAGCTCCGACTCAGCCTCGGGCAAGTCGAATGGAAGGCGGTTCGTTTCGGCGAACGCCGAGACCCAGAAGAACAAGAAGGAGATGGACAACGGAATGGCGAACCAGAGCCCGAGCTGCTGCTGTCCCCACACTACTTCGGGCAGCCGGACGTTGCCGACGAGGAAGAGGACGCTCAACAGGCTCATCCCCAGGGCGATCTCGTAGGAGATCATTTGGGCGCCAGCCCTCAATCCCCCGAGAAGGGCATACTTATTGGAGCTCGCCCAACCGGCGATGACGATGCCGTACACTCCGAGAGAAGAGAACGCCAACAGGAAGAGCACGCCGATCGGCATGTCCGCAATGACCATCTCCACGAGCCCCCAGGGTGTCGGGAGGGGCGACGCCAGAGGGATCACAGCGAAGGTCACCATGGCCGGCGTTATCGCCAGCATGGGTGCGAGCACGAAGAACACCCGGTGCGCCTGGCCCGGGTTCGATTCCTCCTTGAGGATGTTCTTCAGGCCGTCCGCGACCGGCTGCGCGAGACCGCCCGGGCCGACGCGGTTGGGACCCAGCCGGTCCTGCATCCACGCACTGATCTTCCGCTCCAGGAGCGTCAGCATCGCGACCGTCACCAGGACGACCAAGAACACGATGAGCACCTTGATCACCGAGGCGATCAGGAAGCCCGTCGTCGACAGCTGCCCGACCTGATATACCGGCTCCAGTTCCATTATCTCCGTGAGTATTCCAACGGTTGCCCCTCGGCACCCAGCTCCTCGAAACGCATCCCGCCGAACGCTGGCGAAAGATCGCCGAGCGTCGCGAAGGCATCTCCGGGTCGGGCAGGGGCGGGGATATCGATGATTCCCGACAAGAGCACGCCGAGAATCTGCCAAGCAGGTCTGGACATCCCCGGCACCTGGATGGCTGGCCAGAAGCGCTGAACCCGCCCCGCCACGTTCGTGAAGCTTCCCTCCATCTCCGCGAACGTTGTGCTCGGTAGGACGAAATCGGCGTTGCGTGCAGCCCCTCCGAGAACGTGACCCACGTAGATGAAGAGCTTAGAACGTTGCCCGAAGTCCGCGGATGCGTCCTCCAGGTCGTCACCGAGAACCAGGATGACCCCGTCGAAGGACTCCGCCTCCTCGAGACCGCCCATGCCGGTCGAATCGCCGGCTCGGCTGAAGCCGAGGAGTTCCGCACCCCTGACGTTCGCCGCTCGGTCGCTTCGGAGTGCGAGCTGTGGGAAGCCCGGTAACACGACCTCTTCCCCACTCTCCACCCGGAACACTCCGCTTCCACCGCCGAGGGCGTCGGCAAGCCGGCGAACCGCACCGAGATCCTCGTTCGCAGCGTACGGGGACACGACCGACCGCACGCCCGTGCTCTGACCGCGCGCCGCGTTCGCCAGACGCAGCAGCGTATCCGACCACGACATCGGCACCAGCTTCCCATCCTCCCTGACGAGTGGCGCCTCGATCCGACCCGTCCGATTGACCCACTGGTAGTTCAGCCGGCCAAAGTCGCACATCCAATGACCGTTGACCTCGGCATTGGGCCGTGGCTTGAGCCGCATCACCTGGTTGTCGCGCACCTGTAGGGTGATGTTGCACCCCTGGGTGCAGTTCGGACAGATCGACGGTGTTCGGTCCAGGTCCCACGCCCGCGCTTTGTGAAGGAAATCCTTGGACACGAGGGCACCCACGGGGCAGATGTCGACCACGTTGTCGGCCCAGATGTTCCCTTCCAGCCCCTCCCCGAAAAAGGTGTCGATGACTGCCTTGTCACCCCGCTGAACGACGGCCAGCCGCTCGTCCTGCGCAACTTCGCGCATGAAGCGAACGCACCGCGTGCACATCACACAGCGATCCCCGTGGAAGAGCACGTCGCCGCCGAAGTCGTCGACGCCAATGATGCGCTTCGGCTCGGCGAGCCGCCCCATCGGCCGCCCCTCGGCCGCGGTGTAGTCCTGCAGCTTGCACTCCCCGGACTGATCGCAGACCGGGCAATCGAGCGGATGGTTGACGAGCAGGAACTCCAACACCCCCTCGCGCGCCTTCAACGCGTTCTCGCTCGCCGTCAGGATGACGTTGCCGTCCTGCACCTCCGCCGTGCACGCCGGCTGCAGCTTCGGCGCTCCCTCCACTTCGACGAGGCACATCCGGCACTGGGCAGGCGCGCTCAGCCCTGGGTGATAGCAATAGTGCGGGATGTCCACGCCCGTCCGCGCGGCAGCGTCGATCATCCGGGTGCCTTTCGGAACCTCGAACGCGATCCCGTCGACGGTGCAGGAGACGGTTTCCTTGGCCGCGGTAGATGACATTGGTATGGCTAGCAGCTCTCGGCTATCGGATCGGCAACGGGGGCATTCGGGCTTACTTTCACCGATAGACGATAGCCTCTCCTCATGCACTCCTCGCCGTCTCCACAGTCCCCGCTCCGATCAACGCGAGGTAGTCCTCGCGGAACTTCTCGATCGACGAGGTGATGGGCGCCGCCGCGGAATCCGAAAGCACGCAGATCGTCTTCCCGGTCATGTTCTCCGAGATCTCGACCAGCGTGTCCAGATCCGACTCCGTGCCCCACCCGTCCTCGATCCGCCGAAGAATCTTGGCTGCCCACGCTGTTCCCTCACGACAGGGGGTACACTGTCCGCACGACTCGTGGGCGTAGAAGTCGACCATTCGACGGACCTGTTTGACGATGTCCGTGGTGTCGTCCATGACGATCACGGAACCGCAACCGAGCATCGTGCCGGCCGAGATCATCGCTTCGTAGTCCATCCCGACGTCCAACTCGTCCGCCGACATGATCGGGACCGAGCTACCCCCCGGAATCACAGCCTTGATGGTTCGGCCATCCGGCGGACCGCCACACACGTCGTAGATGAACTCACGAAAGTTGAAGCCCATCGGCACTTCGTAGTTCCCCGGGCGCTGAACGTGTCCCGAGACACAGAAGAGCTTCGTTCCGGTGGACTTCTCGGTTCCCCACTGCTGGTACCACTCGCCGCCGTTGTTGACAATGTGCGGAACCGCGCACAGGGTCTCGACATTGTTGATCGTCGTCGGCTTCTTGAATACGCCAGAAACCGCCGGGAACGGCGGTTTGACCCGTGGCTCGCCCCGCTGCCCCTCGAGCGAGCTCATCAGACCCGTTTCTTCTCCGCAGATGTACGCGCCTGCACCCAGATGCAGCGTGATGTCGAGGTCATGACCGCTCCCGAGAACATCCTTGCCCGCGTAACCCGCCTCGTACACCTCCTCGATCGCCCGCGCCAGAATCTGCGTCGCTTCGAAAAACTCGCCGCGAATGTAGATGTAGCAGTGGCTCGCCTGAATCGCGTACGCTCCGATCAAACACCCTTCGATGAGCTGGTGCGGCGTCCAACGCATCAGCTCCCGATCCTTGAAGGTGCCAGGCTCGGATTCGTCCGCGTTGCACAGCAGGTAGTGCTGCTTCCCGGAATCCTTCGGCATGAACGACCACTTCACCCCCGTCGGAAAGCCTGCACCCCCTCGCCCACGCAACCCCGACTTCTTTACTTCCTCGATGATGTCCTTGCGGGACTCCCCAAGCGCCTTGCGGAGCGCACTGTATCCCCCGCGCGCTTCCCACCCCTCCAGCGTCCGAGCTTCGGGATCCCCGAAATGCTCAGAAAGCAACCGGACCTCGCTGGGATGTCGATATGGATAAGCCATAGTCCGTCTTGAAGTATCATCGCTACGCCCGCGCAGCACCCTTCCGGTATTGGACCGCCGACGCCGAACCATGTTGCGATCGATCTACGCGGGCACCTCCGCCTCGAGCCGCTTCAGAATCGCTGGAACGTCCTCCGCCTTCACGCTCTCGAAGAAGCGCTCGTTGATCTGTACCGCCGTCGGGAAGCCGCATGCACCGAGACACTCGACCTCCAGCACCGTCCAGAGACCGTTCTCCGATATCTCGCCGATTTCGGTGCCCGTCTGCTCCAGGAACTCCCGCAGCACCTCGTCAGCACCGCATAGGTTGCACGAGATGTTCGTACAGACCTGGATCAGGAAGCGGCCGAGCGGCTGCAGATTGTACATCGTATAGAAGGTCGCCACACCCCGTACGTACGCGGGTGCCAGCAACAGTCGCTCGGCTACCTCGTCCATGGCCTCCGGCGGAAGGTAACCGCGGATCTCGTGGACGATGTGCAGGGCCGGCAACAGGGCGGCCCGCCGATCTTCGTACCTGCTCAGCACCTTCTCCAGGCGACGCAGGTATTCACCTTCGAAGAGCGGCAAGTCAGGTGCGCGTGTCGTCAGCTGATACGGCATCGTGCCGGCGACTGAGGGATGCCCGCCATCGAGGGGCCTGGCCCCGACGTAGTCCGTCCCCCGGATCTGCGCCTCCGTCAGGTCGAACTCACCGGTGATCCCGGCGAACCCGGGATTCCTCGGCCGGATTTTCCGGACCTTGCCGTCGTCGTTCGTCATGTATGTCGAAGCGGCTCAGAGGCTTTCCGCGACAGGGCTGTTGACCAACTGCCTTCGGCCTTCTAACGGTCGATCTCGCCCAGGACGATATCCAGGCTCGCGTTCACCGCGATGACGTCCGACAAGAGGGCGCCTTCGATCATATACGGGAGAGCAGCGATATTGATGAACGACGGGCCTCGCACGCGCCACCTCACGGGCTTGGAACCGCCGTCCGACACCACGTACATGCCGAGTTCTCCCTTCGAGCTTTCCACCGAGAACCAGGACTCGCCGACCGGTGCTCGCACCCCTTCCATCACCACCTTGAAGTGATGGATCATCGACTCCATGTCGTTCATCGCAGCCGTCTTGGTGGGCAGGATGACGCGTGGGTCGTCGACGTTGATCGACCCGCCCGGCAGACGGTCGACGGCCTGCTCGATGATCCGCAGGCTCTGACGCATTTCTTCCATCCGGCAGAGGTAGCGATCGTAGATGTCACCTTGCTCGCCGATCGGGACGTCGAACTCGTAAGTCTGGTAGTCGTAGTAGGGGCGGTCCTTGCGGACGTCGTAATCGACCCCGGAGGCGCGGAGGTTGGCGCCGGAAAGGCCGAAGTTCACCGCATCCTCGGCGGAGATGAGTCCGACGTCCTGCGTCCGGCCGATCCAGATCGAGTTGTTGGTGAGAAGGGTATCGACCTCGGCCAGAGTGCGCGGGAAGGTGCGCACGAACTCCATCAAGCCCTCGATCCATCCGGGGGGCAGGTCGGCCATCATCCCACCGATTCGGGTGGCGGAGGTGGTGATCCGCGCGCCGGTGTAGGCCTCGTGGAGGTTGTAGATTCGCTCCCGTTCCTGGAAGGTGTACAGGAAGATGGTAAACGCGCCGAGGTCGATCCCCGTCGTACCCAACCAGAGCAGGTGGGAGAAGATGCGGTCCATCTCCATCAGGATCACCCGCACCACCTTGCACCGCTCTGTCACCTCCACGCCCATCATCTTCTCGACCGCCATCGCGTACGCGCAGTTGTAGATCAGCGGCGCGAGATAGTCCATGCGATCGGTGAGCGGGATGATCTGATTCCAATCCCGGTACTCGCCGAGCTTCTCGAAGGAGGAGTGCAGATATCCGATGTGAGGCGTGCACTTGATGACCGTCTCGCCGTCGAGCTCGAGCACCAGCCGAAGCACCCCGTGCGTGGCGGGATGCTGGGGCCCGATATTGATGAGCATGTGCTCGCCGCCGATGTCGGCATCGAACTCGACCGCCGCTTCCGTTTCGACGGGTACGATAGGAGCGCGCACGAGACCGCCGTCGGCCCCGAGCTCGGCACCCCGGCTGACGTTGTAGACGACCGTCTTTTTCACGCCCTGCATCTTCAATCCTCCCGCCCATCGGGGCTCGACTCCGGACTCGGAATCCCCGGGCCGCCCTCCGGCATCACGTCCGGCAGCCGCTGCCCCAGCCTCGCCGCGATCTCCAGCTCTCGCGGCGA
Organism: Gemmatimonas sp.; assembly: GCA_009380025.1. GTDB lineage: Bacteria > Gemmatimonadota > Gemmatimonadetes > Longimicrobiales > Longimicrobiaceae > WHSP01. The sequence goes on along the minus strand of WHSP01000015.1, from coordinate 13,402 downwards.
GTAGTGGTCTTCTGTCTTCATCGAGAGCGCTCGCCGGGTCTGCTCGGCCCGAGAGAACCGACCCCGCAACGGGAAGTCCTTCCTCAACGGATAGCCCTCGGCGTAGTTGTACGGCATCAGGATGCGCCGCAGATCCGGATGGCCGGTGAACACGACGCCGAACATGTCGTACACCTCCCGCTCCAGCCAGTCCGAAGCCCGCCACACGTAGTAGACGGACTCCAACTCCAGCGCATCCAGGGGCAGCTCCACCTTGATCCGCACGTTCCGCTTGTGGATCGTCGACCAGAGCTGATACACGACCTGAAGCGAGACCCCGTTCCCGTAGTCGATCGCCGTCAAATCCTGCAGGAAGTCATACCGCTGCGCCGGATCATCGCGTAGCCACTGCAGGATCTCGAGGCTGCGATCGCGATCGACATAGACGATGTGCTCGTCACCGGCTACCATCACATGACGACCGATCGCCTCCACGAACCGTTCGCGCAGCGCCTCAACGGTCGGATGCGGCGGCAGGCCCTCCGGCTGCGGCGGCGGACTCGGCGCTTCCTTGGGTGACTCCGCTGGCCCGCTGTCCAGCGCGTCGAGACCTTTTCGGAATTCTCCTTCGCTCATCACGAACGATCTATTCTCCCGCGACGGCCGGCTTCTGCCGTGACGGCCGGCATCATCCCAAACCACCCCTCCGTCATCCCCGCGAAGCCTGTCCCCGCAGGCAGTACGCGGGGAGCGGGGATCCAGGCGCTCAAATGGCTGCCGGCACTGGATTCCCGCCTCCGCGGGAAAGACGGCCGAAGCACTGTCTTTTCAGCCCGGTCACGCCGTATTATCGAGCCCATGACTACGGCTGACGGTCGTTCGGCCGCACCACCGCCCCTGTCGAGATCAAACCACTCGACCGGTTCTGGTTCGTCGAGTTTCCGAAGGGTGCCGCGATCAGATCCACCGTTTCGGGTGACAGCGTCGGCAACCCCTCGATGAGATCCTCCTCCGCAATCCAGTCCTCCGTCGGCTTCGACCGCCGGATCTTCTCCTGGATCATCAGGATGCCGTAGATCAGACCCTCCGGCCGCGGCGGACAGCCAGGCACGTACACGTCGACCGGAATGATCGTGTCGATGCCCTGCACCATGCTGTACGCGTCGAAGACACCGCCCGAGGAGGCGCACGCACCCATCGAGATCGCCCACTTCGGCTGCGGCATCTGCTCCCAGATCCGGCGCAGCACCGACGCCATCTTGTACGGAACCCGCCCCGCACAGATCAGCATGTCCGCTTGCCTCGGCGAAAAGCTCATCCGCTCCATCCCGAACCGCGCCAGATCGTATCGTGACGCCGCCGTCGCCATCATCTCGATCGCACAGCACGCGGTCCCGAATGGCATCGGCCACAACGAGTTCTCCCTCGACCAATTGACCACTGCGTCCAGACGTGTCGTCAGGAATCCCGGCGCGCCCGAGAATACCCCTCCCTGCCCGGAGCCGTCAGGATGACCGGGGAGCGACCGAGCCTCCGTTCCCGGGGCTCCCCCCCGACTCGGATCGTTCAGTCCCATTCCAGCGCTCCCTTCCTCCATTCGTAGATCAGCCCCACCGTCAAGATGAAGATGAACATGGCGGCCGCCACGAACCCCGCGACGCCTACCTCACGCATCACCACCGCCCACGGGATCAGGAACACCGTCTCCACATCGAAGACGATGAACAGAATCGCCACCACATAGAACTTCACTGAGAAACGCTCCCGCGTGCTGCCCAGCGGGTCGATCCCCGATTCGTACGGTGAAGCCTTCACCCACGTCCACTTCGTCGGGCTCAATACCTGCGACACCACCACCATGCCGACGGCCTGGGCCGCGGAGATCCCAAGCAGGATCAGAAGTGGCAGATAGCTGCGGAGCATCGTGTCGGTCGGGCAGAGTTTGTGAAAACATTCACTTGCGTCCCCGCCCAAGTTACCGGACCGCCTGGCAAAGTGTCAAGCGGACTTCTGCGGGTCCCGGTCGCTTGCCGCCGACGGGTTCGGATCTCTACCTTGCGGGCCCTGGCCACCCTCCGAGTCCCCATCGCTCCAAGCTTTTCGAGGTATCGCGGCGGGCCGTTCGGCGCCGCGCCAGGGCTCCGTGAGGCAAAGCATATCACAGGATTCAAGCTTCATTCCAGCATGAGCATCAAACCCGATCATTGGATTCGGAGGATGGCGCAGGAGCACGGTATGATCGAGCCGTACGAGGATGCCCAGGTGAGGCGGGGGATGATTTCCTGGGGGCTTTCGTCGTACGGGTACGACATGAGGGTCGCGGACGAGTTCAAGATCTTCACGAACGTGAACAACGCGATCGTGGATCCGAAGGAGTTCGATGAGCGATCGTTCGTGCACTTCGAGGGCAAGGTCTGCATTGTGCCACCGAACTCGTTCGCGTTGGCGCGGTCGGTCGAACACTTCCGGATCCCGAGGAACGTGATGACGCTGTGCGTTGGGAAATCGACGTACGCGCGGTGCGGAATCATCACGAACGTGACTCCGTTCGAGCCCGAGTGGGAGGGATACGTGACGTTGGAGATCTCGAACACGACGCCGCTTCCGGCAAAAGTGTACGCGGGTGAGGGAATCGCCCAGGTGATTTTCTTTGAGTCACTGGAGCCGTGCGAGACGAGTTACGCGGATCGCAAAGGGAAGTATCAGGGACAGGTCGGAGTGACACCGCCGAAGCTTTGAGGAAGGGGAAGGCCGGGGCTGGTGGCTTTTCGGCGGTGGAGCGAGAGCGGGCCTGGAGTGCGCTCGCGGAAGGAACGTATGACCTATTGGTGATTGGCGCCGGAGTAACCGGTTCGGGCGTTGCCAGGGACGCCGCAGGTCGTGGGTTGCGAGTGGCCGTAGTCGACGCCGACGACCTCGCAGGCGGGACGAGCAGCCGCTCCTCCCGGTTGGTGCACGGTGGATTGCGCTACCTGGAGACGCTGGATTTTGGCCTCGTGTTCGAGGCGCTCAAGGAACGGCGTCGGCTGCTCGAGCTGGCGCCGCATCTCGTTCATCCCCTTCCCTTTCTCTTTCCCGTCTATTCAGGGGATCCCACTGGCCTGGTCAAGTTGACGGCGGGAATGTGGTTGTACGAAGCACTCTCGCTCCTGCATTCGCCGAAGCGTCATCGGATGCTAGGACGAGCCGGCGCTCTCGAGGCGGAACCGCGGATTCGTGCGGAGGGCTTGCACGGGGGGGCTCTCTACTACGACGCGCAGGTCGACGATGCACGCCTGACGCTCGCCGTCGCGAAAGCAGCCCACGAAGCGGGCGCCCGGGTCGTCAGTCGGGCGCGGGTCGTAGAGCTTTCGCCCGCTGACGGATCGCCCGGCACCGCGACCCTCGAAGACACTCTCGCGCCGCGCC
>WHSP01000015.1:0-10005 GCA_009380025.1 Gemmatimonas sp. | reverse complement strand
GCGCCGCACCCGGATCGAGGCTCGTGTCATTGTGAACGCCACAGGCCCGTGGAGCGATCGGATCCGAGCTCTGGCCGATCCTGACATCTCTCCCCGGCTCCGCACCACCAAGGGGGTCCACGTCCTCGTCGAACGGCGACGGGTGGGAAACCAGAATGCAATCATTTTTCGTTCGAGGATAGACGGACGAGTGATGTTCATCCTCCCCTGGGGTGAGACCACCTACATCGGAACGACCGACACGGAGTTCTCGGGCGACCCGGGCGAGGCGGTTGCCGACGAGGAAGACATCGAGTACCTGCTCGCCTCCGCCAATGGCATCTTCCCGGCCGCCAACCTCCAACGCCAGGATGTTTTCAGTACCTGGGCGGGAGTCCGCCCGCTCGTCGCGCCGGACGCCACCAGGGAGCTCAGCGAAAGCGCGACTTCGCGAGAGCATGAGATCTGGCGAGACCCTTCGGGATTGCTGAACATCGCGGGCGGGAAGCTGACCACCTACCGCAGCATGGCCGCCGAAACAGCCGACGTGGTCGCCGCCATCCTGCGTGCCGACTATGGAGTCAGGAGCGGCGAGCACTTTACCGAGTTCCTACCACTACCCGGTGCTCCCGATGACCACGCATCCAGCACCACCTCGAGCGCGCGGTCGGCCGGTCTGTCTACGATCCAGGTTTCCCGGCTGATGGGGCGTTACGGATCCGAGGCAGTCGGTCCCATCGACCTCGTCGCCGCGAATCCAAGCCTCGCGGAACCCATCGTTCCAGGATCGCCCTACCTCCGCGCGGAAGTGGTCCAGGCCGTTCGGAACGACATGGCGCTGACGCTCGAAGACGTTCTGCGACGTCGCCTTCAGATCTTCTACGAGGTCGCCGACGGTGGGGTCTCCACGGCTCGTGAAGTCGCCGAGCTCATGGCGAAGGAGGAAGTGCTGGGCTGGGAGGCCGACACCGTCGCTGCCGAGGTAGAACGATACACCGAAACGGTCCGGCGGACCCGTCCCGTCCATCCCGACTAGCCGCGGAAAGGAACGGCCAGCCAGAGTACCGCGGCCAGCGCAACCAGCACAGCAATCACGATCACGACCGCCTGCACGACTGCGCTCCCCTTCTTCGGAATCTCGGCCGGCCGCTCCGGCACGGGCTGAGATCCCCCCTGAAATGGAGGGTCCCTCTCCTGTCGATCACTCACGCCGCTCCCTCCTGCGTTTGCCGGTAGCATGACCTTGCCGTGACGGGGCAACGGGCATACCCAGCGACGTCTTCCCCCGAAACGTGCCGGAATCCCGGGCCCCGCGATGGACTCCTACGGCCGTGTAATGGGTTCGCCTAGCAGCCGCGGACCCCTCTGCGGCTCCGGCTCCGGTTCCGGCTCGGGCTCGGGTTGCGGGTCCGGTTCGGGTGGTGGCGAAGGCGGAGGCGGTGGCGTCACCGGGGGTCGTGCTGGTGCCTGTGGCCGCGGCCTCGGCGTCGGCTGTTGCGAAGGTGGCCGAGCTGGCGCCTCGACGGCGGGATTCGGTCGTACGGTCCCTGGCTGAGCGGGTGGGGGGATCGCTCCGATCGGGAGCGAGTCCGGCCTTATCCGGAGGCTGTCCCCAGGAAAGCCGGGGCGCTGGTCGACCGGTCTCCCCCCGCGGAACCACGCGATCGGAGTTCCCACGGGCGTTCGGACGAATGCGGCGCGAGCATCCCGCGGCCATTCGTCGGGCGGCATCACCGAGGTCAGTTCCAGCCAGAGCGTGTCGCGTGCAAATCGTCCGGCCAGGAATCGATCGGGGTTGCGGCCATTGAAGGTGACCAGCGCCACCTCGCCGTTCTTCCGGATTTCCCCCACCACCGGCGCTACGCCGCTGGCCAGCTGGAAGGTACCGGCGATCGAGTCCAGCCGCTGGGTGCTCAGAACCAGCGCGCCAAAGCTCGGGAATGTTCGCTCCAGCAGGGTCGAATCGCCGCGGAGAATCTCCCAACCTGCGAACCGCCAGCTCCCGGCCACCTCGGGCAAACCGAGCCGCGCCTCCGGGCTCGGGCGCTCCAGCGGGGGAAGCTCGAGGACGCGAACGTCCCGATCGGCATTGCATCCGGCGGTGGTGCCGACCGCGAGGATCAGCGCTAACGATCGTCCCCTCACGCTTCCTCCTTTTCGATGCGCCCAGGTCGATGATGCGCATGATCCGCGCCGCCCCCAATCGGCCGAATTCTCGGCGCAAGCCGTCATCCTTCCCGTGGATCTCCGGTTGACAGACGCCGTACGTGCCGGTAGAATGGTACCGATAACCACAGTCGCACGCGAGAGTTGCAGAGTCCTGGGTTCATCCCCGCTCCGGATGGAACTCGGCTCCGCCCCCGTCGAAGGGATGCCGGCATGGAAGCCCTTACTAATTCACGGTTCGAACCGGCAGAAGCGACGCTTCGTACCGTCCTGGAGTCGAACGGTCAGCGCTTCACAGAACAGCGTGCGGCCGTCTACCGGTCGCTTTGTGCCCGAGTCGATCACCCCACCGCCGACGAGGTCTTCACTTCGGTTCGCACCGAGATCTCCGACATTTCGCTCGCAACGGTCTACAAGGCGCTCGAGACGCTCGTCAGTTGCGGCCTGGCGACCAAGCTCACCTACGGGGACGACTCCGCCCGCTACGATGCCCGTACGGACGAGCATTATCACGCCCGTTGCCTCGCTTGCGGGTCGGTTCGGGACGTCAAAAACGCGGCCGTCACCGGGCGGCTGCCGGAAATTCACCCCGCCGATGGATTCAGAGTCGAGGGGTACCGGCTGGAGGTCGTGGGCTTGTGCCTCCCGTGTGCGACCCGGGAAAGCTGAGCCGATCTGAAATCGATCTAGTGCGCCGACGATGGCCGAACCTACCCCCTACGACTACGGCTTCAACGGCGATTTCGAGACGGCCCTCCCGGTCCGTGCTGCGTATGCGGGTGCGAGCGGGATCCTCGCCGCGCTGCCCTGTGCGGTCGCGGCTCCACGAAGTACGGCAGCCGTCGCAGCTCTGTTGGAGTGGTCATCCGCAACGGCCACGCCGATCGTGCCACGCGGCGCCGCGACCGGCATGCCCGGGGGGAACGTCGGACCCGGTGTCGTCGTCGACCTGGTTCGGCACTTCCGGGCGCCGCCGGTCGTGGATCCAACCTCGTCTTCGGCTCTCGTCGAATGCGGAGTCACCCCCGCCGAGCTCAACCGCGCCGCAGCCCGTCATCGGCTGCACTTCCCCGTCGACCCGTCGAGCTGGGAACGGTGCACCTTTGGGGGGATGATAGCCAACAACGCGGCTGGTGCTCATTCGGTCCGCTACGGCGCCACTCGAAGATGGGTCCGCGAGATCGATCTCGTTCTCGCCGACGGCACGACGGCTCACCTGCGCCGCGGCGCCCCGCCGCCAGAATCCCTTCGGCCCATCCTCGCCCGGTTCCATCGCACCCTGGACGTCCGTGCAAACGTCCTGCGCGAAAACTGGCCCCGCCTACGCAAGAATTCCTCGGGGTACGCCCTGCTCGACTATCTGACCAGCGGCGACCCGATCGACCTCATCGTCGGCAGTGAGGGCACGCTCGCCATCGTCACATCAGCCAGCCTCGACCTCGCCCCCTTTCCTCCCGCCACCGGCCTCGTCCTTCTCGAGTTCGACGATCTCCGAGCCACGACCGACGCCGTCCTCACCCTCCTCCCGCTCCAACCGCTCACCTGCGAGATCCTTGATCGTACCTTCCTCGACGTCGTTCGCAGCGCCGACGCCACCTCACTTCCCCGCCTCGATCCGGCTCTCGAAGCCGTCCTCCTCGTCGAGTTCGACGCCCCCTCCCCTGACCAACTCCCCGAGGCGCTCGACCAGATCCGTACCGCCGTCGACCCCTTCGCCGTCCGGGCTTACTCCGCTCTACGACCCGACGCGGTCGCCGATCTCTGGCGCCTCCGACACGCCGCCAGCCCGCTCATCTCACGCCATGCCGGGAACCGGGTATCCATGCAATTCATCGAGGACTCGGTGGTCCCCGTCAGCAACCTTCCCGACTACCTCCGCGGCCTGCGCCAGATCCTCCACCGATTCGACCTGCCCGCCGTCGTTTTCGGACACGCCGGCGACGGAAACATTCACGTCAACCCCCTCGTCGACGTCCAGTCTGCCAACTGGCGAGACACCCTGGATGCCGTACTCCTCGAGGTCACAGAACTCGTCGTCTCGCTCGGCGGGACTCTCTCCGGCGAACACGGCGATGGCCGGCTCAGGGCCCCCGCACTCTCTCGCGTCTGGCATCCCGACATCGTCGCCTGCTTCCAAGCGCTCAAATCCGCCTTCGATCCGGTCAACCTCCTCAACCCCGGTGTGATCCTCCCATCCCCGGGGCAGCGCCCTTTCGACATGCTCCGGAAGTTCGCATAATCGCTGGGTTTTCCACCCCCTTGCGCCCTCGTTGCGGAGGGCATACCTTTCTTTTCAAGTTTTCTTAGGTGGTTTACCTTATTTTATTAAGCGGCCTCCCGGGGAAGTATGGATGCGATCGATGTCCGTCTGGTGTCGCTGCTTCAAAGTTCCGGAAGGATATCACAGAACGAGCTCGCGCATGCGGTAGGGTTATCGGCTCCGGCAGTTGCGGAGCGGATCCGGAAGTTGGAGGACAGAGAGGTGATCGAGCAGTACACGGCGGTCGTCAACCCGCGCTCGATCGGTCTGGACGTCACGGCGTTTATTTCGGTGGTGATTAGCGGATCGAAGTACTATCCTGGGTTCAGCCAACGAGTAACGGATCGGGCGGAGATCCTGGAGTGTCATTCGGTGACAGGCCAGGGTTCGCACCTGCTGAAGATTCGAACGGACACGACGGAGGCGCTGGAGCGATTGCTGTCGGACATTCAGTCGTGGCCAGGGGTGCAGAGCACGACAACGAGCGTCGTCCTCTCGACGTCGAAGGAGCTGATTGGAGCACCGCTGGAGGACATTTCTCGCGTTCTGCTCGACCGAGAGGGACGCGACGAACCGACCGAGGGCACCCCTGCTGCATGGCTACACGTACCGTTTCGCCACCACCCCTGACCTGAGGAAAAGAAATGCCCAAAGCGTCGCCACGGTTCGATACACTCGCCGCCGCGAAGGGATGGACACCGGTAGCCTCCAAACCGAATGGTGACGGGGTAACCGGTCGTCCGACCATGGATGTCGAAAAGATCTTCGGAGAGAATACGTTTGGTCTTGCTGAAATGCGGGCGCGTCTGCCCAAGCCGGTGTTCAAGGCGCTGGTGGCGACGATCGAACAGGGTATGGAGTTGGATCCGACGGTGACGGATGCTGTGGCGCTGGCGATGAAGGAATGGGCGCTGGAGAAGGGAGCGACGCACTTCACGCACTGGTTCCAGCCACTGACAGGTGTGACGGCGGAGAAGCACGACTCGTTCATCACGCCGAATCAGGGGGGTGGTGCGGTGATCGAGTTCTCCGGGAAGGAGCTCGTGCAGGGAGAGCCGGACGCCTCGTCATTCCCGTCGGGTGGTCTGCGCACGACGTTCGAGGCTCGTGGGTATACGGCCTGGGATCCGACGTCGCCCGCCTTCATCGTAGAGGGCGAGGGTTCTTCGTATCTGGCGATTCCGACGGCGTATGCTTCATGGGCCGGCCACGCGCTGGACCAGAAGACCCCGCTCTTGCGTTCGATGCAAGCGCTCGACGTGCAGGCGCGCCGTGCGCTGAAGCTGTTCAAGACGCCGGCGAAGCGTGTGCTGGCGACGCTCGGCCCCGAGCAGGAGTTCTTCCTGATCGATCAGGAGTTCTACTTCCGGCGTCCCGATCTCATCGCGACAGGCCGCACGCTGATCGGAGGCAAGCCGCCCAAGGGGCAGGAGCTCGAAGACCACTACTTCGGATCGATCGCGGAGCGCGTGCTCGCCTGCATGATCGAGGTGGAACGAGAGCTCTACCGGCTGGGTGTGCCGGTCAAGACGCGCCACAACGAAGTGGCTCCGGGGCAGTACGAGATGGCGCCGGTGTTCGAGAACGCGAACCTGGCGGCGGACCATCAACAGCTCATGATGCTCGAGCTGCGCAATACGGCCAGGAAGTATGGTCTCGTTTGCCTGCTTCACGAGAAGCCGTTCGCGGGGATCAACGGCAGCGGCAAGCACTTGAACTGGTCCTTTGGTACTGAGTCGGCCAACCTGCTCGAGCCGGGCGCCACGCCGCATGACAACATGCAGTTCCTCTTCTTCTGCACCGCTGTGCTTCGGGCGGTCGAGAAGCACCAGGACCTGCTTCGGGCGGCCATTGCCCATGCCGGCAACGATCACCGGCTCGGTGCGAACGAGGCGCCTCCGGCGATCATCTCGGTCTTCCTGGGTCAGGAGCTCACTGAGATCTTCGAGCAGCTCGAGAAGGGTGGGAGGGCCACGCCGAAGGACGGCGGCCTCCTCGGTCTCGGCTCGCCCGTGCTACCGCAGTTGCCGCTCCACTCCGGAGATCGTAACCGAACCTCTCCGTTCGCATTCACCGGCAACAAGTTCGAGTTCCGGGGGGTCGGTTCCTCGCAGTCGATCTCATTCCCCGCGACCGTTCTGAACACGATCGTGGCAGAGTCGATCGATGTGATGGTCACCGAGCTGGAGGCCAAGGTGGACGCGGGACAGCAGTTCGAGCTGGCACTTCGGGATCTTCTTGCCAAGGAGGCCACCGCCAGCAAGCGGATCATCTTCAATGGCAACAACTACGCTCCCGAGTGGCATGCGGAGGCGGAGAAGCGCGGGTTGCTCAACCTCCCGAACACGCTCGTGGCTCTCGACAAGCTCAAGGACGCAAAGAACGCCGAGATCTTCAGCAAGTACGGCGTTCTATCGCCGGAGGAGCTCGCTTCGCGCCTGGAGATCTCGACGGAGCAGTACTTCAAGACGATCAACATCGAGGGAGAGACGACGGCCGAGCTCGTCAGGACGATGGTGCTGCCGGCCGCGGTTCGTTACCTGAACGATCTCCTTGCCGTGGCCGATCGTGCCAAGACCGCCGACGTCGATGTCTCAGGGATTCGTGCGATTCTCGACAATGTCACTGGGCTCGTCAACCGGCTCGTCGTGAAGCTAGACGAGCTCGTCGCGCAGAACGAAGAACTCGGTGGTGAGGAGGTCGAGGATAAGGCGCACCACATGCTGGAGAAGATCGTTCCGGCGATGACCGAGGTCCGTTCGCTCGCTGATCGGCTCGAGAAGGTGGTTCCGGATGACTTGTGGCCGCTCCCGACCTATCGAGACATGCTCTTCGTCAAGTAGGCCCCGGCAGCCTGCTTCCGTTGAAGAGGGCCGTGGCTCCGAACGAGCCACGGCCCTCTGCATTTTAGCCACGGGTCCTGCCCCCCATCGGAGGCACTTCCCGAAGCGGCCCTACGTAACAGATGGCGACACGATGTCTTCCCCTCTCCTCACTTCGATAACCTCAATATTCCCTCCCCCGCCGGACACCCCTCCGAGCTCGCGTGACCCGATCGGCAACCGGGTTCCCAACCCTTCACTCCCTCCGACTTCCTTGACTCCCTTCTCCGCCTTCCCTACCGTTTGCCCAGAGCCGAATCCCGGCCGAAAGGACGTTTGAATTTCCTATCCGTTATCCCTTATTCGTCCGACCATCCGGCCTGACGCGACCCGCCACGTCAGCCCGCGAGGTGGCTCCAGGGCGAGGTCGGCGGTTGGGACGTACTCCGAGATGACGTCATCGAGGAGCGCCGCCGCGAATTCTTCTTCGAGGGCCGCTTTCTCGCTACAAAACTTCGCAAGGATCTCTGGTTTCCGGATGGCATCGGTGCCAATCACAAGGACTTCAGCTACGGCGCCGTCCGCTGCTTCCTCATGCCCGAGTCCGAGTACAACACCAACCCGAACCTGCCGGACGTCTGACGGTGAAAGGGTCGGTACGGGCGCCCAGACGCTCGAGCCGATCGGGTCGGCGCAGGTTTTCAACCCCGATTCGCGACCGGGCCGACGAAGGAGCACCAGACGTACTGCTCGAAGCCGGCTAGATCGAGACAGGCGACACCGACGCCGACCGCGAAGGCGACTCTACCCTGGCCGGACTTCTTCCCGAACGATCCGTAAGAGGCGAGTGGGTTCGTTCAGCTCGGGCTCCTCGATCACTCGGTCCAGGAGACGATTCAGGATCTCGCCGTACACCGGGCCGGGGGCGATTCCCAGCCGCCGCAGCTCTTGACCGCCGATCGCAAGCTCGTTGACCGTTAGCGGGACGTCGGCGCCTATCTCCCGCCGAGCACGGCGGTAGATCGCGAGCAGCTCGGTCCGCTCCATCCCACGAATTCCGCCAGCAGGGCAAATGGCGAAGAGGAGACGAAACAGATCGTTCACGTAATCTTTCCCGACGCGGCGAAGCCAGCCTCGAAGGTCCGCTGCCGGCGCATTCGCCGGGGGAAGAGGTGCCTGCTGGGCGATCAGATGTACGACTCGGTCGGTATCCGCGTTCGAGAACCGTAATCGCCGCAGGGTGTGCAGTGCGATGCCGGCTGCCTTCCCTGGAACGATCGACGAGCCCTGATCCCCTTCCAGTCCGACGGCGTGGAGCAGTGCTGCCAGGCGAACGAGCGGATGCGTAGGGGAAATCACGTCGACGGCGCGCAACGTCTGGCTCCACACGCTGCCCTCGTCCGGGAGGATCGCGCGCTGGCACCTCTCGAGCTCCGGATACAGCGCGGCCAGCACTCCCGTTTCTGCATACAGCGCGAGGCTGCGTGAGGGCGGCTCCCTCCCCGTGAGCACCTTCCAGAGCTCCTCCCGGATCCGCTCCGCCGACAGATGATCCAGCTTGCCCGCCGAGCGCTCGATCGCCGCCCACGTCTCGTCCTCGATGCGCAGCCCGAACCTTCCCGCGAAACGCAGCGCCCGCAGCACGCGGAGACGGTCTTCCGTGAATCGCTCCTCCGGCTCTCCCACCGTTCGTAGCACGCCGCGCTGGAGATCCTCCACGCCTCCGTGCGGATCGCTCAGCTCCCCCGTCCGCGGACGCCAAGCGACCGCATTGATCGTGAAATCCCGTCGCTGCAGATCTTCTTCGAGCGTTGCCGCGAACACGACCCGCGCCTTCCGACCAAATGCTTCGACATCGCGCCGGAACGTGGTCACTTCGTACATCTTCCCGCTCCGGGCAAGCACGCCCATCGTCCCGTACTCGATCCCGATCGGCACAGTCCGGGGGAAGATTCGCCGCACTTCGGCTGGGCGAGCGGGGGTCGCCATATCCCAGTCGACGGGTTTGCCACCCGCCAGGGCGTCGCGTACGGCACCCCCTACTGCCCAGGCCGCAAATCCCGCGGACTCGAGTCGTTCCGAGATCCAACGAACGTCACCGGGAGGGTTCAGATCGACCGGCGCCGCGGAACTCACGGGCCTTCACACAGGTGGTGTTCGAACGCTTTACGAGACTGCCTAAAGGTTTTATTTTGCAACGAGATAAATCCTCTGAAAGGTCGGTCCGATGAAGCTCCTCGAACTCCTGGACGGGTCGGCCGCCGCGCCCGCCTTTCGCAAGGCCGTACACCATTTCACGTCGGCCGGACAGTCGACGGAGCGGCTCGTCCTCCCCCCGAACGTTCCGCACATAAAGGTCGAGCGGGCCCTGACCAAGCTCGTCGAGGAGCATCCGAAGCTCCCGATGGAGAGTGCCGAGATTTCGGGATATTCGGGATGCGAGCTCTTTCCGTGGTGAGATGTTGGTCCAGATCGGCCGTCAGCCACTGCGAATCCGCTTCGAGTGGAATTGTAGGTGGAAGGCGAAGCAGCTCGGATGGTTCGACTACTTCGGCTTTCCCGACCAGGCACGCGCTGCCCGCGAGTTTGGCCACGACTGCTTCCGCGATTGGGTGCCGGAGGATGCTTAGTACTTCTTGTCACAGGTACGGCGACGTATTCCCGGTCCCCAAGAGTCGTCATCCCCGCGAAGGCGGGATCCAGTCGCTCAGTCGGCCGCGGTACTCTGGATTCCCGCCTTCGCGGGAATGACGAATGGGGATGACCAGGAATACGTCG
>WHSP01000159.1 GCA_009380025.1 Gemmatimonas sp. | reverse complement strand
GCCGCCGATCCCGCCGCGGATGGCGCTGTGCGGGAGCTTCACCGATGGGGTCGATCTCGCGGCCGCCGAGGAACTGCTCAATCACCTCCGGCGCTCGCGCGCGCCGTTCTCGGTCGCACAGTTCCGCGTCCTCGGGGGCGCGGTCGGCCGGGTGCCCGCGGAGGCCACGGCCTTCGCGCACCGCGACCGGGCAATGGTGGCGGTTGCCGGGGCGGCGTGTGCCGAGGCCGCCGACTTGGCCGAGCACCAGGCATGGGCCAATTCGCTGGGCGAGGTGCTGCACAGCGGAGCGCCCGGAGCCTACGTTGGTTTTCTCGGTGACGAAGGACAGGCACGGGTGCGCGAGGCCTACCCACCGCCGACCTGGGAGCGCCTGAGCCGAGTGAAGGCACAGTACGATCCGACCAACCTCTTCCGGCTCAACCAGAATGTCCCACCCTCTACGTCGGCCTGACTCGGACGCACAGGCAGTGGCGCCGGCGCTCGGGCGCGCCGGCGGCCTTCGCCCGGGCAGTGGGATGGACGAGCACGCTGCTGGCGCTAAGCGGCGGGTTCCTGTCGTCGGCACCGGGCTCGCTCTCGGTCGTCCTCGTCGAAGGCCGGCCGGCCGGGACTCCGTGCCGGAAATAAGACGACGTATTCCTGGCCATCCCCATTCGTCATTCCGCGAAGGCGGGAATCCAGAGCACCGTAGCCGACCGAGCCACTGGATCCCGCTTCCGCGGGGATGACCACTCTTGGGGACTCGGCATACGTCGCCGTAACTCTGACCAGACGTACTACGGCAGGGTGGTCTGCGAGATCCGCTCGAAATTGAGGACCAGAGTCCGCCCGTCCTCCAGCTCGGCCTCCTGGTCGTAAATCGCCGAACCATCCGCTCGCAGGGTCAGGATCCCCTCCGCGACGGAACCGAACAGCTCCTGCGGGATGCCCTGCCCTTCCAGCTCGATGAAGTCTGGCACATCCATCTCCAGTTCGAGCTCATCGAGCTCCTCCCTCTGTCGGTCGGCGACTTCCGATTCGCCGGGTGCGACTCGGCCGAGATAAGCGGCAGGATAGAGCGTCCGACCCGTCAGGTTCGGCGGCTGAGTCCCCTCGACGAAGAAGATCGCCCGACCCGCTGGTCCATCGCCGGCGAGGTCAGACAGCTCGGAAACCCTCGCCTCGAGCGCCTCCAGCGTCACGGCCGCGACCCCGTGGAGGGCGTATCCGGTGACGGTTCCGCCGGCGTCGACAATCGGCGCGATCGGCTGACGGGCGGTCCGCACGTAGTACGTCACCGTATCCTCGCCGAGCGCCTGGAATCCACGGTACGTGCCGGCCATGCTTGCCTCGGGGACGAGCGGAATCGCCACGTCGTCGGTCAGCTCCTGCGTGCTGAAGAACAGCTGGCGAACACCGGTGATCCCCTGCCCGATCTGTCCGGCCGCGGCGGCGGCCCCAACCGCCGCGGCGCACCCAGTCAGCGTGAGCCCTAGCAGAACGGCCGTTACCCCGTAAGCCCCAACGGCGAGAGGCCGCTCGGTAGGACCTGATCTCCGGCGTCGTTTCATCATCCGTTTCGGTCAGGTTGGTCGGTTCCTCGCGCCTCTCCGTAGCAAGGAGAGGACCCGCTCGTGATCGATCGAGAGCATCTCGCCCTCGATCCTCGCCGCTACGGCTTGAGTGCGCCACGAATCGAAGAGGATCGCAGCTTTGGAGACGCTCTTCTCACCCCTCGCAAATGCAGATGTACGGGTCATTTCCGGGCGCTCCGCCGTGCACGGGCAAGCCGTCCAATCGCGTTCTGATGTGGACGGCTCAGCATCCCGATCAGGCACACGGGCTCCCAAACACACAGACGTTACTCGAGAAGTGGACGGACGAGAATTTCCCGCTTGCGATCCGGAAGCCTCGTTCGCGGACAATGTAGCCAATCGATCGACACGAGTCATCGTTGACCCGCGGGGTGGTGCGATCCCGCGCCCACGCCCACCCGGGACCCCGCTCGTGGGGTCTGCCGAAGGAGCGTGCTCTCGAACTCGAAGATCGCCGCGCGTCAGAGCAATCAGTCAATGCCCGCCCGGCGTCAATTCCCGTCGGGACCGAGGCGGCGGAGCACCTGTCCGGCTTTTCCTCATCGGTCCGCAAGACATCGGCGCCTCTCACTGTCACAGTGAAAAAGAAAAGTCCGCCGGTTGAGTGAAGTAGGAATGTCCGCAGCGGAACGGGGTGGATGAAGGGTGGCGAGTTTTCCACGCGCTGCTGCGGAGAGCCCCTTGGGATCGCTCGCAGCAGCAGCGTGTGGAAAACTCGGCCGCGGCCGACGGTTTGCGCAACGACGAAGCCCCCGCGGCGGATTCACGGTGGAGACGCGTTGGTCGGGATGGGGAGAACCGGGCGTCGCCAGGGATGATCTGCGGCGGGGCGAGGGCGCGTCACCGGGGTCTTGCCTTGTGCCGTCTCGGCGGCCGCTACGGGTTCGGGGGACGGTGCGACGAAGCGGCAGGGATGAAGGTAGCGCCCCGCGCAGCGATAGTGGACGGAGCCGTCGAGCCGGCGCTCGATCGTGACTTTCTGTTTGGGGCGCAGGTCCTGGGCCTCGGCCGCCTCGATCTGCCAGACCTCGTTCCGGTAACGGAAGGTGAAGTCTTCGCGCAGGAGACGAGTGTCGGTCTCGGCGAAGAGCACGTTCAAGTCCACGTCGCCGGGAAGGGGACGGTGCGCGTCGGTGGGGTTCTGGGGCGAGAGCGTGAAGTGCTCCTTCCAGAAGGGGAGGAAGACCTCTTGGAGGAAGCGGTTGGCGTCCTCCCGGGAGGCGATACCCGCCACGCGCATCTCTTTGATCAGCCGGTCCTGCAGGGTCCCAAAGAGCCGCTCCACGCGCCCCTTGGCCTGGGGCGAGAGAGCGAGGATGAGCTCGACCTCGAGGGCTTCGAGGCCGCGCCGGATGATCGAATGGACCATCACCGGATCGGCCTCCTCCCCCGCCTTGCGAGAGCCGTGGGGGCTGCGCCAGTTGCCGAAGTGACTGGCACGATCGACGTACAGCGCGCCCATGCGCCCGTGCTCGCGCAGGTAGGCGGCAATCACCTGGCGATTGGCCAGGCCGGTATCGCGCGGGTAGAAGGCGGCAAAGACCTCACTGGTCGCATCGTCGATCATCGCGACCAGGCTCATCTCCTCCTCCTCGCTGCGCCCCTCCAGCCAGTCGTGCTCCGAGCTGTCCATGAGGACCATCTCTCCGCGCGCCGGGCGCCGGGGCCGCCGTCGCCGATGCCGGCGGCGACGAGGCTTGGCTTTCCAGAGATCCGCCTCGATCATCCAGAGCCGCAGCGTGCTCGGATGCACCGGACCTCCCTGCGGGTCGGCCGCCACATGCTCCGAGAGCAGGGTGGGTCCAAAGTCTTGGTAGAGTGGATCTGCCGCCATCTGAAGCGCTCTGCACCGAAGCCCGTCGGGCAAGCGTCGATTCGACCCGCGTCCCCGGCCCCGGTGCACCACTGCACGATCCCCCTCTTGTTCCCATCGGCGCCGGATCCGCCGGAACTGCCGAGAGCTCAGCCCCAGCCGTTCGGCCCCCTCCTTCGGCCCCAACACTCCCTCCGCCACTTGTCGCAACACCGAGATCCGATCCCTCTCTCGTAAGCTCAAGGTCAACACGTCCTCTCTCCGCGTTCGAGTCCGGACCCCAATATCCCGAACTCATCCCGAAGGAGGACATTTCTATTTCAATGCTACACATCGGCGCCTCTCACACTTGACCCATTGTCGAAGTATGATCATACTATAAGTATGAGACAATTGGAGGCACAGACATGGCCACGACCGCCCGTATCACGGTGACATTGCCTGGCGATGTGGTGGAAGAAATCGATCGGTGGGAGAAGAACAGGAGCCGGTTCGTTCTCGAGGCCGTGCAGCGCGAGCTCAAGGAGCGCCGTCGTGAGAAGCTACGGAGGTCGCTCGAGAACCCACACCCGGAGAGCGATCAGTTCGCCGAGATCGGCTTCGACGAGTGGGCTGGGAGCCTGCCGGACGAGTTGGCGTCGGATCTCGTGGACCTGACGGCGGGTTCGCCTGTGCGCTGGGTCCCGGGCGAAGGTTGGATCGAGGACGACGAGTGACGCCGACACGCGGAACCGTGCTTCTGCTCGATCTCGACCCAACGATGGGTCACGAGCAGCGAGGTCTCCGACCGTGCATCGTAGTAAGTGATCCGGAAGTCGCAGCGGATCAGCGTTTCCCATTGATCGGGGTTGTTCCGGTCACGCGGACCGCGGCCGTTGGTGCTCTCTATCCGCCACTGGAAGCCGGGTCTAGCGGTCTCACCAGCCGCTCGTATGCTCTGATCGACCATGTTCGGTCCGTCGATAAGCGTCGAATCCGCCGCAGCTATGGTCGGATCGGCAATGGCGAAATGGCTGCAATCGATGAGGGACTTACCTTGTTTCTCTGCCTCGACGGCGAGCGTCGCTCCTCGAGCGGAGAGGCCGATGAGCGAGGGCGGTGACGCGTTGGCGTAGGGCGGCGTTCGGAGCAAGGACGGGTGCGATCCCGCCCCCACGCCCACCCGGGACCCCGCTCGTGGGGTCTGCCAAAGGAGCTCGCTCTCGAACTCGAAGATCGCCGCGCGTCAGAGCAAGCAGTCAATGCCCGCCCGGCGTCAATTCCCGTCGGGACCAACGCGGCGGAGCACCTGTCCGGCGACTTCGTCGGTGAATGCCTCGTCGACGATGGCCAGCGAACCGTTCACCAGGATGTGGACCACGCCCTCGGCGAGGCGGTGCGGGTCATCGAAAGTGGCGGGATCGTTGAATCGATCGAGATCGAAGACGACGATATCCGCAAAGGCGCCTTCGCGAACGACGCCCCGGTCCGTGATGCCGAAGACTTCCGCAGACAGGCCGGTCATGCTGCGGATCGCGGTCGGGAGGTCGACGATCTCCTGCTCGACGACGTACTCACGGATCTTCCGCGGGAAGGCGCCATAGTTCCGAGGGTGCGGGACGCCCTCCCCGAAGGGAGTGAGATCGCCGTCGCTGGACGTCATCGTCCACGGCTGCCGCATGAAGTGCGCGATGTCGTCTTCATGCATGTTGAAGGAAACGATGCCGTCCACGTCACGGCTGCGGATCAGGTCGATCGCCGCGGCGAGCTCATCCTGCTCCCGCTCAGCGGCGACATCGGCGAGAGTCCGGCCGGCGAAGGGGCCGCGACCTCGGAACATGATGCGTTCACCCCCGCCACGCCTCGCCAGGTTCTCCGTGACCTCCGCGCGGATCCGCATTGCGGTCGCGGGGTCGTCGAGGCGTCCTTCGACCCCGTCACCCTCGCGCGCCCAGGCGGGGACCAGCGCCGACACAAAGCCTGTAGCCGACGCGTCGTACGGGTATTGGTCAGCCCAGACGTTGACCCCCTCCGCGCGGGCCGCCTCGATGTTCGCCACGATCTGCTCGGAGGTCCCCCAGACGTTCGGGCCCAACGCCTTCACGTGGCTGACGATGCCCGTGACGCCGCCCTCTCGTGCGATCCGGATGACTTCGTCGACCGCCGCCACGACACCGATCGTGTAATCGGCCTCGTCGCGGATGTGGCTGGTGTAGACGCCACCGTACGGCGCCGTCACCCGGGCCATCGCGATCACCTCTTCCGTCTTCGACCAGCTTCCGGGCGTATAGAAGAGGCCGCTGGAGAGGCCGAACGCACCCTCCTCCATGCCTGCGAGGACAAGGGCCTTCATCCGCTCGAGCTCATCCGGCTCGGGATCGCGGGCCGAGTTGCCGAGCACTTCTGTGCGGATCGCGCCGTGAGGAACCAACTGCGCTACGTTCACACCCAGCCCATGATCGAGCAGGCGAGTGCGCTGTGCGGCGAGGTCGATCGCTCCACCACCGTCCGGATTGATCGCCACCGTGGTGATGCCCTGGGCCAGGAGGGCGTGCGCGGTGCTCAGCTCCGGCGTCTCCAGCCCACCGCCCGAATGGGAGTGCACGTCGATGAATCCCGAGGCTACGTGGAGCCCGGACGCATCGAGAACTCGCTCCGCCGTTGCCGTGTCGAGCGCTCCGACGGCAATAATCCGCTCGTCCCGGATCCCCAAGTCGGCCACGAAGGGGTCGGCGCCGGTCCCGTCGACAATCGTACCGTTGCGGATGATCACATCGTAGTCCGCTCCATCGCCGCATCCGGCCGTCAGGACCGCAACGATGAGGATCGTGAGTCTACGCCAGATCGACCCCCACTCTTCCCGGACTACACGGGGCTCACGCGGAGACGCGGAGGACACGGAGAGAGCGGCGAGGGCGCTCACGCGGAGACGCGAATGGTGCGAAGAAACGAAGGGGAAGAACGACATAGCAACCAGGTAAGGGCGAGGGAGAATCAATCAGAAGGACAAGACTGGTCATATTCGTCGGTCAGCATCTGGCCTCTGGCGGCTCCGCGTCCTCCGCGTCTCCGCGTGAGGAATGATGCTGGTTTTATTCGGGCGAGGCGGCCTTGCGCAGAACCACACCCGCGCGCTGATCGACGAACTCCCCCTCATCAACAGTCACGACGCCGTTGACGACCACGAAGGGGATGCCGTCGGGGTACTGGTGCGGCTCTTCGAAGGTGGCTCGATCGGTGACGGTCGCGGGGTCGAAGACGACGAGGTCGGCCCAGGCGCCTTCTTCGATGCGACCCCGGTCGAGCAGGCCCAAGCGGTCTGCTGGAAGGGAGGTCATCTTGCGAACCGCGTCCTCGAGGGTGAGCACGCCCTGCTCTCGCGTATAGTGGCCGAGCACGCGGGGGAAGGTACCGTACGCTCGCGGGTGCGGATGCCCATCGCCTGGCCGAACCAACCGTCCATCCGACGCGATCGCCGTGTAGGGGTGACTCATGATCCGTTCAATGTCACCCTCGTCGAGTACATGGTAGATAGCGCGTGCCCCGCCCTGGCGAACGGCTTCGATCACCAGTTCCGCACCGGTCTCGGGAGTAGAGGGCAAGCCTTCCCGCACCGCCCAGTCGTGAAGTGTGCCGCCCTCGAGTGACGTGTCCCAGTTCACACCGGAGAGCTGGACACGGCGCAGGTCATTCCCGCCCCGGTCGTTGACGATGTTCCAGACGATCCCGTCGACGATGCTGTCCCGGAGCACGGGATCCTCAAGACGCTCGAGGAAGGTGGGCGTCCCGCCGGCGAGCGCCCAGGGCGGAACGAGGATCGTGATGCCGGTGAGCGTGGCAGGGTACGGGTACTGGTCGGCCATCACGTCGGTACCCGCGGCACGCGCCGAGTCGATCATCGCAAGGGTCAATTCGCTCGTTCCCCACATCGGCGCCCCGACGACCTTGTGGTGGGTCAGCACCACCGGTATCCCTGCCCGGCGACCGATCTCGAGGGCCTCGCCCACGCCGGAGAGGAGGTCGAGCCCTTCATCGCGGAGGTGAGAGGTATAGATCCCCCCGGCCGCCGCAGCGACCTCCGCGAGGGCGACCACTTCATCGGTATCGGAGAAGAAGCCCGGCGTGTAGCGCAGGCCCGTCGAGAGACCGAACGCACCCTCGTCCATCGCCTGCCCCACCATCGTCCGCATCTGATCGAGCTCCGCGGGCGTCGGCGCCCGATTGTCACTTCCCATCACCTCGCCGCGGATCGTGTTGTGGCCGACCAGGAAGGCGACGTTCATACCGACCGTAGTCGCGGCGATCGAGTCCAGGGACTCACCGATCGGCCAGAAACCGCCGCCGTCCGGATTGCCGACTGCGGTCGTCACCCCCTGTCGCACGTGGCTCTCCGCATCGGGGATCCGCAGGAGCGGTTCGAGATGGGC
The DNA here is from genome assembly GCA_009380025.1 of Gemmatimonas sp. GTDB lineage: Bacteria > Gemmatimonadota > Gemmatimonadetes > Longimicrobiales > Longimicrobiaceae > WHSP01. Next base: position 2,070 of record WHSP01000159.1, on the reverse strand, counting down.
GTGCAGATCGATGAAGCCGGGCGCAACCACTTGCCCGGCCGCATCGATTACGCGAGCCGCCGATTCTCGGGGTAACGACGTCTCGGAGATCGCGGCAATATGGCCGTCGCGAACGGCGATGTCGGCGTCGAACGCCTGCGCACCCGTGCCGTCGATAACCGACGCGTTGGCGATCAAGAGGTCCCAGGGACCGCTGTCATCGAGGCCTGGCGTACAACCCGAGAGACAGGCCGCGAGGATGAGGAGGGCGTAGCGCTTCACGGTTCTGACCTTTCTTCACCCGGGCGATATCGCTCGATGACGTTCGCCTCGATCTCCGCCTCCGACCAGAGCACGGGCTTCATCTGATTGGTCGCGAAGAGGGCGGCCTGATTGGCGTGGTACGGCGAGCCGGAATCCGGGGTCTGGCCGTATGCGAGGATGGAATAGGCGCGGGGCTGTTCGGCGAACTCGACCGCCAGGACCCAGCCGTCGCCCCCGTCCGCAACGCGCTTCCCGTCTTCGGCAAGACCGAAATTGAGGACGCGGAAGCAGCCGAGCGCGTCTCCGCATCCACCAACGGGTGCGTCGACCTCGCCTCGCCGCACGCGATGGACTTCCCCCCACGCCACGTCCCATCGCCCGAAGCGCTCGACGGTCCTACCGATTGCCCACTCGAACGCCGTGGCCGCAGCGGCGGGATCCGCGAGACCCCGTGGTGTCGTCGTGGGAGCGTCCGGCGTCCACGGAACCGCATGGGGTTCCCGCCCGTCGAGCATCGACCGATAGCGATCCCACCAGGTCTCGAAGAGGACGCCACCCCGGCTCTCGGCGGCCACGCGATTGTCCCACGCGGCGAGCAGCTCGACCGCTGCAGCTACCTCACTGCTTGGAGCTGTGGAGCGGACGGCAGCGACCAGGTCGTCCTTGACCCGGTCCGCCAGCAGCATCCGCATGCTGTTCTTCGCCTCGACGACGTCCTCCAGCGAGAAGATGCGGTCGTTGTGGAGCAACTCGAGGGCATGCTGGCTCCGCAACCTCAGCCGGGGCTCCTCGACCCAAAAAGAGAAGTCGTGGTCGAGGATCTGGTTCAGGTTTGCGTAGTGCGGCGAATCGTTCTCGTTGTGCAGGTAGGCACCTGGTGGGTTGAGGAGCTGGGGCAGCGAGTCGAAGGGCACGATCCGAGACCAGATCTGATCCGCTCGGGTAGCGAGGATCGCCAGGCTGTCCCCGCCCGAAGGGTGCGGCAATGCCGGAGGGGCTGAGACGGTGCCGTAGAAGATGTTCCCGTCACCGTCGGCGTAGGTGAAGTTGGAGCTCATCCGCGCGCCAATCCGCATCGCCTCGCGCCATTCCTCGAGGTCCTCTGCCTTCATCATCTCCAACCACTGCTCACCCGCTCGGAAATCGCCGTTGTTGGCGGGTCGGTAGACGTAAACCAGCGAATCGCCGCGATGCACCACGGGTCCGAAATCGCTCGTCCAGAACTCGTGGGTCGCCGTCTCCATTTCGCCGCCCTCCCCATGTTCGACAACGAGGATCTCTCGATGCAACGGCGACGAGCTTCCATCGAGGAGGATGTGATCGGGGCGGTCGAGATCGGCCCGGAATGCGTAGAACTCGTGCGAACGCGTCTGGTTGTTCGTGGTCGAAAAGCCGAGGTTCTCGTTGAACCCGCCAATGACCGTGAAGGGCCCACCGATTCGGAAATCGCCGTAGAAGTCGAGCACGCCGGGGACCCGTACGTGGGCCTCGTAGTAGCCCGCCGTCCAGGAAAGGTGCGGGTTGCGCAGTAGGATCGCGTTACCGTTCTCGGTTCGCGTAGGTCCGAGGGCCCACGCGTTCGAACCGACGTTGTGGTCCGCGTCCCGGCGCCGGAGCCAGTCTGCACCTTCAGCTGACTCCGAGAAATCAGATCCGAAGGCATTGGTCAATCCTCCGTGGGCGTCCGGGTGTCCCGCCCGCCCCACGCCCAGCGTTGGAGTCGGGGGCGTCCGGGTGCTAGCCCCAATACTCTTGCTTTAAGCACGAGCGAACACCCGCACCTGGGCTGAGTAGCGAACCGTGCCTCGCTGGGGGTTTCTGGATTTG
>WHSP01000158.1 GCA_009380025.1 Gemmatimonas sp. | reverse complement strand
CTGCGCGTGTGGTTGCGGGCCCGGGACGTCGAGGAGGCGCCGCCGAGCCCCTACTCGCAGGTCCTGATCGAGCTCGGCGTCGCGCACGAGCGCCGCCACCTGGCCCGCTTTCCCAACCACATCGACCTCGGCGAGCTGGCGATCGACGAGCGGGTCGTCCGGACTCGCGAGCTGGTCGCCGAGAACGAGCGCGTCATCTACCAGGGCGCCCTGCGCACGGAGACGACCCTCGTCGACACCGAGGTCGAGATCGTCGGCGTCCCGGACCTCCACCTCTGGGACGGACTGACGTCCAGCCCCAGGAGGCCGAGCTGGACCGTAATCGAGTGCTTCCCGACGGCGACCTGGACGCGATTGTGCGCGAAGCGAGGGAAGCAGTCGCGAGCCAAATGGTCGACGCGCGTGTTGTCGCGGCTCCGGCTTCACGGCGTAAACGAGCGAATGAGCCAGACGACCGCGACGCACTAGCGCGGCCCAGACAGCCCGCCTCGAGGCTGATGGCAAGTGCGAGTCCTTCGGCGACATCGTCGTGCCGATCTCACGGTCATCGTGTTAGCGCGTGGCACCTCAGTACGTCTCCCCTCCCGGCTCCAACGTCCGTCGGACCTAGTCACAAGCGGCCCCGTGGTCAGCGCCGCCAGTGCGCAGCTATGTACTCGACCGCGTCGGCGGTATTGAGCAACCGCGTGGAATTGTTGATGCGTACGTAGAGATCGGCGGAGTTGCCCTTCGTGATGTAGACCGGATTGCGACTCGGCTCGACATACACACGGCACACCTCGTGGCCATCGTGCTCTTCGAACGAAATGCTTGTATGGGCGGCGGCGGGCTTGCCGAGGCTGGTCTCGAATAGCGTCGTCAGCCAGTTTTCGTAGCGATCGCGCCCGCCCCTAGCGATCGCCTGGAAATCGGGCTCGACGCCGACGATCTTCCCGCCGTCACTCACCCCAATGAGAAGGATCCCGCCGTGCGCGTTCATGAATCCTGCGACGGTCTTGAGGACGGCGAGCTCGAGGGCAGGATCCTTGTCACCCTTCTGCTCGTTCCAACGCGCGGACTGCTTGAACTCGACTGATGAGCTCTCGCCGGCGGCGATGACTTCGCTCATGGTGGCTGCGGCGGGAGGCGTTGGCTCCTCGCGCTGTGGGCCCGCCTGCTCGGCCTCGATGACCTGCTCGACCGGCGCCTCCTCCGGCTGCTCCGGCACCTCCACCCAAACTTCGTGACCGGTATCGCGCTCGGTGTATGAGAACGCGGTCTTCGAATAGTCGTGCGGTGCGAGCTTCTTCAGCTGCTCCTTGACACGCCGCCGCCCCTCGATCCCGAACTCGACGTACTCGCGCAGCTCGGACCGCGTCCATTGCTCGTCGGGATGCAGGATCTTCAGGAGGCCCGAAACCGTTTTTCGCACCGCGCGCTCATCTCGTGCGCTGAGGTGGTCTCCTAGCGCGAACTCGGTGTCGAGGACTCCGACGTAGCTTCGCCTTCGCAGCTCGCGGAGTGCCTCGGCCAGATAGTCAGAGACAAAGCCGTAATGACCCGTGAAGAAGCGATGCTCCATCTTCGGCGTCTCCCAGCCGGGCAAGTAGAAGTGGATGCGATCGAGGAAGGCCGGATCGATCATCGCCTTCGGCAGGTCCGCGAAGAGGTGACCGGCGCGCACCAGCTCCTGCGCAGGCTTGCTGGTGTTCCCGAGAAACACCAGCGACGCCTCGGCCGGCATCTCCTCCTTGCCGCGAGCGAAGGAGCCGGACTCCATGTAGTCCTTGAGGATCTGCACGACGGTTGAGTCGCTGAACTCGATCCCTGCGACCTCATCGAAGGCGACGGTGTCCCAGGTGCCGATCATTCCGATCTTTCCGGTTCCCATGTGGACGAAGAGCTGCGCCACGGTCGTCTTGCCGCCCGAAATCAAGATCGCATTCGGTGATGTCTCCCGGTAGACGAAGGACTTCCCGGTGCCCCACGGACCGAGCTCAACGAGGTTGTAGTTGCGCTCGGCCATTGGGATCAGCCTGGTCACGTAGAGCAGCTTCCGTCGCAGGTCGAACTCACCCGGCTCAAGACCGATAGATCGGACGATCAGATCCAGCCAATCGTCCCGGCTGAAGCGCTCCCGGCCACCGGCGTACTCATCGATCGAGAACGCGGCCACCTGGATTGGCTTCAAGCCGCGGATGTAGAACGGGCGCTTGTGTGCCTCGTCCTCCTCCGCGTTGTAGAGCAGGTCGAGCTGAGACCAGACCCCGCCCTGTAGAAGCCGCTCGTAGCGATAGACGACGTCCTCGGGAACGTGGACGAACTTATCGCCGAAGTTCGCCAGCTCTGCCCAGTACTTGTCCTCGCTGGCGAGCAGTCGCACCGAGACTTTGTCGATCAGCCGATGCTCACCTTGGCGTTTGAGCCGTGCCTTCGACTTCTCCGCCTCGTCCGGCCGGATGAAGTTCTCCGCGAGGGTCTCGTTCACGACCTGGAGCCCGGTGGCGATCGCAGCGGGATCGTCCGAAGCGCAGTACTTGCCCAGGAGAAACTCGAGGACGTAGACCGGCACGTTGGCGCCGACCTTGACCTGACGAACCAGGTCCTTGCGGACCACCCGCCCGGCGAAGGCGTCGTTAGCCAGGCGGTCGAGCTCGTCCATCGAGATAGTTGTGGCAGCCTCCATCACAGATCTTCCTCCACGACGATTGTGGCGGCTACAACCGCCTCGGCCCCACCGAGGCGGACGCCCGTTCGTGCGTCAAGGACTTCGATCTCGACGGTCGTGTCCCGCTCTAGGTTCGTGGTCACCTGGAAAGTCAGGACCGGCGGCGGTGTATCCGCCCGAAGTGCGACCGCGCCAGTGGCCGGGTCATAGCCATCCCCGGAAACGACGCGCGCGACGACGTCACGCTCGTCGGCGCCCTGGGCGACCACTCGGACCGTGATCTCGCTCGTAAAGAGATCTCCGGTGAAGCCGACGGTTGCTGCGAAGGCCCCAGTCGTGATCCTTCCCCCGGCGACTGAAACGCCGACCTCGAGCTGCGTCGGAGCCGGCGCCGGCTCGGTATCGACGACGAGCACCGGCACGACCAGCTCCTGCGGCGACAGCCCGCCGTGAAAAAACTGCTTTGCGCCGCCTGCCCTGAACACAGCCAGGCCTCGTGGCGCGATCAGGTCAAGGTCACTCGGCACTCCGGTCGACGACAGAGAAACCCGCAGCGTGCTCTCCGTCGTTGCCGCCCCCTTGCCAACCCATCCACGTCGGTGAAGGTCACCGCTTCCGCCCGCCGGCGGATCGATCGACCGGTGCGGCCCGAGACCGCGGGACAGGGTCACGAACCCGTGATCGGCCGTGATCACGATCCGTCGAACGCCTGCCTGGCCGAGGCGCGCAACCAGGTTCCGCAGCAGATCGAGGGCGGTCGTGAACTGCGACCACGCGGCGTTGAGCATTCCTGACTCACCGGCCGCATCAAGCTCCTGAGAGCGAACCAAGAGCAGGCCGGCGTCACCGAGCGCCCGCTTCAGCTCTTTCTCCCCCTGACCCGCGACAACGTCGAGGGTGCGATCAAGGACCTTGTCTCCGTGTGCTGCACGCAACCGGGCGACCCGATCCGGTACGGCCGCAACCTTCGTGCCATCGACACTGATGGAGAGCTTGCCATCGGTGAGCTTTAGCGAAAGGCCCGACCCTGCATCGGGCGTGAGATTCGCCATGCCAACCGGCGTAATGGTCGGCACGGCCGCGACCGCTGAGTGCAGCTCCGTGCTGTGTCCGTCGGCGCGCAGGCCGTCCGCGAGATCGGTCCCAAGCTCGTATCGAAGCGCGTCGACCCACACGTATGCGACCGGCCCGGCCGCATCCCGAACCCACCGCGCATGGATGTCGCCTTGTCGGGAGACCGCATCGACCTCAAAACCGTCGCGCTCGACGGCGGTAGTAAAGGTGAGCAGGGTTTCGTCGAGCCAACCCTCGTACGCGACCCGCGCATCGGCGAACACTGACTCCAGATCTCCGTGCACCCGCAACTGGTTGCACGCGACCTCAAATCGACGGTGGGATCCGTCGACCGACCAGCCCGAGTCGACGTACCAGTTCAGTAGCTCGCCCGGGCCGGATGAGGTTGGCACGGGGGCGGCAGCGATGGCCAGACGCAGCTCAGCGGTTGCGCGCACCGCTCGCCAGCGCGCAGCGAGTGCGGCCCATCCGTCGCCCGCCGGACCCTGCGGCTGCACCCAGGGGCTCACCTCCAACCGCTGGCTCGCGAGCCTGGCGGCACCCGACGGATCGCCCTCCCCAAGCCGACGAACCGCCTCGTCAAACGCAACTTCCTCCGTCGCGGGCGTGACCGCGCACGTTGCCAGCCGATCCGACCATGGCATCGCCCGCCGAAGGCCGAGAGCCTCGTCGACCTGGCGAGCGAGCTCACCGTAGCCCTCCCGGTGCGAGGCGTCGGATCGCCAAGCATGGAGGACCTCCGCGGTTCGCCGGCGCTGCTCGGCGCTAACCGTTTCCCATGCGGTCGCCAGGGCCGCCGGGAGCTCCCCGTCCGGGCCCGCGATCTCGGTCAGCACCATCTGCCGCAGACCTGCCTCCCGGAGATCATCCCCGGCCCCGACAAGCGACCCTCCGATCTGGCCTTTCAGGAGCTCCGCGGCCGCGGGCCAGGCGTCTTCGGCGTCGAGGCTCTCGGTTCGCTCACCGGTCAGGATGCGAAGCACCATCGTCCGAGCGTCGCTCGCTCCCAGGATGCTGATTAGCCGGACATCTCCGGCCTCACCCGCAATCGCCGCCTCAGCCTCGACCAGCGTTCGTGCCTGCTCCCCGATTTCGCCCAACCGTTGCTCGCTTACCTGGCCCTTCAGGGTGTTCCGCACGAGGGTGTTGAGCCGCACGACGTACCGCACGCCGGCTGCCCGGACCTCCTCAAGTGGGTCATCGCTGGGGGGCGCTCCGGATGCGTAGACCACCAGCTTCGGCGGGCTATCGGCCGCCAAGAGCGACTCAACGTCGCGTCGCAGCGCGTACCAGCTGCCGTCGTAGGCGGCGAACCGCGCCTCTGGCGGGCACAGCGCTTCCGCGACATCCGAATACTCGCCATCCGTGTCCTGCCAGACCACGATGCCGCGCTGACTCACCTTCCTGCTGAGTTCGGCGCCTAGGTGATCCCGCAGCGCGGTCATCAGAGCTGATCCGCCCACTTCGCCACAGTCGCCCACTCGTAACGGCCCTTCCGCAGCTCATCCCGTGCCTTCATGGCGTCCGGCCACGCCGGGAACAAATCAGCTAGCGGCGCCGCGCACAGGACCATGCCGTCCTCGAGGTCCGGTTCCCACCCCAGGCCGGCGATCCGCTCGGCCTCGGCACGGAAATGCCGTAGCGCCTCGTGCAGCTTGTGCTCGGCATCCAGCTCCGCAGCGATGTGTCTCGCGCGCCGGCCCGCGCCTCCCTCCCCCTGCTCCCGCTCGAGGCGCGTAATTGCCTCGGCGGCGAGCCGCTCCCGTCGCGCGGCCTCGCGGGCCACCGCGAAGAGGGTCTCACGCGTCAGCATCGGCGCGTAGACCCAGACGCCCCAGTTCCCGGACGGCACGGTGAGCGGCCAGTAGATCGGCGCCTTGCGACGGCTCTTCGAGTACCGCGAAAGATGATCCTTAAAGAACTGCTTGCGAAGATAGTCGCGAATGGTCTTGCGACCGAGCAGCTCGAGCATCTCGCTCACGACCGCGGCGGGGTCCTGGAGGACGGCGAGCGCCGCAGCCATCACCCTCGCCTCGATGTCCCATTGCGTGCCGGGTTCGTCGACCAGAGTCCGCTCTGGCGGGAGCTCAAGCGGATAGTCCGCTGGGGCTCGCATAGCGGGAAGGGCGTCCGCGTCAGCAAGCATCGCCGGCGAGCAAGCCGGGAGGCCCGCCATCGGCTCCCTGCCAGAACCAGCCCCCGGTGATGCGGCGAGCTGAACGTCCCAGCGGCCGAAGGCCAGCCCAACCAGATAGGAACAGACGGCGGCTGCCTCCTGCGCAAGAGTAAGCTCGACTTCGTCTACGCATTGGTCCAGCCAAGAGAACACCGTGGCGGGGTGTGTTCGGTAGCGCAGGCACAGCACGTCGAACCACGCTTCCGCAGACATCCCCACGCCGCTTGGCCGTGTCTGACCAGCGACAAGCGCCGCGTGCAGCTCATCCGCAAAGTTGTCTGGTGGCGGGGCATCCGACTTCTCGTATAGCGCAGGAAGAGCTCCGATCTCGCCATCCAGAAACGCCAGCTCGGCCCCCGACAACCCCAGCTCTCGATGCAGGGCGACCTCCGCCGTGGCAACCGACTCATCCACTCGGACATTGCGGTTCGCACGGTCGCGCAGTGCTCGATGGGCTGCCTGCTCGATGGAGACAGCACCCGCAACCGGCAGCGCCGATGGCCGCTCGAACCGAAGGTCAACCTCGTCGGCCGCCGCCTTCACCGACTGTATGCCGATGATCTCTTCGCCGGCGGTCCTCAACGGATCGATGACGCTTGAGGAATCCGGATACGCGGGCATCCGCTGAACGATCCCGACCTCGTAGGAGCCAAACGAGATCGCCGATTCCAGGCAAGCGAGAAACGGTCTCGAAAGTAGCCAGCCAAGCAATGCCATCACGGCATCCGCATCGCCGATCTCCACGATCGCCGGGCCCTTATCCGCAAAGGCACAATCCGCCGGGAGGATCCGAGGATTGAAGCCCCCCTGGGTCCGACGGGGCCACGTCAGGCCGGGCTTGAAGAAATGGTCAGCGCTCTCGGGTTTGTGACTCGACCGGCCCTTCCTTCCATAGAACCCACGGAAGGTCCCACGCTCGTCGTCCCATGCGATCACGAGATGCGGGTCTGACAGCCCCGGGCTGTACTCGCCACCCTTCGCGTAGGCGACCCAATGGCGATCAGCTCGCCGGCTCGCAGCGACTTCCCACCAAAGCCGCACGAACCGAAAGTCCTCACCCGGCCAGGAACCTCGTCGGACTGTTCCCAGATTGCCCTCCAGCGGCAAGGACTTCAGAAGATCGTGGACGGCATCAGGCATCCAGTAAGAAAGGGCCGAACCGGGGGTCGCGAGCAGCTCACGCACGGGCTTGTCGAATCGACTCCTGGAATAACGAACGGCCTCCCCGAGGGCCGTCGCCTTATCCGCCTCGTCGAGGAGCCGAAAGAACACCGCCGGCTCATCCTCTGACTCGGACCCCGGTGGCGAGATCACGTAGGCGGCCGCTTCGACCATTGCTTGCTGCATCACGCCGATCCCAAGATCGGCAACGCAAACAAGCTGGCCGCGATCATCAAGCAACTCGTGTCGCCACCTCTCGAAGGTCGTGAGAAAGAACCCGGCACGAGATGTGATCGCTCCCAGGTAGCCCTCTGGGCGACACAGCTCAACGCCTCGATCGACGAATGCGGCAAACAGGTCGCGATTGCTTGGCAGAGCGGGATAGGTGGTTCGGAGATAGTCCTTCGTTTCAGGAATCGGCTCTCCGAACGGCGGATTCATCAGAACGACGTCGTAGCGCCTGCGCAGAAGCTCGACGAAACGAAGCGCGTCGTCGGTTTCGGCTGCAAGCAACCGCTCGACTACCGATGACGACGCTCGGTCGGCAATCGCCTGAAGGTGCTCTAGGAGTTCAGCCTCTACGTCACCGAATGCATCCTCGGTCAACGGCAGAGTCTCGGTCCCGTCAAATGGGGCCTGCCGGATCTCCTGCTCCAGCGCTTCCTCCGCCTTTAGCAGTGGGCCTAGCGATGGAGCACTCGCAAGCACCTCATTGATCCGGTCGACGAGCTTCCGCTGTTGATCGCTGAGGTTGAGGTCGGCAGGTAACGCGTCCGCGCCCGCCGGAAAGTTGCGGGCCGTCACGACGTTTGGCTTCGGCAGTGGTAGGTCGCGACAATGTCGGCGAGCCCGCAGCACGATCGCAGCCGACGCGACCTGGGCGCACCGCGAGTCGATGTCGACCCCCCACAGCGAAGACACGATCGCCGGTGCCGACTCGGCCGGTGGCACGCCCCGAAGCTCCCATGCTCGCTCGAGCACGTCGTAACAGCCCAGCAGGAAGTGTCCGCTCCCACATGCCGGGTCGAGCACCGCCACCTCATCGAGCTCGAGTGGCGATCCATTGACCGTTGGAGGATCGACCAGGAGAGGTAGCTCATCGCGCAAAGCGCTCGTGGGGTCATCCTCGACTAGCCGCCGGCCGAGTGTGTTGTGGACGAGGAAGTCGACCACGTAGCGTGGGGTGAAGAACTGATTCCGGACGGCGAGCTCCCGCGAATCCCGCGGCGCGCCGGATTCCCTCATCTGTCGGCGCTCGTCGCCTGTGTTGAAGAACTGGTAGGTCCACCCAACGGTGTCGGGCGCGGGCCAGACGTCTGCAATCGCGGGGTCGGCAAGGAGGCCGACGAGCTCGTCCAGAGCTGCCTTCCGGGGCGCAAGCCGAAGCAACGGATTGCGCGGATCGAAGAGCGACGGGACGTCGGGAGCGAGCTCATCGCCACATAGCTGGAGATACCCCCAGTAATCGTCGCTCAGGATCGGCATGACCTCGCCGAACTCCATGAAGCCACGCGACCGCCGTCCGTTGCCCAGTGACTCCGGGAGAAGGTCGAGTGCCTCCGCGATCCGGATGGCGAAGAGCCGGTTGAGGTGGGTAAACGCGGCTTCACGCAAGACCCGGGCAACCGCCCCGGCCGGGGTTTCATCGAGCGTCTGCAGGTGCTCGATGATCTCGACGAGGTCGCCGCGGATCGCTTTCGCAACGTTGTCGTCGGGCAAGGCGGCCTCATCCTCGATCCTGCCGTCGCCGTGAATTCCAAAGCGGCCTTCCGCCTGAGCTGCGAAGTCGTCCTCCAGGACTGAACGCGCGCGCGCAACGAGCTTCTCGAGGGTCGCGCGCTGTGTCTCATTGAGGCCGGGCAGCCCGGTAGTCACGGTCACTGCAGACGCACCTGCTTCCCATCGGCCATCTCAGCGACGGCGGCCTGACGGATTCGATCGAGCGCTACGTCGAGCTCTTCCTCAGTTGTGATCGGGTCAGTAACGAGCTCGGCAACGCTCAGACGAGAAAGATTCCCTGCTGCCTGCATCTCCTCGAGCAAGCGGACCGCGGTCGCAGTTCGAGACTCGATCAGCTCGGCTCGGCCAAGAAGATCGCTCAATGGGGCCGCCGTCGGATCTGATGGCGGGGACAGTTCGTCGATCGGACGGAGCGCTTCGTCGAGCTTGTTTGCGTCCATCTCGGCGAACTGCGCGCGGATCTTCGCGCGCGCCTCTTCCAGCTTTGCGCGCACCGAGCCCGCGACTTCCGCTGCCGCCTCACGACGAGCGGTCTGGACTGTGGTTGTGAGTTCCTTGATCTTCCCGCGGTGGGCAAGAAGATCGCCGGCGGCAAGGTGGTCATCCAACTCGCGAAGAGCCACGCCCGCGTCCTCGGGCAGCCCCTGGGCGCCCGCTCGCACTTCGGCTCGGGCAGCGCGGACGATCGGCAGATCGTCGTCAAGAGCTTCGGCGAGCTTGCCGACGGTCTCGTGATCGTCGCTTAGATCCGCCCACGCACCGGCCGTGTCACTCACTACATCTGCGTCACTCGCGTCGCGGAACGACGCGACGATGTTTCGCAACCGCGTCACGGCGTCGGGCACGGCAAGCTCGGCGCCCATTAGAGCCGCAGCTATCTTCGTGCAGGCCTCTCTATCGGCGGCGAAGAACTCGCGGACGGCGACCGCAAGACCGCCGGTGTCAATCGGAGGCTTCGCGCCCGTGAGCTTGCCCAAGTTGCTGGCCAACTCCGCACGGGTTTCAACATCCGGTCCCGCCGACGGCGGCGCGAAGGAGGCTGCCCGGAAGTCATTGATCCTGCCGAAAACTCGGTCGAGCCGATGGTCAGCGGGATTGCTGATCTTGGCTCCCTGATAAGTGACTTCAACGAGCCCGCTGCGTAGCCCGGCTGCCACC
>WHSP01000157.1 GCA_009380025.1 Gemmatimonas sp. | reverse complement strand
CTGGAGGTCACGAAGAGCGCGCTGACCGAAGCGTTCCGCGCGCATGGGCTGCCGCGGGCGATACGAACGGATAACGGGACGCCTTTCGTGGCCTCGAATAGCCAGTCGGGACTGAGCCAATTGGGCGTCTGGTGGATCAAGCTCGGCATCCATCACCAGCGAATTCCTCGAGGTCGCCCGGATCAGAACGGCCGTCATGAGCGAATGCACAAAACCTTGAAGGCGGAGGCAACCCGTCCTCCAGAAGCTTCCTTCGAGAAGCAACAGAGTCGATTGGATGCTTTCTGTGACGAATTCAACCAGGAACGGCCCCACGAAGCCCTCGACCAGCAAACTCCTTCGTCGCAGTACGACGGATCGCCTCGGCCATTTCCGGAGCGGCTCGCTCCGCCGGATTATCCCGCTCATTATGAGCCCCGAAAAGTCGATGCAAAGGGGCATTTCAAGTTCCTCGGCCGCAGCCTGTTCATCTCTCATCCACTTGCCGGCGAACACCTCGGCCTGGTTGAAATCGACGACGATCTCTGGACCATTCGCTTCTACGACCACGAACTCGGACGGATCAACCCCCGCACCGGAAACTTCTCAATCAAAGTGTCACCGATGTTCCCGGTCTGATCTGTCATCGATGTCTCCGGTTGCACACGGCGTACAATGGACGAATCGGGTCTAAGATCAATAGCGAATGCGACATACGTGCCATAGGGACGAGTACTTCTTGCCACAGGTTTGGTCAGGTATTTTCCGACTCGCCTTGTGCCGGCTTGTCGTCTCGGAACCGAGCAATGTCATTCCCGCGAAGGCGGGAATCCAGTCACTCCGCAGGCTTGCTGCGCTCTGGATTCCCGCGTTCGCGGGAATGACGACTGGGGATGATTCGAAGACGTGGTGTCGGTTCTGACATCCTGCGCCAACCCCCTCATCTTACGAGACCCGGAAATGGAAGATCCGCGCGTGCATTCAGATCGAGTCCCGAGGTTTCGCCGAGGCCGTACCTGAAACGAGCTGCCCGAGCGATCATAGCGGCGTTGTCGGTCGCAAGGCGAGGCGAGGGATGAAAGATCCGACCTTCCGGAAGCTCCTCTCGAAGCCGACCCCTGAGGAGAAGGCTGTTCGCTACGCCACCACCGAGGAGAATGCGATCGCACCCGGTCTGTCCGGCGGCGCGAAGGGTCTTGGTCACCAGCACATCGATCGCTGCCTCCTGGAAGGCGGCAGCGAGATGCGGGACCTCCTCCACCAGCTGGCCCTCGTCCTCTACCGCCCGGATCCGGGTGCGGAGTGCCGTCTTCAGTCCGCTATATGAAAAATCGTAGTAGTCTGGGTCGCCTGGTCGTGAAATCGACGAGAGGAGTGGCCGAGGCAGCGGATGTCGGGTAGCGACCCCGTCGCGAGCAGCCCTCTCGATCGACGGCCCCCCGGGATAGGGAAGGCCGAGCATCTTGGCCGCCTTGTCGAACGCTTCTCCGACCGCATCGTCCCGCGTCTCCCCGAGAAGGTGGTACTCGCCCCAACGCGGGACCCAGAGAAGCAAGGTATGCCCTCCGGAGACAAGGAGCGCGACGAAGGGAGGATGGGCTTCCGGTTCCTCCAGTTCCGTAGCAAAGAGGTGGCCCTCCATGTGGTGGACGCCGAGGATCGGCTTGCCAAGGGCCCACGCAGTGCTCTTCGCCCAGGCCACCCCGACGAGAAGGGCTCCGATCAATCCCGGACCGGCTGTCACCCCGAAGAGATCGATGTCGCTCCGCTGGATGCCAGCTTCCTCCAGCGTCGCATCGACCACCACATCGACAGTTCGTAGGTGCTCACGCGAGGCGATCTCGGGAACCACACCCCCGTAGACCCGGTGGACGTCCTGAGTGAAGATCGTATGGGCCAGGAGCTCGGTTTCACCCCGGAGCACTGCAGCGGAAGTCTCGTCACACGAGGTCTCGAGCGCGAGTGTCAGCGGGCCACTCATTCGCTCGGTGTGCGCCTTGAACCGAGGGTATCCAGAAAGGGGATGAGGCTCGGCGGCAGGAGCGGGTCGAACTGGGGACCCACTGGGAAGAGCCGCACCGAGGGAGGGTTGACGCTGGCGCGCACGTCCGGTCGAAGCCCGTCTATGCGCAGGGGTACGGGTATGCCCCCCCGGGGGATGCGGGACGGGATCTCGCTGATCGAAACGACGACCCGGAAGAACGCCGGCGATACGTTCTCGACGGCGCCCCGCGGGCCGCGGAGTACGACGTCCACGTCAGCCGGCAGGATGAAGACCCCCGGACCGACATCCACCCCGACGCCCTCGATCGTTCGCTGAACGATTCGGTCCAACTTGCCCATCACGCGAACCTCGAGTGTCGACAGGTCGATTCCCGCGAGCCCGGCGGTATCCAACGGCACCAACCGACTGAACGAGCTGTCGCCGGGGAGCAGCTCCACCGGCACGGTCTTCACCGGCCCGAGACCGGCCACCACATCGCGCGGGCCCCGAACACGGACCTCCGGCGGATCAGCAGTGATGGAGTCGACCAGCGCCCACTCGTTGCCCAGGCGACTGGTGACCTGGACCTGCACGGGCAAGATCCGAGTGCCTATGGCGGCGAACTCGAGGCGAATCGCGGCGGGGCGAACCTCGAGCGCGCTTACCGCAACCTGTGCCGGGAGTTGAACCATCCTGGGATCGAGCGCCAGAGTTTCGACCGGTTCCTGCACGTCCGAGACGGCGAGCCGCAACGGGGGGCGTCGGAGGGCGAGGTCGAGCAGATCTCGGGCTGGGCCGCTGAAGCGTACTTCCACTTCCGACGGTAGATCGCTGGAAGCGATTCGGTAGTCCGGGTCGGTGACCTGCACGTCCAGGGGTACACCGATCCAGTTGTTGGTCACCTGCTCGGAGCTGACGACCACCCAGAGCAGAACCGCGAGCGCGAACGCGAGCGTCTTGAGCTTCCAGTTCTCCGTGACTTGTCGGAAAACGGAGGCCACGATTCAGCTCTCCAGGAGCCGCCGGAACAGATCCAGGTTCGCGTCTGAATCCCACTCCGTCTGACCGACGACCTTCTTCACGATCACACCGTTCCGGTCGATGACGAAGGATTCCGGGACACCGGTTGCCCGGTAGGTTCGCTGAATCTCCCCTGTCGGATCACGCCAGATCGGGAACGTCAAGCTGAACTCCTTCCCGAAGTCCTCGATATCGCCGCCTGGATTGCCCGCTCGATCTCTGCTTCCGACCGGTGTGTCGATGCTGACGGCGACGATGTGAACACCTTCGAGACCCATCTTCTTGTGCAGCCTCTGCATCGACGGCATCTCCTCCCGGCAGGGCGCGCACCACGTTGCCCAGATGTTCAGGAGAACTACCTCTCCCTCGAGGTCCGCCAGCTGTACCGGATTTCCATCCAGGTCGGTTGCGGCGAAGTTCGGGGCGCCGGTCCCGACCTCGACCGGTAGGAAGCGATCACGCACGAACCATCCCGCTCCCATCAGCAGAGCCATCAGCCCGACGAGGACACCGACGGTCCACCATTGGCGTTTCATTGGATGGTCTCCTGTTCGATGAGAGGAACGTCCGCCCCGCCCGGATTTCCGTCAAAGACGTCGAGCGGGCGCGGCGTGTTGACACGGAGGTCGACCGACGTGCCGGTGGCGACGCTGTCGCCCGGCTCGGGGACCTGTCCCACAACTTTACCCGCCTGGCCGAACTCGCCGTCCTCGTAGGCTACCCCTCCCGGGGCGAGGCCGATTTCGGTCAGCATCTCGCGGGCAGTCCGCTCGGGCATGCCGATCAACGTCGGCATCTCGACGATCTCATAGCCACCACCGACGCGAAGCCGCACCGTCGCGGGAAGGGGGATCGAGGTGCCAGGCGGGGGGTCGACACCCACGACACGGCCGGAATCGCCGGGCGTGGAGTCCTGCTCGACGAGCACCTCGAATCCGGCGGTCTCCAGGGCGCGAGTCGCGAGCGAGATCGGCATCGCATCGATATCGGGGACAACAGGCCGGGGACGGCCCGTGCTGATGATCAGGCGGACCGCCGCACCCGGGCTCACCTCCTCCCCCGGCAAAGGGGTCTGCGCGAGCACCGCTCCACCCGGAACGTTCGGGTTGGGGAAAGAATCCCCGACCTCGACCTCCAACCCCAGCGAGGTCATCGCGCCCTCGGCATCCTCGACCTGCATTTCCCGTACATCCGGGACCAGGACGACCGACGAAGCGGCGGCCCCGACTCGGAACGACAGTGCGGACACGAGGTAGCCGATCGCGAACGCCCCCATGGCGACGAGGAACCATGAGCCCGAGACCTTCAGACTCGTGCTCGATCGACGTACTCGCGCGGATGCCGGTCCCGACATTGGCACCGGCCGCCGCCGGATCCTTCTGCTCGGTCTTACGTTCACGCGTCTCGAATCATTCGTGCGGCGAAGGCACCGTCGGTGCCGTGCCGCTGCGGAAGTATCGACAAGTACCCTTCTTTCAACATCGTACCATCGATCGACGGCGCGGGTGCCTCGATCTGGAACTCCGGGTGGCGCGCCAGGAACCTCTCGACCTGCTCCTCGTTCTCTTCGGGCTCGACGGAGCACGTCGCATAGAGGAGGACGCCTCCGCGTCGAACCAGGGTCGACGCCGATTCGAGCAGGGCGCGCTGGAGCTCGACGAGGGCTGCCAGGTCTCCAGGGCCGATTCGCCAGCGACCGTCGGGGTGCCGACGCAGCGTGCCCGTCCCAGTGCACGGAGCGTCCAGGAGCACGAGATCCACGGGTGCGAATGGGGGTTGCAGGCCATCCGCCACGACCAGCCCGACCCGTCCGTCGACCCCCGTCCTCGTCACATTCGACCTGACCCGGCGCATCCGGCCGATCGAAAGGTCCGCCGCGGCCAAGTACCGAGCCCGGATCGCGAGACCGGCCGTCTTGCCACCTGGGGCCGCCGCGAGGTCGACCACCGTGGCATCGCCGGCGACCTCTGCATACCGAACGACCGTAGCGGCCGCAGGATCCTGCACGACCGACGGGACCGCCGCAAGGGCCTCTGCTGGTCCCGCTGGTGGCAGGATTCGCACCGAATCCACGAAGCCGGGGACATCCGCGGCCTGGATCCCGACCTGGTCGAGTCGATCTCGGGCCTCCGCAACCGACAACCCGACCGGCGTGACGTAAAGCTCCGGCCTGCGATTGTTGGCCTGGACGAGCGCTCGTGCATCGCCCGCGCCCCAGCGCTCGACCCACCGCTCGACGAGCCACCGGGGATGCGAGCCCCACGTCGCCAGGTGTTCGATCGGATCGTCTTCGAAGTGGGCGAACCCGACCTTGCTCGAACCCCGCCGGACTGACTGTAGGACTCCGTTGACGAGTCCCCCTGCCCTCCCGACACCGGCCATCTTCGCGAGCTCGACGGACTGCGACACGGCAGCGTACGACGGAACGCTCCCCATTTCGAGAAGCTGATAGGTGCCGAGCCGTAGGATCTCGAGCACGGTCGGCTCCAGCCGTTCGAGGCTCCCGCGGACGAACGCGGAGAGGATGTGGTCGAGCCGACCCCTGAGACGAAGGGTGCCATAGACCAGTTCCTGTACCCAGCCGTGGTCGCGCGGATTCAACCGCCCCGCCACTCGGGCCAACGCACGGTCCACCAGGTCACCGCTGCGGACCCGCTCGAGGACTTCGAGCGCGACGCGGCGTGATTCCGTGACCGGTTCGGGCAGCCGCTTCGCTATGCGAGCATACCCTGCAGCGGGCTCGAGGGTACGGCACGCTCCCGCCGCGGCATCCGCCCCGCCAAATAAGCGAGCCGACCGGCTTCCGTCGCCAGACCCATCGCCCTCGCCATGCGTACCGGCTCGTCGGCCTCAGCGAGCGCAGTGTTCATGAGGATGCCGTCAACACCCTGCTCCATCGTCACGGCGGCATCCGAGGCCGTTCCGACGCCCGCATCGACGATCACCGGAACTGCGAGGCGCGCCTTGATGGACCGGATGTTGTACGGATTGATCAGCCCCAGGCCGCTCCCGATCGGAGATGCCAGGGGCATCACCGCCGCACATCCTGCGTCCTCCAGGCGGAGCGCAGTGATCAGATCGTCATTGGTGTACGCCAGGACCGTGAAGCCCTCGTCGATGAGCGTCTTCGCCGCATCGATCGTCGCTGCGACGTCCGGCAGCAGCGTGTCCTGGTCCCCGATGACCTCCAGCTTCACCCAGTCGGTAAAGCCGGCAGCCCGCGCCAGCCGAGCATACCGAACCGCTTCCTCGGCAGTATAACAGCCGGCCGTATTCGGAAGGAGGAGATAACGATTCGGGTCCAGGTGGTGGAGGACCCCCTCCTCATTGCTTCGATCCAGATCGACGCGCCGGACCGCGACCGTTACCACCTCGGCTCCGGAGGCGTGGATCGCGTCGACCATCTGCCGGTTGGTGCGGTACTTCCCCGTTCCAACCATCAGGCGGGAGCGGAGCGGCCGCCCGGCGATAACCAGTGGAGCTTCGTGGATCAGTGACTCAGTAACGGTTGCCATGGTCTCGTCGGTTGGACGTTCGAGGTCGCCGGCCAGTTGGTGCGTCGCCGCCGATCAGGACGGCCGGCCGATTTGTCGGGTGATGCGGACGAAGGTTCCGCGGGATGGTTCGTCCGCCGCTCAACCTCCGCCGACGAAGTGGACCAGTTCGAGCGCGTCTCCCGGGCCCACACGGACCTCGCCGTAACGCTCGCGGCGGAGGATGTCGCCGTTGTGCTCCACGACGATCATCCGCGGCTGCAGGTCGAAACGGCGGAGCAACTCCTCGATGCTGAGGCCCTCGGGCACGTCCCGAGGCTCTCCGTTCAGATGAATCTCTATCGCGTTCAAGGCATCACTCCATCCCATCGAGATATTCTCGAACCGCCATCACTGGGGCGGGTGCCCGCCAGATACCCCGGATCGCCGCAACCCCATACGCACCACCCCCGAGCACATCATCGACCCGTTCCCGGGAGACCCCCCCGATGCCGATGACCGGAACTCCGAGGTTGCTCAGTCCGGCCAGCCACGCCACCCCAGCCGGCGGGCGGTCGGGATGGGTCGGGGTCTCGAAGAGTGTACCCGCGACAACGAAGTCGGCTCCCTCCGCGATCGCCCGCTTCGCCTCGTCCGGAGAGTGAATCGAAGCCCCGATGAGGAACCTGGTCCCCAGGAGCCGCCTTGCGCGGCCCACCGGGATCGCCATCCTCCCCAGCTGGACACCCGCGGCGTCGCATGCCAATGCGATATCGACGCGATCATTGATGAAGAGCAACGCACCCGTTTCCTCGGCGATGGAAGCGCAGTCGACCGCCAGTTCCCACAAGCGTCGACCCGACAGACCAGGACCGCGCAGGTGCAGCGCGACACGCGCCCTTCCCTCGAAAAGCAGGTCCCGCGTGAGGGAGCGGAAGTCCGGGCGCTCGAGCACCGCGTCATCGGTGACCAGGTGCAGTCGCGGTAGCGAGTCGACCTCAGCTGAGACGGTCACCGACCACGACACCGCGCCCACGGATCCATTCGCCGGCCTCCATCCGCCGGCTTCCCGCAGGCTGGACTTCGCGTATGCGGACAGCAACCTGTCCGGCGGCGACCAACACACCGACCTCGTCATCGATCTCCAGAACCTCACCGGGTGGGCCAGAATGCACTTCGACCCGGGGACAGAACAGCTTCAAGGGATCCCTGGCGTTGTGGAGACTCCACGCCCCCGGCACCGAATCCAGGCCACGGATCCATCTTGCGACTTCCAAGCCGGGCAAGGACCAGTTGAGGTGGGCAGTCTCCCGGTCGATCTTCGGGGCGTACGTAGCCCGCGCATGATCCTGCGGTTGGGGTGTGATCTCGCCCATTTCGAACAATGCGAGCGCTTCGATGAGCGCCTCGGCCCCGATCTCGGAGAGACGTAGGGCGAGATCCGTCATCGACTCGTCGAGCCGGATTGGTTCGGGCACCTGGAAGAGGATCGGGCCGGAATCGAGCCCTGCCTCCATCCGCATGATCGTAACGCCGCTCAACTCGTGGCCCCGGATGACGGCCCAGTGGACCGGCGCGGCGCCTCGAAGCTCCGGCAACAGCGACGCGTGAATGTTGACGGAGCCGTTGGCCGGGAGATCGAGCACCTCCGGCTCGAGGATTTCGCCGTACGCGACCACGACCGAGATCTCCGGATCGAGCCCTCGGATCCGCGACAGGAACTGTTCTCCTACGGGACGCTCCGGTTGCAGAACCGGAATCATCTCCCCTACCGCGAACTGTTTGATGGGCGGTGGAGTCGACTTCCGCCCTCGGCCCGCTGGTCGATCCGGCTGCGTGACTACACCGACCACGTCGTGCCCTTCCTCAGCCAATGCGCGAAGCGCGGGTAGAGCGAAGCCGGGTGTTCCCCAGAAAAGTACCCTCATCCGCTCCGGCGGGCCGGCGGCCTGTCGCGCGAGCCCGATGCCTCCTCCGCCTGCGTTGACTTGTACTTCTTCACTAGCATGCTCCGCTTGAGAGCCGAGAGATGATCGATGAAGAGCACTCCGTCGAGATGGTCGACCTCGTGCTGGATGCATCGCGCCAGGAGCCCCTCGGCCTCCAGTCGGAACGGCTGCCCGTGCTCGTCCAGGGCTTCCACGGTGACCGTGGTGAACCGCTCGACCAGCGCGGAGACACCCGGGATGCTGAGGCAGCCTTCCTCATCCTTCTCCGTCTCCTTCCCGAGATCGACGATCTTCGGATTGATCAGGGTGAAGCGCGGATGGGCTTCCTCCTTCACGTCGATCACCAGGACGCGCTTCGAGACTCCAACCTGCGGACCGGCCAGACCCACCCCCTCGGCTTCGTACATCGCCTCGTACATGCCGGCAATGAGCGTCCTGAGCTCGTCGTCGATCTCGACGACCTCCTTCGCCTTTCGCCGGAGAGCCGGAGAGCCGAAAAATTCTATCTTCAGTTCAGCCATGTTAAATACAAACAACTTCGATGATCCACCCCGACCTGAGCGGCGCGGCCGGGAGCCCTCACAGCTTCCGGGCGACACGCGCCTTCTCGATGAGCAGGCGTGAATCTCCACTCTTCAACGTCACACGGTCTTCCTTGAGCTGGACGACCTCTCCGATCACCCCGCCGCTCGTCACTATTTCGTCTCCGGGACGCAGCTGCGCGAGCATTTCCCGATGACGTTTCTGTTCCCGACGCTGCGGCATGATGAGCAGGAAATAGAAGATCGCGACGATGAGGACCAGCTGAATGATCAACGCCATACCCATCCCTCCCCCTTGTGCAGGTGCCTGAAGCACCAGAGCGATATGCACCAGTCTTCTCCTATCCCGTTAGGAGGCCATTGATAAATCGCGCAGCTCTACGTTACGCTTCCTCGCCGCTCCCTGCGGCGTACAGTCGTACGCCTCACTCGCGGCTTGCCCCGCGCAGGCGCTCGTTCTAGACTGCCGCCGTTCCAGAAACGTCTGCCACGTGAAGGAGAATCGAATGTACCGGAATGTGTTCGGTGGAGCGGCGCTCGGGTTCGCGTTGGTTGGGTGCGGCGGCGCCGACAATGCCGATTCGGCGATTGAAGAAGTAACCGTGGAGCAGATCGAGGAGCCAGCCGCGGCGGTGGATGCGCCCGAGGCAAGGGCGACCTTCATCAACGCCCAAGGTACCGAGATCGGAACGGCGGACCTGCGGCAGGAGGGTGATGAGCTCCTCATCACAGTGGACCTGGCGTTCCTCCAGGCTGGCCTGCGCGGTTTTCACATCCACGCGGTCGGGTCCTGCGAGGCTCCGGATTTCGCCAGCGCTGGCGATCACTTCAACCCGACCAATGCCTCCCACGGGGCCGAGAATCCCCAGGGTCCCCATGCGGGCGACCTCGAGGACCTGGAAGTCGAGACGGATGATGGTACGGCCCGAGGCACTCGGGGCACGTCTCTAGCCACGCTCCTCCCCGACCAGCCGAACTCGATCCTCGACGCCGACGGCTCCGCCCTCATCGTTCACGCCGCGGAGGACGACTACGAGTCTCAGCCTGGC
>WHSP01000156.1 GCA_009380025.1 Gemmatimonas sp. | reverse complement strand
GCAAGGTAGACAGTGTCGCCGTTCTCCGCTGCATCGGGGCGACAGCACGACAGGTATTCGGCATCTACCTGGTCCAAGCAGCCGCCATGGGGCTGGCGGGGGCGGCCGTCGGGGTCGTCCTCGGGGGCGCCGTGCAATGGACGCTTCCGCGGATGCTCGAAGGATTGCTGCCCGTCGACGTCCAGATCCGTCTCGACGGGGTGGCCGTCGCCACGGGCCTCCTGGTAGGAGTGTGGACCGCGATCGCGTTCGCGCTCCTTCCGCTCCTTCAGATTCGCAACGTGTCACCCTTGAGCGCGTTGCGGCGGAACGTCGAGCCGATTCAGGGGCCCGGTGGCGATCGCCTCCGGATGGCGGCGTGGGGAGCCCTGGCCGCGAGCGTCCTCCTCCTCATCGTGGTCCAGGCCGGTGAGTTCGACGTCGGTTTCTCTGTCGCCAGCGGGATCGCCGGCACCCTCCTTCTGCTCTGGGTTGCTTCCCGAATCCTCACCCGGGTCCTGCGGAAGACGCCTCGCTCCGGACTCCCGTACCCTCTCCGGCAGGGGCTCGCGAACCTGTATCGTCCGGGGAACCAGACAACGACTGTGGTCCTCGCACTCGGCTTCGGGGTCTTCCTGATCGCCACCCTCCTGCTGACTCAGACGAATATCCTGCGCCCGCTGACGGTCGGGGTCGAAACCCGTGGCAATCTGCTCTTCCTCGACATCCAGCCGGAACAGCAGCCGAGAGTCGACTCGATCCTGGTGGCCGAGGGCCTACCGGTCGTGGAGAGTGTTGCGATCGTGCCGATGCGCATCGCTGCGGTGAACGGCGATGTGGTCCCTCGCTTTCGGGGTACGCCCGATGAGCTCGAAGACAGCCGTGACTTCGCCGGCGAGAACGACGGCGATCCGAACACCGGCGGACCTCGGGGATGGGCCGTTCGGCGGGAGTACCGGTCCACCTACCGGGACACCTTGGGGCCGGCGGAACGGCTCGTGGCCGGCGAGTGGTGGGACCGCGATCGGGAGGGCCCTTTCGACGTCTATCAAGTTTCTCTCGAGAGCGAAGTCGCGGAGGAACTGGGCGTGGGACTCGGCGACACGATCGAGTGGGACGTTCAGGGCGTCCGCATCCCCACCGTGGTCACCTCGTTGCGGGTCGTTGATTGGGCGCGGTTCGAACCGAACTTCTTCGCCATCTTCGAGCCGGCGGCGCTGGAGCAGGCGCCGCGGACGACGGTCATGCTCATCCGGGCGACTGACGAGGCCGCGCGGGCCGCGGTGCAGCGGGATATCGTCTCACTCTATCCCAACATTTCGGCGATCGACCTCACGCTCTTGCAGAGAGCGCTCGACGATGTCGTGGCGCGAGTCTCGGTCGTCATCCGATTCCTTGCCGGGTTCTCGGTCGCCACCGGGTTCATCGTGCTGCTCGGTGCGGTTGCGACTGGCCGCCTCCAACGGCTTCGCGAGAGCGTCCTCCTCAAGACGATCGGTGCGACACGGCGGCAGATCGGTGCAATCCTCTTCACCGAGTACGCTCTGCTCGGCGTGCTCGCCGTTATCGTCGGGGCGGGGCTGGCAATAGTCGCGGGCTGGGGCCTGGCGCGCTTCCTCTTCGACGTCGATTTCGGCGTCGAACCACTACCGCTCCTCGCCCTCGCCGCGGGGATCGCGCTCCTCAGCGCGGCGATCGGCCTATCGGGTAGCCGTGAGGTGTTCCGCAGCACCCCGATGGAGGCCATTCGCGAGGAGTAACCTCAGCTACAACAACGATTTTACCGCAGAAGACGCAGGGGACGCGGAGGGGGTGTTCTTTTGAACTTCTCTGCGCGCTCTGCGTCTTCGGTAGATTTTGGCTGGATTCAGGCCTAGAACTGGTACCGGACGCCGGCGAAGAGATGGAAGGGCAGGCCGGGGCTCAAGAAGGGCTGCGGGGCTCAGATGAGCCGGACCAGATGATTTCGCTTCCTGCCCTTCCGGAGCAGGAGGACCCGTCCGTCGATGGCGTCTCGCGTCCCGACGCGCCGTTCGGGAGAGTCGAGGCGCTCGCCGTTGAGGTAGATCCCGCCGCCGGCGATCAGTCGCCTCGCCTCACCCTTCGACCCGGCAACACCGGTTCGCGCGAGCAGATCGACCACGGAGGTTCCCTCGCCCTCGAGCTCACCAGCAGGAATCTCCGTCGAAGGTACATCCGCAAAGACGTCGAGAAGTTCGGACGCTCCGAGCTGGGGCGCCGGAACGCTGCCGAACAACGCCCCGGTCGCGCGCTCGGCCCGCATGAGCGCCTCGTCCCCGTGTACCGTTCGTGTCATCTCGATGGCGAGTCGCCGCTGGGCGCCTCGAATGGCCGGATTCGAATCGTGTTCGGCCATTAGCGAGGCGATTTCCTCGATCGGCAGGAAGGTGAAACCCTTGAGATATTTCTCCACGTCCCGGTCGTCCGTGTTCAGCCAGAACTGGTAGAATCGGTACGGAGAGGTTCGCTCGGGGTCGAGCCACACCGCACCCGCCTCGGTCTTGCCAAACTTCTGACCGCTCGACGTCGTCACGAGCGGGAGGACGATGCCGTGGGCGTGCCTCCCCCTCGTCCGCCGGATGAGCTCCATCCCCGCAGTGATGTTCCCCCACTGGTCACTTCCCCCGACCTGTAGAGACGTCCCGTACCGGTCCGAGAGCAGGAGGTAGTCAAACGCCTGGAGCAGCATATAGCTGAATTCTGTGACCGAGATCCCGTCTTCCTGAGCCAACCTCCGCGCAACCGACTCCTTCGCGAGCATATAATTGATCGTGAAGTGCTTGCCCGTGTCGCGAAGAAAGTCGATCAGGGTGAGCGATCCCAGCCACTCGTAGTTGTCGACCATGACCGCGGGATTATCTCCCTCGAAATCGAGGAACTGGGCGAGCTGCCGTTGGATCTTCTCGACGTTGCTCGCGACCCGCTCGCGGGTGAGCAGCTGCCGCTCTTGGGTCTTTCCACTTGGATCCCCGATCATGCCCGTCCCACCACCGGCGACGGCGATGGATCGGTGCCCCGCCCGCTGAAGCCGGGCGAGCGCAAGCAGGGGATATAGATGACCGACATGCAAGCTGTCGGCGGTGGGATCGAACCCCGCGTAGGCCGTGACCGGCCCGCTCCGAAGGTGCTCCTGCGCACCTTCACTGTGGCTGTGGATCAGACCGCGGGCGGACAGGTCGGCGAAAAAGTCGACTGACATTACCGTACTCAGCTGTGGATCATACCCGTCTTTGTATGATCATAATTTGCTGGAGGGGTTCACGCGAAAGCGCGAAGTTCGCGATGGTCGAGGCATCTCCTCGACGTCCATAAAGCCATTCGCGTCTTCGCGTGAGACTATTTTGCCTGAAGGCCGTCGGAGACGGGACGATCTGCGGAGGGGTTCGCTGCGTTAGTTGGGCCGTTCCAGCGTCTCCCAGAGATGGATCCGCTCGGCGAGTTCCAGGCCAAAGCCGAGAAATCGGCGGAAGCGCTCCTGTGCGCGTTCAGGTTGAACGGCGACGGCAGCCAATACGAGACTCCCGAAGACCGCGCGAGCGGTCGCGAACCGGGGGGGCGGAACCTCGTCTACATTGGGTGGCGCCATGCTTCCCTGGCTGAGGAAGGCGGCCAGCGCGGCACACCCGGCGGCGGTCTCATAGGTTGCGCCTTCGGCTGCCTTCATCGCGGCCCGTCGGTGCTCGTCCGTCGGTTCGGCGACCCAGCGCTCGGTTGCCTTCAGGGCGAGGTCGAGTTCCGGTTCCCTATCCTCACCGGCCTCCTTGCGAGCGCACATCCACGCCCACCACACAGCTTCCCGACGAGGTAGCAGATGCGCCAGGAACTTCAGCGCATCCGGATAGAGGCCGACCTCGGCTAGCGCGTCGATGAACTCCTTCGGGCCGTGGCCGGGGTCGACTTGTGCGACCGCTTCCCCTTCCAATTCGGCCGCCGAGACCAGCCGCGTGACTAGCGGCGCCAGGGAGTGCGATACGGTAGTTTCCGACATTCGCCCGGTGACCTGCCCCTTCGTCCGCGGGGCGCCTTCGAGGTTGTTTCCGGCCGGCGGCTCGAGCGCCGGATGGACCCGTCTGTATCCGTGCGCATGAATTGACCTCAGGGCAGCGAAATGTCAAGCGTCGGCGCCGGTCGCCTGTCCTACCGCGGTTGCGGCGACTATACTACAAGTCAATGCGTGGAAAGGTTCTAGCCGTCCGTTCGCCCGCAGGTGACAGCGACGCCGACTGCGGAGACTCTCATGTCCGATAGGCTCGCCGAACGGATCATCGACGCCGGCGTCATGCCCCTCGCCTCGATCCGCGATAGCGACACGGCCCGTCTCGTACGGTTCCAGTCGATCGGTGCCCCGCCCACGGCGCTCGTCGGCCCCTGGGCCGACGACCTCTGAACCCACTTCAGCGACTCCACGAGATGCTCTCCGTCCGATTCGGCACCCCAGCCGAGTTCGCCGCCGTGCGCAACATCCTGATCGGCGCCGGCTTTACGTCCACCAATGTCTCGGAGCGCGGTGACGTCAGCGATATTTACAAGTTCCGCACGGTTGGCGAGGGCAGGAAGGTGGGACTGGAAATCCGTGATCGCCTCGACCTTCTGGTTCGCCTCTTCGTGGATTGCCTCGCGGTCCGGAGTGCGCAGGTTGACCAGTTCCTATCCCGGGAAGATCTCGCGGCGATCGAAGCCCTGGGACTCCTCGACCGCCATCCCGAGGACCCGGACCGTTATGCCTCCACGGTGCGCCTGTATCCTACCGCCGCCCTCTTCATAGCCTCCGATCTCGAAACCCAGGCACCCGGAAGGGCTCTGGCGGACGAACTCGAACCCCCCGATCACGTCTTCTCCGCGATCACCACGCTGACGGGGACGTTCCTCGGCCAGATCCCCGAAACCCCCTGCGACCGCTTCCTGGAGGTATGCGCAGGGACCGGGATCGCCGCTCTCCGGGCCGCCAGCACCGCGCGCCACGCTTGGGCGCTCGACATCACCGAGCGGTCCACACGCTTCGCCGAGTTCAACGCACGACTCAACGCAATCGAGAACTTCACCGCACGGCAGGGCGATCTGTACGATCCCGTCAGGGGAATGACGTTCGACAGGATTGTCGCCCATCCACCGTACGTACCCGCTCCGTCCGTGGACATGATCTATCGAGACGGAGGGCAGGATGGCGAGCAGATCAGCCGGCGGATCCTCGCGGGGCTCCCGGAGCATCTGGAGCCCGGAGGTCGGTTTTACTGCACATGGATGACGACAGATCGGAAGGATGCCCAGCTCGAACAGCGTGTTCGCGAGATGTTGGGCGAACAGGACGATGAGTTCGATCTGGTGGCCGTCACCCATCAGGCCATGCCACCGGGCGAGTACTATGGCCGGCTCGCCGCGGCGGGACGAATATCCTTCGCGCAAGCGGAAGAACGATATCAACTCTTCCGCGACCTCGGCGCCGAGCGGATGGTCTACTGCAGCCTGGCTCTCCAGCGACACACCACGACACGCCGGGCGTTCACCATCCGTCGCGAGAGCGCGGAGGGCTCCGGGTCGAACCAGACCGAGTGGTTGCTGGGTTGGTGCACCACCCTCGAGGAAACCGATACGCTCGCCGAACTCCTCGAGGCGCGCCCCCGCCTTTCCGAGCACGCGCGCCTCCATGTGACGCACCGGGTCGAGGGCGGTGAATGGAAGGTAGACGCCTCGGAGATCCGTCTCCAGCACCCTTTCGTCCGGACTATCGAACTCTCCCTCAACTCCGCCATCCTGCTGACGCTTTGTGATGGTGATCGTTCGATCCGCGAGATTCTCGAGCGCGTCAAGGTGACGGGCGCCCTTGGCGCGGAGGTCCACGAACAGGCCTTCGCTGAGTTTGTCCGCGTGCTCATCGGTGAGGGCGTGCTGGTGCTAGCCGAACCGCTCCTCTCGGTCGAGACGCAGTGACTCCGTGGTCGACGACTGGCCCTGGGGTTGCACAGTTGACCAGTATGGAGATCAAGTACGTCTACAACACGGTCGGTGAGTACGTCGCTTTTATCTCGGCCGGGAACCTGTTCACGCCACTCTGTGACTGGTTGGGGACTGTCCGCGATGAGAGCGAGGTCCACAATACCCTCGGAGAGGCGATCGGCGTGCTCTACCCGGATGGCCGGTTGGTACGGGACCGATCCCGGGGCGTGGTCGCGCCTTCGTGGCGCCCTCGCTCCCCGTTGCGCCCCATTCGCCCACTGCCTCCCAAGCGTCACCTCCTCATAGCAAGACTGGAATTGCCTCTCGAGGATGTTTTCAGCGGGCTCCGTCGGCCGATCACCAACCTTGCGTCGATGGCCACTCTCGAAGCCCTGAACGACCTGGCCGGGGCCGACGTCGTCGCGCACGACGGAACCTTTGTCGGCCGCCTCTCACGCAATCCCGCCGATCGAGATTCGCTCGTCAGTCCCTCTTCGATCTGGGGCGACCCCTCGGCATCCGAGTCCATATTCAACCCGTTCGGCCTGTATGGGCACGTCGAAGGCCCGCTTTCAGCGTTCAACCAGAGCTCCCCGACCCCCCCTCGACTGGAGCGGGACGGAGCGGCGATCCAGTCGCTCACCGTGAATCCAGCCATCTCCGACCGCATCGACCCCAATGCGGTCATCTCGTGGCTGGCCGTATGAGGTACTATAACGCGGAGGAACGCCAACGTTTCGCTGAGATACTCAGCGACCTGGCCAACGAGTGGATCGTTCAGAAAGAGGCCGATTTCGAGATCGAGATCCAACGAGGCGTCCATTGGTGCCGAAATGCGGCGACCGGCAACCCGACCCCTCGGCCCAACCCCACGATCACGCTGACGCTGACCATCAACGGAGGGGTGCAGGACACCGAGGGCGGCCCGATCGTTCGCTCGCCTGGACTCTTCGATAAGCCGATCGACTGACGGAGAGGACGATCACACGACTCAGTTGATCATCGTGACCCCGCCCTTGACCGTCAGGATCGCGTCGCCGTTCACCTGAGTCATCAGGCCCTTCACCTCGGTCTGGACGGTGCCCTCGACCTTTACCATCATCCCTTTGATCGTGATCCCGGCCTGATCGATCTTGATCGAGCTCTGGCCGACTTTCATCTCGATCCCCTGCATCGCCTCCTGTTTGATCGCCCCTGCCCCTGCCTTCGTCTCGGCGTTACCCATCCCCAGCTCCAGGGTGGCGTTTCCCATGTCGAGCTTGGTGGTCAGGTTGCCAGACTTGATCGTCAGCTTGTCGTCGCCTTGATCGAGGGATACCTCGCGACTCCCCATCGTGAGCAGGATCGATTCGTTCCCCTTGTCGAGGGTGATGCTTCGGTCGCCCTCCTTGAGCGTCACCGTCTGGTTCCCGGTCTCGAGAACAAGGGTCTGATCCTTGTAGATGGTGACGGATTGACTCCCGTCTGAGGCTTCGCCCTCGCCTGCGCCGACCTTCACCGTCTGATTGTTGAAGACCTCGACCGTTTGATCGCCCGCGTCCTGCTTCGCGAAACCGACCTTCCGGGTTTCGTCGTTTTCCACGACCGAGTTCAGGTTCTTCTCGGCATGGACGTAGAGTTCCTCGGCGCCCTTCTTGTCTTCGAAGCGGATTTCATTGAAGGTGTCCGGGCTCCCGTCGAGCGAACTGCGGGTCTTCAACCCCGACTGGGTCGCGTTGTCGGGCAGCGTGTACGGCGGCATCGACTCCGCGTTGTAGACCATGCCGACAATGATCGGCCGGTCGGGATCTCCCTCCAGGAAGTCCACGACCACTTCGCTTCCGATCCTGGGAATAGTGATCATCCCCCAATTCTTCCCGGCCCAAGGGGTAGCGACCCGAACCCAGCAGGAGCTATCGGAGTCTTGCTGACCCTGCCGGTCCCAATGGAACTGGACCTTCACGCGGCCGTACTTGTCCGTGAAGATCTCCGAGCCACTCGGCCCCACGACCACCGCCGTCTGGGCGCCGGTGACCCTCGCTAGCGGGGCTACGCGCGGAGGGGCAAACGGGCGATCCTTCGGGACACAGACGAAGGAGTTCCGATATGAGAACGGACTTCGGCCACCGTCGTCGTACGTCTCCACCGATGCCTGATGGGTGACGCTGACGATGAAGTACTCGCCGTTGAATTCGGATCGATAGTGTCCCTCGATCGTGATGAGGTGGCCAGGTGTCAGGAATGGGTAGTTGCTTTCGCCCCGCAACGTGGTCTGCCGGCTCGCGCCGGCTCGCGCGCGGAGGCCGACCACCCGTCGGTTCTCATCGAAGATCTTTTGCAGGTCGCCCGCCCGCTCCCCACCCCCGCGATCGATCCCATCGAAGCGCTGAGCGTAGTTGCCCGGGTAGTCGTACACCTCGGCTGAGGGCATCACGCTCTGTAGCGGCGAGACAACGGGCTCGCTCGCCTCCAGGTTCTTCCCGGGCAGCTCGAAGGTGTGATCCCAAAGCTTCCACTTGCTGGAGATGACCCCTTCCTCCCTCGTGAGCGAAAAGACGACCGGGTTTTCCATTGCCAGGGGAATCGCGTCGGCTGGCACGGCTTTCACCTGGCTCGAAGGTCCGTCACATGAGGGTGCTTGCTGCGAGGCGTCGGACAGCAACAGTTGATGCCCACCAGAGCTGTGGGAATGGAAGTAGTAGATCCCCTCGTTCTCGAGAACCCGCGACAGGAAGGTGAAGTCCGTCTCCCGGTACTGCACGCGATAGTTGGATGGTTCGTACTGTCCGGTGAGCTCTATCTTGAAGTCCAAGCCCGAGAGCACTTCCGCCGCGATCTCGTCGATCTTCTTCTCCTGGAAGATGCGGCTGTCCTGAGCCAGGGTCGTCAACCACAGCTGCGGAACGATCTCGGCCTTGTACCGGGTGAAGCGACGCCCCCGTTCGAGCTGTATGAAGTGCGAGACGATCCCGCCGATGTGTCGGGTATGCGCGCCATCCTCCCCGAAGTCGATGTCGATCGAAATGGCCTGGCCGAGCAGCTTCGAGGCGTCCAGGTTGGGCTGCTCCGAGAGGAGATCGAGTTGGAAACGGAAGAGAGCCGAGACGCTCTCTATCCCGACGATCCGCTCGAGCAGGAGGACGTCCTTGCCGAGGGGCGTCGTGAGGCGCAGAGGCCGGTTGGTCTGGATGTAAGTTGCGGACATTGGCCAGCCGAGTCCGGGTTTTTCGGGGTCGTCAGTCGCCGACGACAGGAACCTTAGGCGAAGCCTGCTGCGGCGTGTCGATCTCGTACTCGAACCCGCCGCCCTCTCCGACGCTGATTTTGACCCGATCGGGCCGCCGCCCCTCCACCATGAACGAAAGCAAGCGCCGTGAGACCTCCGGCAACACTGTATTCGTCAGGATGTTGTCGATGTTGCGTGCCCCACTCTCCACCTCGGTGCAGCGGGCGGCGATCGCGTCGATCAGCGATTCGTCGTGCTCGAGCACCAGTCGATGCACCGTCTCCATCCGGCGCTGGATTTTGCCGAGCTTCAGCCGGATGATCTGTTTCAGGTTCTCGTCCCTCACTGGGAAGTAGGGGATGACGACCATTCGGCCCAGGAAAGCCGATTTGAACACGGAATCGAGCTCGGGTTTGAGGGCCTTGACGAGCCCTTGGTGGCTCGGGGTCGTTTCGGGATCGGCCGTCAGCTTCATGATCGTCTCCGTCCCCGCGTTCGTGGTCAAGATGATGACCGTGTTGCGGAAGTCGATCTGCCGGCCCTCACCGTCCTCCATTACGCCTTTGTCGAACACCTGGAAGAAGAGCTCGAGCACGTCCGGGTGGGCTTTCTCCACCTCGTCGAGCAGCACTACGGAGTAGGGGCGTCGGCGAACGGCTTCCGTGAGCACACCGCCCTCTCCGTAGCCGACGTACCCTGGCGGAGATCCTTTCAGCGTAGAGACGGTGTGCGCCTCCTGAAACTCCGACATGTTGATGCTGATGAGGTTGTGCTCACCACCGTAGAGAAGGTCCGACAGCGCGAGCGCCGTCTCGGTCTTGCCGACGCCCGACGGGCCCACCAGCATGAACACCCCCTTGGGCTTGCTCGGATCCTCAATGCCCGCCCTCGACGTCTGGATCCGGCGCGCGACGTACTCCAGCGCGTGCCCCTGGCCGATCACCCGGGCACCGAGGTGCGACTCGATCTCCAAAATCGCCTTCAGCTCGTCGCGGAGCATCTTACCGGCGGGAATTCCGGTCCACCCT
>WHSP01000155.1 GCA_009380025.1 Gemmatimonas sp. | reverse complement strand
TGATCGGCGGTTCACGACCGAGGGATGGATATGGATCCTGTGAACTGTACCGACCTTTGGGATGCCCTGTCAAGGCCTGTATTCGGGGTTGTCAAGCACGGATAGAAATGTCCCCGGGTTTCAGCGGATAGAAATGTCCCCCGGCCTTTATTCGGGGCCCGATACATCCCAAACACAGCCTACCTCCAGATCCCTTCCGGAACTGGCTTCTCCTGCACGATCTCCACCAGAAGCCCATCGGGACCACGGACGAAGAAGCTCCTCAGCCCGAGCTCCTCGTCGGTCGAAATGGGGCGGACGATCTCCACGCCGGCGGCCGACATGCGCTCGAATACGGGTTCGATATCACCGTACGAGAATGCGATGTGATCCATCGCCCGGCCTTCCGTCACGTCGAAGTCCGGACCGACGGCCTCGGGGAGGATCGGATTCCGTTCGCCGCCTGCCGGGGGTACTTCGAACATGATGAGGTTGACGTTATCGATGCGGATTGTGCTCACCCGCATGATGCTCTCCTGGAACTGTCGGGGCGGACCATTCGGCTCGAAGCCGAAGTGCTCGCCGAACCATTCGAGGGTCGTCTCGATGTCCGTGGGCAGCAGGTGGACGTGCTCGAAGCGATGGTTCTTGCTGCCCGTATACACCTCGACCAATTCCTGGTCCGGCCCCCAGAAGTACATGTAGTGGTTGGCGCCGAGGGGCGTCAGGGCCGTCTGTACGCCGATGCCTTCCGCCTCTCGCCATTCAAACTCGGTCGGACCGTCCACGCCCGCCCACCCGATGTGCCAGAGGGACGTGCCGAAGTTGTCCTGCGGCGGGGTCGCGACCTCGTTCATCAGGATGAACGACTTCTCGGTGAAGAGAGCGTCGACTCGGTCGCGGTACGCGACGCGGTTGGCACCGAAGAACCTCTCGTAGTAGGCGATGGTACTGTCGGGATCCACGACGTTCAGGTGGACATGGTGGAAGTGTGCGCGGTCTTGTGCGGGCTGCGCCGCGGCTTGCGCCGGGGCGGGCGTGGGAGGACCGGCTCGCAGCACGAGGCCCGTGAGGGCGGCCCCGATCCCGACTGCGAGAAACAGCGTGAAGACGATCGACCTGGTGCGGGTTGGCATGGGCATCTCAGGGGTGGAGGCTATCGGCTAGCTGTGAAGAACGTCCCAACGTCTCTGCTCCACCGTTCCGGTTGCTCGAGGGCTGGGAAGTGGCCGCCCCGCGGATGCTCGGAGTAGTGGATCAGATTGTACGTTCGGGCTACGACCTCCCGTGGCGGAGACCAGGGCTCAGCCGGAAAGCGCGCATATCCAGTGGGGACCTGGACGAAGGCAGGGAGGTCGTCGGAGCGCACCTGGTTGGCCGACTCGTAGTAGATCCTCGCCGCGGACAGGATCCGGTTCGGCAGCCAGTACAGCATTGCGGTGGTGAGGATGTCGTCCCGCGAGTAGACGTTCCAGAGATCGCCGCCGTGGTCGCTCCAGGCCCAGAACTTCTCCAGCATCCAGGCGAGCCAGCCGGCCGGGGTTCGATGCGGCGAGGTCGGCGCGACCGGTTGGGGGCAGCGGCGAGCGGCGTTGAGGGTGTGCCGCCGAGGGCGGCCCCCGCAGCGGCGCCCAGCAGCCAGGTCAGTACGCTACGACGAGTCATTGGTGGGAGGGCGATGGTTTGGGCTATTTGACTGGAGGTGTCGAAGACTACGCGCGCGTTCGACGTCCGGTCAAGGTTGCCGGTGCGGACCGACCCAGACTCCAGTCGGCGATGCGACTGTCGCCACCAGTCGAACCACATCTATATATATTCCCTGTCAGGCCACCCCTCACCGTGCGACGACGCTCCGGCGCCGCCGCCAGCGATCTCCCCCAAACGGCCATGTCGAAGCTCACGATCCGACGGCTCGGCCCGACCCATCTTTACCGAGGACTTGCGTTGATGAGCGCTCTCGTGATCTCGGGGACCGGAATCCCTCTCGAAGCGCAGGGTCCTTCCGCGACATTCGATGTATTCGAAGCGAGCATCGAGGAGCTACAGGGGGCGCTGGAGCGCGGCGCGGTCAGCTCGGTCGAGTTGGTCGAGGGGTATCTGGCCCGGATCGCAGCGTACGATCAACGGGGCCCGCAAATCAATGCGATCCTACGGGCTAACCCGGCGGCGCTCGACGAGGCGGCGAGGCTGGATCGCGAGCGAGCCGAACAAGGGCCGCGCGGATCGCTGCACGGGATTCCCGTAATCGTGAAGGACAACTACGACACGAGGGACATGGCCACGACAGCCGCCTCTGTGGCGTTGGCAACGCACCGTCCGAGAGAGGACGCCTATCAGGTTCGACGTCTCCGTGAAGCGGGGGCGATCATCCTGGCGAAATCGAACCTCCACGAGCTGGCTTACGGAATCACGACGATCAGCTCGTTGGGTGGGCAGACACAGAACCCGTACGATCCGCAGCGGAACCCTGGCGGGTCGAGTGGCGGGACGGGAGCCGCAGTCGCTTCCAGCTTCGCTGCCGTGGGTTGGGGGAGCGACACGTGCGGTTCGATTCGGATCCCAGCGGCGGTCAACAACCTGTTCGGGCTGCGCCCGACCAAGGGGCTGTCCAGCATCGCCGGCATCGTCCCTCTCTCTCATTCACAGGATACTGGAGGGCCGCTCGCCCGCACAGCGACCGATCTCGCCATCGCGCTGGATGCGACGATCGGTCCCGATTCCGCCGATCCGGCGACCTCCGTGCTCGCCGACCGTGAGCTGCCCCGCTTCGTTGACGCCCTCGACGCCGGAGCACTGCGGGGGGCCCGAATCGGCGTGCTCAGACAGCACATCGGCGATGAGCGGGAGGAGCGTGAGACGACCCGCCTCGTGGAGGAGGCCCTCGCGGCGATGGAAAGGCTGGGCGCCGAGATCGTCGAGATCGAGATTCCCGACCTCCCCAACCTGCTTGCCGGGACCAGCCTGATCGACCTGGAGTTCAAGTGGGACCTGCTGGACTACCTGGCGCGCACGCCCGACGCTCCCGTCCAGTCGCTGAGCGAGATCCTCGAGCGCGGGCTGTACCACGAGGCGGTGGAAGGAGTGCTGGTTCGCAGCGATCGAAGCACGAGCCGAGAGCCGCCGGAGAAGGTCGAGGCGTTGGCAAAGAGGGCCGCCCTCGTGACGGCGGTCGACAGTGTCATGGTGGAGAACGGGCTGGACGCGCTCGCGTACCCGAGCATCCGGAGGGAGGCGGCGCGGATCGGGGAGCCCGCGATCGGCAGCAACTGCCAACTCAGCGCGGCAACCGGGATGCCAGCGCTCACCGTACCGGCCGGGCTCAGCAATCGCGGCGTGCCAATCGGGCTCGAGTTGCTCGGTCGCCCCTTCACGGACGACCGGCTTGTCGCGATCGGCTTCGCGTACGAGCAAGCGGTGGCGCCGCGGCGAGCGCCGCCGTTCGTCCCCGCCCTGATCGACGGCGCCGCACCCGCTCCAGTTCAGTTCTCGGTGGCTGCAGAGCCCGTCGGGCCAAGCTCCGCCTCAGCCACGGTCCCGGTTCGCGCCTCGTTCACCTACGACCCGGTCATGGGCACCCTCGAACTGCTCTCCCTCGAAGCGTCCGAGGGCGACGGGCTCCACGCGGTCGCGGTCCGGCGCGGCGCCACGGGTCCGATCGTACACCGCTTCGTCGGACCCGGCGGCGGCGCTGCTCAGGCGTTTCGGCTCGAACCGACCGATAGACCCGCCCTTCAGGCCGGGGAACTCCGGCTCCAGATCTTCACCGGCCAGGGACCATCGCCGTCCAGCGAGGCGCCCCTGTTGCTGCCTGACTCCGACCCCTGACCTCCTTAGCCGATAGCCGATCGCTTCAGCTCAACCTTGCAAACTGCTCATCCGACAGCTGTACCGCCGCAGCTTCCGTGTTCTCGTCGAGGTGTGCGACGCTCGACGTGCCGGGGATCGGCAGGATCATCGGAGAACGCTTCAGCAGCCATGCGAGGGCAATCTGAGCAGGGGTGGCACGGCGCTCCGCGGCGACCGCGGCAAGCTCCCCGCCGTCATCCAGTTTGCCCACGTTCAGAGGGAACCAGGGGATGAACCCGATGCCGTGGCTCTCGCAGTATTCCACGACATCGTCCCACTCCCGATCAAACAGGTTGTAGCGGTTCTGAACCGTAGCCACCTCGAAACTGCCCGAAGCTCGCTCGATTTGATCGACCGTCACCTCGGAGAGCCCGACGTGCCGGACGAGACCCTCACGGATGAACTCCTGGATCACACCGAACTGCTCGTCTTCGGGAACGTCCGGATCGATCCGATGCAGCTGCCAGAGGTCGATCCGCTCGAGACGTAGCCTTCGCAAGCTCCCCTCGAGCTCCGCGCGCAACCTTTCGGGCCTTCCGTTCGCCTTCCAGCGTCCGGGCGCCGGCCGATCCATGCCACCTTTCGTCGCGATCACCAGATCGTCCGGATACGGAGAAAGCGCCTTCGCGATCAGCTCCTCCGAAACGTGTGGGCCATAGGACTCTGCAGTATCGATCAGATTGATGTCCAGCTCTACCGCCCGACGCAGCACTCGGATTGCGCCGTCAAGATCGGCGGGCGGCCCGAAGATGCCTTTTCCTGTGATCCGCATCGCCCCGTAACCGAGTCGGTGGACGGGGAGATCACCTCCGAGCGCGAAACTGCCGCTCTCTGCTGCCGTGATTCGTGGCTTATTCACTACATCTCGCGGTTGGCATGATTCTACGGCCCCATAAGGCTCGGCGAAGCCAGTTTTCGTCCGGAAACGGTTCTTTTCCGCAATCTCGGCGTCGCGCCGTAGGTTTGCTTGTGCGGTGTACTTCAGTACGCCTCCGCGCCAACCCTTGCGCTCCTTGACCTTGCGAAAAAATGCCTCGGTTCCGGCTTGGAAACCACGCCGTTGGTATCCGACTTTCCGGATGCCAACAAGCTAGAGGCGCATGAAAATGGTTTCGCCGCCGAAGCATTCGCAACCCTGGGGAGGATGTCAGATCACGCAATCATGGGTCAGGCAACCATGGGGTCAGGCGACGCCCCGAGATCGCCCTGAGTTGGTCGTGGCGCTCGGCCGACATCGCGCCCCTTGATCGGCGGGGTCCGGCCTGTCAGACTCAACCCATGAACTCCAAGCTTCGATGGTCGGCCGCGATCGGCGGCGGAACGCTCGTGTTGCTCTATCTGACGCTGAACTCGCTCCCAGACCCGCCCCCGACGGGCATCGAGCATACCGCCGACGAGGCAGCGGTCGAGTGCGAACAGGCAGTCGCGGACGAGGTGGCCGGCGCCCACTTTCCGTTCCCGGCGACGGCAACGTACCTCGGGGATGCCGAGTACCGACTCGATGGGACTGTCGAGGCCGAGGCCTCGGGAGGGGTCGTTCGAAGCAACTACGAATGCTTCGTCCGGTTCTCGGAGGCGAATCGGTACCGGACGGATTCCTTGACGGTCTGGCAGTCCCACTGATGAGAAGCTGTCGCAAAATCCCCGAGACGCAGCAGAACGCAGTCACCGATAGCCGATAGCCCCTACCCTTCTCGCGCATACGCCGTTACTGCCGCCGCGAAGGCGCGGAGCAGGCGGACGTTCGGATCCCCATCATCGGCACGAGCCTCGTGCCGCTCGGGATGCCACTGAACCCCGACGATCCAGCGGTGGTGGCGGGATTCGACGGCTTCGATGAGCCCGTCGTCTGCTCGGGCGGTCACATCGAGACCGTCGGCGACGTCGAGGATCGCCTGGTGATGGTAGGAGTTGATCTCGAAGCGGTTGCCACCGAGTGCCTTGGCGAGCCGTGAGTCCGGGTGAACGGTTACCTCGTGATGGTGGGCTCCCCACGGCGTCATCTGGTCGTGGGAAACGGCGTCGCGGAACTCCGTCGCGATGTCCTGGCACAGCGAGCCGCCGAAGTAGACGTTCAACATCTGGTGACCGCGGCAGATACCAAGGATCGGCAGGTCCCGCCCGACGGCGGCGGCGATGGCCCGGCACTCGGCCACATCACGCGGCGGATTGACGGGCCCAAGCTCGGGGATCGGATCTCGGCCGTAGCGCGACGGATCGATGTCGTCGCCGCCGGACAGCACCAGCCCGGCGCAACCGTCGATCAGCTGAGAGATCGCCTTTGTGTCGTGGGCGGGTGTGACCAGAACTGGTGTGAGACCGGCCAGTTGCAGCGTCAGGAGATAGTTCGCGTACGCCGCAACCCTCGGCTGTCCGTAGTCCCCGCCTTTCGCGTCGATCGTCGTCGTCAAGGCAACCAACGGTCTGACCATTCTCTTCCCGCGAGTGATCTGGAAGCGCGCATCCCGCCGGGCCTCCAAGCAACTCCCGCACCGCCGGTTCGGCGGGAGATCATCGAGATTTTATCTTACGCGGCTTCGCCTGAATCCTCCCGGTTGGGATCGCATGCGGAATGACGATTGCAACCGACACCTGAACTGGCGGTCGCGCGCGATCGTCACGTACGCCGAGTATTTTCAAAAGAGATCGGAGCTGACGATGAAGGATCAACTGCGTCCGCTGCTGCCTCTGATCGCGGCCGGCGTCGTCGGCTGCGCCTCCGCAAGTGCTCCGACTCCCGGGCCGCAAACCGCCGTGCCGCCCCCGACCGGTTCGTTCGAAGTGCTGGGCCGGGGCCCGATCACCGAGACCCACGCCTCCGACCTCTGGGTCTTCGAGGGAGTGGACGGACGCGACTACGCTTACGTCGGCACCTGGGGTGCGTGCGACGGCTGCTACGGCGATCGGATGTACGCCTGGGACGTCACGAACCCGCAGGATCCCGTCCTGACCGACTCCGTGGTCGTCGACGCCCGGGTGGTGAACGATGTGAAGGTCAACGAGGCGGGGACCGTCGCGGTAATTACACGGGAAGGGGCATCCAACCGGCGGAACGGCATCGTTCTCCTCGACCTCTCCGAGCCGGCGCATCCCACCGTCGCTTCAGAATACTGGGAGACCCTGACGGGCGGGGTTCACAACACCTTCATCGACGGAGATTTCGTCTACGCCGTCCACAACGGAACGGCGGACCTGCATATCATCGACATTTCCAATCTCAAAGCCCCGGCAGAGATCGGACGTTGGGGCATCCCGATCCATCCGGCCAAGTACCTGCACGACGTCTGGGTCGAGGACGGACTTGCGTACGTTTCGTACTGGGACGACGGGCTCGTCATCCTCGACGTCGGCAACGGCATCGAGGGAGGCACCCCCGAAGAGCCCGTCTTCGTGAGCCAGTATCGGTACCAAACCAGCTTCCAGGGCGACGACTACGGTAACACTCATACGGCGGTTCCGTATACCAATGCCGCCGGGAACCGCTACATCTTCGTCGGGGACGAGATCTTCCCGGAAGGCTTCGACGTCGAGCAACGAGACCAGCATCCGGGCGGCTATGTTCACGTCGTCGACATCTCCGACCTTCAGAACCCGGTGGAGGTGGCGAAGTACGAGGTTCCCGGGGCTGGCGTGCACAACCTCTGGCTCGAAGACGACATCCTCTACGCCGCCTACTACAACGCAGGGCTTCGCGCCGTGGACGTCTCCGGAGACCTGCAGGGCGATCTCAGGCTCCAGGACCGCGAGATCGCCGTGCTTCTGACGGAGGACGAGGACGCATTCATCGAGACCCGCACCTTTACGTGGGGTCCACAGCTTTACAAAGGGACTGTCTTTGCCTCTGATCACAACTCCGGTCTCTGGGTAGCCCGTCTACCGCCGAATGCGAAGCCGCCAGTCCGTACCGAAGGGGTCGGCAACAACGGGAGCTAACCGGATCGAGATCCGGCCTGCTCCGGTCGCTGATCGGCCTCTCCAGTTCCACAAAACGACGCGACACATCAGGCTGGACGGAGGCACGGCAGCGGTTACATTGACAAACCCTCGCCCCTCCCCCCGTTGCCCACCATACCCGGAGGGGCCCGAATCCACCCAGGAGTCGGGCGATGAACCGCAATCGAAAGCTGGCGTTGGGAATCGGGCTGGTCCTGTTGATCGCCGCGCTGTGGGGCAGCCAGTCGGTGCTGGGGTCATCGGCACAGGGGAGTGATGGCCCAGGTGTACCGGTATTCGAAGTGGATCCTCTGTGGCCGAAACCGCTACCGAACCATTGGCGGCTCGGGTCCGTGATCGGTGTATGGGTCGACGACCAGGACCATGTCTGGATCGTCCATCGGAGCTCCATGACACTGGCCGCCAACGAGCGTCAGCTGGAAGCCGACCCGCCATCGAGCGCGTGCTGCGCGGGCGCTCCGCCTGTGCTTTCCTTCGATGCCGAGGGGAACCTGCTCGAGTCGTGGGGCGGCCTGCCGGGCGAGGACTATCAGGGCTACGAGTGGCCGGAGTCCAACCACGGGATCTTCGTGGACCATCTCGGCTACGTCTGGCTCGGCGGGAATGGACCGGGCGACTCTCACATCTTGAAGTTCACGCAAGATGGCGACGTGGTCGCTCAATACGGGCGGGCGAACGCGCGGGCAGGGGCTCCCGATGCAGCCGGCCAGCCGACGTACGTGCAGGGCAGCGATGACCAGGAGAGCTTCGGGCGCGTGGCGAAGATCTTCGTGGACGAGGAGGACAACGAAGTCTACATCGCGGACGGCTACCTCAACCGCAGGGTTGCCGTACTGGATGCCAACACGGGCGAGATGAAGCGCTACTGGGGGGCGTACGGGAACCCTCCGGATGATGACTACGAACACCCGCCGCGCGGAGCAGATCAGCCGCCATCCCAGCAGTTCCGAAACCCCGTCCACTGCGCCGATCTCGCCAACGATGGATTGGTCTACGTCTGCGACCGGCAGGGGAATCGGATCCAGGTCTTCACCAAAGAAGGCACGTTCGTCGAGGAGGCCTTCTTCGCGCCGGCGACGTTGGGGTCGGGATCGACGTGGGACATCGCCTTCTCCCGCGACCCCGAGCAGCAATTTATCTTCCTCGCCGACGGGACGAACGAGCGGGTCCGGGTCGTCCTCCGGGAGACACTCGAGGAGATCACGAACTTCGGTGACGGAGGGCGGCAGCCGGGCCAGTTCTACGGGGTCCACAGCATCGCGACCGACTCTCAGGGCAACCTCTACACGACGGAGACCTACGAGGGGAAGCGGCTCCAGAAGTTCGTCGCCCAGGGCATGGGGTCGCCGCCTGCGGAGCAGGGCGTGGTGTGGCCGAGCCGCTGAGGTGGCATCAACCACCGAGAATTCCCGAAGCCAGGAGGAATCCGATGATGATTCGCAACGCAGCTCTGTTCGGAGGGATTTGCCTCGCGCTCTCGGCATGCGCTGGAGACGTCGACCCCGCCGACGCCGCGGCGCCGCAGGAAGCCGACCTCACGTCAGCGCCGACACCAATGGGGACGCAGCTCTACGAGATGCGCACTTACACAACACATTCGGGAAAGCTCGAGGACCTCAACCGACGATTCCGCGACCATACGACTCGAATCTTCGCGAATCACGGCATGGTCAACGTCGGGTACTGGATCCCTCAGGACAGCGCCCGATCTGAGAATACGTTGGTCTACATCCTCGCCTACCCGAGCCGCGAGGCCAGGGAGGAGGCCTGGGCGGCATTCTTTGACGACCCTGAGTGGCAGGCGGCACTCGAAGCGTCCGAGGCAAACGGCCCGATCGTCGATCGGGTCGAGTCGGTGTTCATGGAGCCAACGGATTATTCGGAGTTGAGGTAGCACCGGTTCCCGGTTGAGAACGTAGTTCGCCGGACTGGTACCCGGTAACTGGCATTCGGCAGCGAAATCCGCCTGACCGAGTTCCGGGTACGCTCGAACGCCTCTCATGGCCCGAACCACCCCATCGGGTTCAACTGCTCGCTGTTCGTGGCGATTAGCCACGCGAGAAACACCAGGACAAGGATGCCGAGCAGGCAACCCGTGAACATGCGGACCCACCTCGCGCCCCGGCTCACCGGAGGGAAGTCGTGACCTGAATCGTCGAGGGCCATGGTGACTCGATGTTACTGAATCACCGCCGAGACGCGGAGAACGGCTCGAACGGGTCCTCTGCGTGTCCGCGTCTCGGCGGCTCAATCCGTGGTACCAGCTGCCTCACTGATCTCTCGAGGGACGAACTATCGGCAGCCCCGGTCGTAGCCGAACCGTGCGAACTCGCGTAGCCGGTCGTACTCTTCGGAGCCGTCCGGGTCGAGGCCGCTTCGCAGATCCTCTTCGATCTCGTCGAACGACA
>WHSP01000154.1:234-10354 GCA_009380025.1 Gemmatimonas sp. | reverse complement strand
GATTCGACCGTGTCGAGTTCAGACATCGGCTCGCTCGAACCATCACCGGGCTCGCGGAAGCCGGACAGGGACCCCCCGCCGCGCTCCGGGCGGTCGTCGATGGGTCCACCGCAGCGCACTGATGCGACGGCCCCTCCACTTCCTCGGCGCTTCATGCGGCGCGCACTCCATCACATCGAGGCCCGAACACTACTGGGCGATCAGCGTTGAGGCGATCGACGATAATGGAGCCCCCGTCGTCGTCGCTGATCGCCGAACGCCTTTGCATGTGAGAGATCCTTGACCACCGAGAGTCAGCCACAGCCCCGATCGTCCGTTGGAATCGAGGCGGTACCCAAGCCCCGCGCCGATCCCACGGTAGCGGGCGCTGACGTCCTGGCTGTCATCGTGTCGTACAATCCGGACGACTCGATCGTTGCCAATGCGGTCGCCATCGGGTCACAGGTTGTCTCCGTGCTGGTCGTGGACAACGGATCGAGCGTGGGCGCGGATCCCCACCTCGCAAGGATCGCTGAGTTGGACAATGTTCGGGTCATCCGATGCGGCGAGAACCTCGGGATCGCGGCGGCTCTAAACGTCGGTCTTCGGGAAGCGACTGCCGGTGGCTGGCGGTGGCTCGCGACGTTC
The DNA here is from genome assembly GCA_009380025.1 of Gemmatimonas sp. Lineage (GTDB taxonomy): Bacteria > Gemmatimonadota > Gemmatimonadetes > Longimicrobiales > Longimicrobiaceae > WHSP01. The sequence continues at coordinate 9,727 of WHSP01000154.1, read as the reverse complement.
GATCAGGATAGCACCCCGTCGAACGGGTTTATCGCCGCGCTGTTGCGGGCGCGCGAGATGTTTCAGGCCCCGTCCCGGGCGGCGGTGGTGGCTCCGATCTATATCGATGCGGCGACGGGCGAGCTTACGTCGTTTCGGCGCCCAGGGAGCGGGTCGGGAGAGGTCGCGATCATAGAATCGACGCTCACCTCCGGAAGCCTCGTGGACGTGGAGATCTGCGGACAGCTCGGCGGTTTCCGGAGCGACCTCTTCATCGACTACGTCGACTTCGAATTCTGTTTCCGCGCCGCTGACGCCGGTTTCTTCGTCATCGAGGCGGCTGAGGCTCGACTCTACCACAATCTGGGGAGGACTGTGCGGAGACGCTTGCTCGGCCGGTCCGTCCATGTGACGAACCACTCCGCGGACCGGCGATACTATATCGCCAGGAACCGCCTGACTCTGTATCGGAAGTATGGCCGTGCGCGACCGGGCTGGGTTGGACGGGACGTGAGCCATTTCTGGCGAGAGATGGTGAAGATTTTGTTGTTCGAGGAGGATCGAGGAAGAAAGATGACGGCGACGATCGAGGGGGTGTGGGATGGAGTCCGGGGTCGTTCCGGGCGTCGACGATGAACGGACGTCAGTCCCCCGTTTTGACAGTGACCCCGTTGCGGCGCGTCGAGCCCATAGCGTCGAACCACGGCCGCGTCCGGAGCGGCCCTCTGGCGCTGAGGGGGGAAAGACGCGAAAATTTCTCGGGTTGGTGATCGGACCGACTATCGCCGACGTGGTCCCAAGGTGGAGTTTTTCAGCGATCCTGAGTCCGTCAGGTTGAGCACGGGGTCGCCAATGCCGGTGGAATGTGGAGGTACCATGGCCCTCATGAAGGGCGCGATCCTCATGGTGTTCACTGCGGTCGCGCTGAGCGGCGTATTTGGTGTAGACGCGCTCGAAGCCCAGGTGGACACCCTCACGGTCGGGGAGAGTAGCGGCGCGGTCGCGGGAACCGATGCTCGGATCCAGCCGGGCGATCAGATCCGGCTCCAGGTTTGGCGCGAACCGGATCTCAGCGGAGATTTTACGGTAGACGAGCAGGGAGAAGCGATCCTGCCGCGAATCGGCCGTCTGGAGGCGGCCTCGATGGAGGCAGCTGCACTGCAGGACTCTCTCTATGTGGCGTACGGTCGATATCTGCGTAACCCGTCGATCGAGATTGCCGTGCTGCGCCGGATCGGCGTGCACGGGGAGGTCCGAAACCCGAGTCTCTATATGGTCGACCTGACGATGACGCTCCGCGAAGTGATCGCCATGGCCGGAGGGATCACGGACGCAGGCAATCCCGAGCGGATCGCCATCATCCGAGGCGATGAGGAGATTCGACTCGACACCAATGGGCAGGAGCAGTTCGATACGGCGGAGCTACGATCGGGCGACCAGATCGTTGTGGGTCGACGGAGCTGGCTCGCGTTGAATCCGCTCGCGGCTCTAAGCGCGAGCACCGCACTGATTTCGTTCGTCGTCGGCGTGATCCTTCCGCTGGTGCGGTAAGCGATGGGTTCTGATCCAGATGTCCTCGACCTGAGGGAGATCGGCGCTGTACTGAGAGAAGGGTGGCGCTGGGTCGTCGGGGGCCTGCTCGTGGGTCTGCTCGGAGCGGCCCTGGTGCTCATCCTGGTCCGGCCCCGCTACGAGGCGACCGCACTGGTTCTGCTCCGAAACACGCCGGTTCCGAGCGCAGGCGTGCTGGACATGGTGGGTGGGAGTCAGACCCTCGGGGGATTGTCGAGTCTGCTGGGTGCCGACGCGGGATTCGAGACGGAGGTCGCGATTCTCTCGAGCCGCTCAATCGCGGGGGCGGTCGTGGAATCCCTCGGATTGCAGGCGGACGTGATCGAACCCGGTGGTTGGACGCCGCGGCGTCTGTTTGCCACCGCACACTATCCGGAGGACCTGGAGGAAGGGGTCTACGAGTTCGAGCGGTCGGGTGACGGATACCTGGTGCGCGGACCGCGGACGCGGTCCGAGGTCAGGGCAGGGGAGACCGTGGTGATCGGAGGGGCGGTCGTGACCCTGGCGGGTAGTGGCCTCCCGTCGAGTTTTTCGATCGAGCTGCGGGATTTCTCGGACGCGGTCACGGGGGTGAACGAGTCACTCGACGTGGAACAGGCCGGAGGTACCGTGGCCGAGCTCGAGTATCGAACAACGAGCCCACAGCTCGCGGCGGAGATCCCGAACGCTCTTGTCGCGGAATACATGGCGCGGCGCAGAACCACCGGCCGAGGGATCAACCAGCAGCGCTACGCCTTCCTCAGCGAGCACGTGGACAGCCTTTCCCTGGAGCTCGAGAGGGCGACGGTCGCGCTCCGGGAGCACCAGGAGGCTAGTGGCGTCGTGGATCCGGAGGCGAGCACCGAAGCGGAAGTCGAGCAATTGATGCTCCTGCGAGCGGACGGCGAAGAGCTGGCTATCGAAGCGCGTGCCCTGCGCGAGAAGCTCGAGCCGCGCCCCGGAATTGAGCTGAACGCCCGGGAAGTCGCCGCGTATCCGGCCCTGTTCGCCAACCCTGCGATCAACCAGCTCCTGGCGCGACTGACCACGATCGACTCGGAGCTCGCGGAGCTGCTCGAGCGCCGAACGGAGGAGGATCCGGACGTTCGGAGGCTCGTCGGAGAATCGCAGGCGATCGAGGACCAGATCATCGGGATGGCGCGCTCGTATCACCAGTCGATCGAGCAGCAGCTGCAGGAAGTCTCCGTCGAACTGGATGGATCACACGCGGCAATCGCGGCTCTTCCGGCACAGGTCGAGCGGAGCTTTCGCCTGGAGCGGGACGTCGATCGGCTGGCCATGACACTGGCAGCTCTCGAGACGCAGCTCGTCCAAGTGAGGCTCGCCGCCATTGCCGAACTGGGAGATGTACGACAGATCGACCAGGCCGAGGTTCCGAAGCGCGTCGCGTTCCCCCAGCCGATGCTCACCCTGGCGATCGGGTTGCTGGCCGGGCTGTTCGTCGGCACCGCGGGCGCGCTGACCGGAGGGTCTCTCGGGCGGCGGGTCAAGTCTGTCGGTCAGGTGGAACGGATGACAGGGCTACCGGCGGTGTCGTTCGATCCGCCCGCCCCGCTGTTGATCGGCGAGTTGGGCGAGCGGAAGAGCGTGTTGGTCGTCCCGGTCGGCGCGGGGGCGCGGGCGGGCCCCGTTGCGATGAGGATTGCCGAGACCGCGGCTCTCCGGGGTGAGCGAGTCGTGCTCGCCGACTGGACGCGCGATGTGCGGATCCTCCCGAGCGGATCCGATAGCTCCCCAGATCGTCACGGGGCCGGGAGTACGGTCGACGATCGTCGGGACGCTGACGATCGTCCCGAGGGTGCGGACTACACGCTGCACCGCCGTGCAGGGCCGGATCTGCCCGCCACCATCGCCCGGTCGGAAATCGAAGGGCTCGAGGAGTCGGGAAGCTTCGTCGTGTCGCTGCTACCGAACATTAAGCAGCCGGTTTCGGTGGCTCTCCTCTCGAAGGAGAGGACGGCCGTGCTCGTTGCACCCGCCGGTGCTCGACGAACCGAGTTGGTGGCCGCCGCGGGAATCCTGAAGCAACTCGGCGTTCCCCTCGCGGGCGTGGTTGTCCACAACGGCTTCGATGATGGAGCTGGCGCTACCGCGTAGCGGCTCGTCAAGCGGGGCTGCCGGGACGTGGGCGGGCCACGTACGCATTCTCACCCTCGTCCGCCTGGCGATCCCATTCTTTCTCGTCGGGAACCTGGGCCGGATCCCGATGCTGGCCGTTGCGGAGAAGGACGCGCCTATCCTATTGAATGATGTGGTCGTCGTCGCTCTGGTGGTCGGATCGTTGATTGTATGCTTGCGGCGGCGTTCGCTCGTCATCGACAGGCCCGCTGGACTGGCCTTCGCGTTCATGGGTGTCGCGTCGGTCGCCCTTCTCACGACGACCGCAGAATACAATTTCTCGGCCCTGGAGCTCGCCTTCAGTGCCGCGTATCTGTTGCGATGGGCGACGTACTTTGGCATCTACCTCGTCGTCCTGAACTTCGTCGCCGGCTCCGACCAGGAGGTTGTCTGGCGGCAGATCGAATGGGCCGTTCTCATTTTTGCCGCTTTCGGGATCTTTCAGTCGGCCTTCCTTCCTGGTTTCGCCCAGATGGTCTACCCCGACTCGGTCATCGGGATGGACTGGGACTACCAGGGCCGGCGGCTGGTCTCTACCTTTCTCGACCCTAACTTCGCCGGTGGCCTGATCGCCATCGTGCTACTCGTGGTGCTGGCCCGGATCGGGTATGGAGCGAAGGTGGCGATGTGGAAGCCATCGGTGCTCCTCCTGGCTCTCGGGCTGACCCTTTCGAGAAGCTCGGCGCTCGCGTTCGTCGTCGGACTTGTCGTGATCGTTGTGGCCCGCGGGTTGTCCCGGCGGATGATTCGTGTGCTGATCGGCAGCGCCGTCTTGACCCTCCCGGTTCTGCCCTTCGTGATCACATACGCGGTGTCGCTGAACAAGTTCACCATCGACGAATCGGCGCTTACGCGGGTGGTGGCCTGGCTCACTGCGCTGGAGGTGTTTGGGAACCACCCTCTGATCGGAGTGGGCTTCAACAGCTACGGGCTCGTGATCCGCGAGTACGGATACGACGTAGCGGGCAACTCGTCTTTCGGAGCAGACGGCGGCCTGCTTTTCATCGCGGTGACCACCGGGCTCGTCGGATTATGCCTGTATCTCGCCATGCTCGGGGCGATCGTCAAGCGGTGCCGCCAGACGTGGCGAAACGCGACGAATTCGCCGGAGAACCGTGGGATCGCGCTCGGCGCGGTGGCGGCGACCGCGGCCGTGCTCGTCCATAGCGTCTTCGTGAACAGCATCGTCTACCCCTTGATCCTCGAGCCGCTCTGGATCCTGTGGGCACTGACACACCGTGTCGACGGCCGGATGGGCGAGGAGCGGGCTGGAGACGTGGAGCATCGGCGTCCCCGGCTCGTGGCGGTGACGTAGGTAACGGCTGGCGCGTGACACAGGGCCTGGTCGTCATCGTCCTCAATTGGTGCGGCTACGAGCGCACAGTCGCTTGCGTTGATTCAGTGCTGGCGAGCGATCTCCCAACGCGAGTCTTGCTCGTTGACAACGCCTCGCCAGATGGCTCCGGAGATCGCCTGAAGGAGCGCTATCCGAGTCTGGACGTGATCTCGTCCGACAGGAATCGGGGATACGGTGGAGGGAACAATCTGGGAATCAGACGTGCCCGGGAGCTCGGAGCGGAGAGCGTGGTCCTGCTGAACAACGACGTTGTGATCGAGCCGGACTGCCTGCGATTGATAGCGAAGATGCTCTGTCGGCACCCTCGGGCCGCGCTCGTCGCACCCAAGATCGTGCACGCCGACGACGGAACGATCGGGGCAGTGGGAGGCGAAATGCGATGGCGTCTGGCCGAGGCGCGCCAGATCGGTCACCTGGAGGCGGATCGTGGCCAATACGACGAGGTTCGGGAGGTGGACTTCGCTCCCGGTACGGCCGTCGCGGTGCGGATGGCAGCGATCGACGAGGTCGGAGTCATTCCCGAGGACTATTTCCTCTACCTCGAGGACGTGGACTGGTCGCTGCGTTTCAGGAAGCGGGGCTGGAAAATCCTCGTGGAGCCGCGGGCGCGGGTTGCCCATCGGGAATCCTCCTCGGCGGGGAAAAACTCGCCGCTGAAAGGATACTACTATGTTCGCAACAACCTGCTCTTCGCGGATCGACATGCCGGTTCCTGCCTGCGTACGACATCCCGAGCCCTTCGCGGCAAGCTCGTGCGAATGGTAGCACGGGAGCTTCTGTCGGGGCGGCCATCGGTCGCGGAAGCGATGATTCAGGGCTACCTGGACTATCGGGCCGGGGCGACGGGCGCCTCTCCGCGACCCCTGAGGATGAAATGAAGGCGGAGCCGACTGTCTTCGGCGTCGTGCTGAATTGGTGCAATGGGGGATTGACCGCGACTTGCCTGCGGTCTCTCGAGGCCAGCGATTGTCCCAACCTGCAGATCCTCCTCGTGGACAACGCGTCTCCGGACGGCTCGGGTGCCGAGTTGCACGCGAGCTTCCCGCACCTCTCCTATCTGCAGACCGGCGCCAATCTCGGTTACACCGGGGGCAATAACCGGGGGATCGAGTGGTGTCTGGATACCGGGGCGGACTACGTGTTGATCCTCAACAACGACACGGAGATCGCCACAGACGCGGTGTCCAGGCTTGTTGAGGTGGCGACCCGGGAGGCCAGGGTCGGCGCCGTCGCACCGAAGATCCTTTATCATGCCGCCCCGGAAAGGACGTGGTACGCTGGCGGGGACATGTCACGTCTCAGGGTCCTCGGGCACCATCGAGGTGAGGGAAGGCCCGACAATTCGACAAGGGATGAGCCGCAGGACGTTTCCTTTCTGACGGGGTGCTGCTTGCTCCTGTCCGGCGAGGCCCTTCGCGACGTCGGCCTTCTCGCAGAGGACCTGTTCACCTATGCCGAGGACGTCGAGCTGTCGCTCCGGCTCCAGAAGGCCGGATACCGACTGGTGTACCAGCCAGCGGCGCGGGTCCTTCACCATGTTCCCTTTGGGCGATCCGAGCCCAACCCGGCGCAGATCTATCACCGCGATCGAAACCGGCGCCGGGTGGCCCGCCGACATCTGACGGCCATCGAACGGATCGGCTTCCAGCTCTTCTTCTACCCGACGCGATTCATCCACCTGATGCGGTATCTCTTGATGCGGGACGGCGAGCGGCTCCGTGCCGTCTGGCGGGGCATGACCGCGCCATGACCCGAAATCGCGCGGTAACGCGAGGTCGGAGGCTCGTTGAGTGCTCCATCGCCTTTACGATCGCTCTCCCCGCTCTCGCCGGCTGTGATCCCTGCTTCGGCGTCAGCAGCTGTGGCGGCGCAGTCATTTCGTACGGGGGTGCCGTCTACGATACCTACCCGGACGCGCCTGCAGTCGGACGCGAGATCATGATGGTCTGGAAGAGCGGGGTGGAGCTCGCGGAGGATTCGGTACGCTTCGTGACCGGTTCCGACGGACACTTCACGCTCAGGGTACCGGCTCTATCAATGGGCGAAGTGATCGCCGATTTCGTGGTGAACCCGTCCGTTCCCGATTCATCCCACCTGGTTCGCGACCAGGTGTTGAAGACGACGCGCGGCAACAACGTCCTCCCTCTCGAGCCATGGGTGTCGATACCACCGATCACGTACGTCGGGGAGCTGTACTACCGCGGCAATCTGGCCCGGGTCGCGGACGCGACCGTGGAGTTTCGGCGGACCCGAGGCATCGCCGTGCGGCCCGACACGTTCACCGTTCTTTCGAACTTCGAAGGCAGGTTCTGGCTGATACCAACTCCGCTGCAGGGTGGTACGGTATACGGCGAAATGTATGTGACACTCGAGGGCGTCGCGCAGAGCTTCCTGGTTCCCGAGTTCCCCCTGGAGACGTTCCAGGGTGGGCAAGTACGGATCCTCCGAAGGGGTATCGGCCCGAACTGGGACTATGTCGGCGAGCTACGGTGGGCGGACAGGAACGAGCCGGCGGTCGGGGTCCAGGTGGACTTCGTCCCTACCGGCGGACTCGAGCTGATCCCGGGGAGCCGGTCCACCACGACGAATGGCGACGGGCAATTCCGAGTCCCCGGTCGGCTGCTGGATCCGTTGCTCGAAGGCATCGTAGAGGGAGACCTGATCTTCCACCGGTCCGAAGGGAGTCCGGTCACCGTGACGGGATTGGAGTTCCCGACGTATGAAGGCGATCCACAGTTGCCGGCCGGGGAGTGGACGATCGAAAGGCCGTAGCGGGTTCTATTCCTGCGACCACGGATCCGCAGGGACCCTCGCGAGCCGCGAAGGAGAAGGTCACCGGCGCGCCGCCGCGGCTCGCCAAGAACACGCTCCTCAACATGGCGGGGGCGGCCGCGCCGATGGCGGCGGCAGTGGTGGCCATTCCCATCCTGGTAAGCGGGCTGGGTGCGGTGCGGTTCGGTGTGCTCGCGATGGCTTGGGGAATCGTCGGGTACTTCGGCGTTCTCGACCTCGGCCTGGGCCGAGCCGTGACGCAGATGGTCGCAGAGAGGATCGGCACCGAACGCGAGCCCGAGATCCCGACGCTCGTCTGGACCGCACTGCTCCTCACCTTGGCGTTCGGTTGGGCTGGCGCCGCTCTCCTCGTCGCTCCGGCCGGCTACCTGGTTCGCGAGCTCCTCGACATGCCCCCGGAACTTCACCGAGAAGCCGCCTGGGCCGTTGTCCTGCTGGGTCTGAGCCTCCCACTGGTGACGAGCATGGCCGGCCTCCGCGGTGTCCTCGAGGCCACGCACCAGTTCGGCGCCCTCAACGCGATTCGCCTTCCGATGGGGTTGTGGGCCTATCTCGGCCCCGTCCTCATTCTGCCATTCTCCCGTAGCCTGATTCCAGTGGTGGCCGCCCTCCTCGTGGGCCGGTTCATCGGATGGGTGGCGCACCTGGCGGTCTGCCTGTACACGGTTCCGTTCTTCTCGAAACGAATCACCATCGATCGGAAGGCCGTTCGCCCGCTGCTCCTCTTCGGTGGGTGGATGACCATAAGCAATCTGGCGAGCAGCGTCATGATCTACTTCGACCGCTTCTTGATCGGAGCCGTCGTGTCGGTCGCCGCCGTGACCTACTACGTCACCCCCTACGAAGTCGCCTGGCGTCTCACGATGATCCCGAGCTCGCTGCTGTTCGTGCTCTTCCCGATCTTCGCCGCGACGGCGCTGCGCGATCGGAGTGAAGCCGCCGAATTGTTCGATCGCGGCGCGCGGATCGTCTACCTCATCATGTTCCCTATCACGTTGCTGCTGGTCGTGTTCGCCGGGGACCTGCTCGGCCTCTGGTTGGGACCCGAGTTTGCCCGAAACAGCACGGTGGTGCTGCGATGGTTGGCACTCGGTAGCTTCTTCCTCAGCGTGGGCATGACCGCTGCCACCGCGCTCCAGGGAGCGGGTTTGCCGAAAGCAACGGGCCTCGTCAACCTGGTCGAGATACCGATCTACGTGGTAGGTCTGTACTGGCTCGTGAGCCAATATGGAATCGTGGGGGCCGCCATCGCTTGGGCGGTACGAGCCGGCGTGGATGCAGTGGCGTTGTGTTGGCTCGTACGCCGCTACCACTTGGGTCGGAGGGAGTCCTTCTTCCGGCTTGGCATCCTGATGGCGGCGGCACTGCCGATGCTGTTCCTGGGGACGACTCCGCAGACCCTCGGAGGTCGATTTGCCTTCGCAGCCTGTGCGCTCATCGCCTTCTCGGTTGCAGGCTGGAGGGTGATCCTCGCTCCGGAAGAGCGCACGGGCGTTCGGGCGAGCCTGGCTGCCGCCGGCGACTGAGCCCGTCGGGCGGAAGGCGACCTCGAAGCCCCGGGTCCCGCGTCGGCTCACCGGGCGGCCGCGTTGAAGCGCAGGAACCAGTTGGTCACGTCGACCGCGTTCTCGGACTCGAAGGTTGGGGACGGGTTCTGATAGAGGTAGTTGAAAC
>WHSP01000154.1:0-224 GCA_009380025.1 Gemmatimonas sp. | reverse complement strand
GAGGACAACATCGAAGTCGGCCCATTCGGTCCGCATGCCACCTCGCAGACCCACCATCACGGAAACGTCGTGTGAGATGAAATGGGGGACGGGTTGCTGATTGAATGCATCGTTGTCCCAGCGAACTCGACCAAGGAAGATCCCCGCCTGTACGCCCCGATCGGCGTAGTCAGCGGCGAGCCACTGACCCGAAGCGCCGGGTCCGATCGCCGCTCCGAGAGGCT
>WHSP01000153.1 GCA_009380025.1 Gemmatimonas sp. | reverse complement strand
TGCGCGCCCGAAGGAAGCATCCGTTCCCACGCAGAGCTGCGCGATTTATCAACGGGCTATAGCGGTTCAGCTCAGAACTGAACGTGATAAAGCAGGCGGACGTTGCGCCCTGGCTGAGGCGCCACGGTCCGAACGCGTGACAGGTGATCGCGCCACGTTTGATCCATCAGGTTGCCGACTCCAAGAGTGAGGGAGTGCGACTGCCCCCAGGCGGTCCACCGGAGCCCGGCGCCGACGTCGAGCAGCGAGTAGCCGTCCGTCGGAGACTCGTTCTCGGTGACCCGACTCTGCTCCGCGGCCACACGCCATTCCACACTCGCGAACCATCGAGGTCGCTCGTACCGCGCGCCCATCAAGCCCTGGAGTGGCGGGATGGCGGGCAGGGGCTCGTCGTCTTCCATCCGGGTTCCTCGGACGTAGCTACCCTGCGCTCGAAGGACGAGGGACAGGAGCGCCTCCCATTCGAGCATGCCTTCGCCTCCAACCAGGAGAGCGTCCGTCTGCGCCGCCTGGTAGACGGGGAAGCGGCCGAGACGAGGGTCGAGCTGTCCGGTAGGGAGGTAGTAGATGAATCCGTCGATCCGATTCCGAAAAACGGCGGCCTCGGCACGGAACCGCGGCCGATTCAGCCGGGCAAAGACGTCGACGCCGAGACCGAACTCGGGGTCCAGGGTGGGATTCCCGATGTTGTACGAGTAGTCGGCCAGGTGGGGACCGTCGGAGAACAGCTCCTCGATGGCGGGCGTGCGGAAGGCACGGGCGACGGAGACCCCCGTCGTCAGGCCAGTAGCGAGCTCGACCAGACCAGAGACGGATGCAGAAACGGCGCCGAAATCGCGAGTACGGACCTCGCCACCGGGTCCAGGTCGGGTGTCGAGTGGCTCGATCCGAGTCCAGTCGTAGCGGCCGCCGAGCTGAAGTCGGAACGGGCCCCAGCCCAGATCTTCGTAACCGAACCCGGCCAAGGTATACTCGCGGGCCGGGCGGGTGCCGGTGTTGGAGCCGGCCACGCTGAAGTCCTTCCCCGCGCCCCAGAAGCCAACAGCGCCCTCGCGCGGCACCGAGCCGTCGGCATGGCGGTGCCTTGCGATCAGCCGAACGGTTCCGCTCAGCTGACCGAACTCAGTGCCGATGAAGCCCGAGGGCTCAATCTCTCGATGGCGATACCAGGTGTACGTCCCGTCCACTTCGAGGGAGCTGAACGGTCCGGTCGCGGCGAGCCGCGCAGCCGTGCCCGTGCCGGTGACACGGCGCATCTCGATGTCCACGCCGCCCTCATGTGCGCCGGGGATGGTCTGCCCCTCGAAGGTCCCCGGCACGCCATAGTCGAGGGAGAAGTCCCGAACCGCGAAGCCGATGAACCCTTCCGGACGGATCCAGCTCAATCCCGCCGTTGCGCTGTGGCCACCCAGATCCGTCGATGGAAGGACGCCCAGCGGAGTATGGGTGTTCCCGGCAACCCGACCCGACGCCGCTGCGCGCCAGGCGAGCTGCCCAACCCCTCCACTCAACTCGGCCGCTGCTGAGCCGCCCTCGTTGACCGATTCGCCTTGCAGGCTGGCACTCCCGGTGAGGCGCTCGGGCCGGACGCGGGGTACGTCCCCCCGGATCACGTTGATTACACCACCCAGTGCGTTGCTCCCGTAGAGCAGCCCGGCTGGTCCTCTCACGACCTCGATCCGCTCCGCTCCGACGGGATCCGATGTGACGGCGTGGTCCGCGGCGGTGGACGAGACGTCACCCGTCCGGTTCCCATCCTCGAGAACGAGAACGCGATCGCCGGAGAGGCCACGAATCACCGGCTGGGACGCGGCCGGTCCGTTGTAGCGCTGCGCGATGCCGGGCTCACTCGCCAACGTCGCTGCGACGCTCGTCTCAACTCGCCTGCGTAGCTCCGCACCCGACAGCACGGATGTCGGCTGAAAGACCTCCTCCGCCCGCTGATCCCGACCTCCCGTGGTGACGACGACGCCGGAAAGCTCGAGGGCCGACGCTCTCATCGGTACGGTCAATCGGAGGGTGTCTCCGGCGCTCAGCTCGACCTCGCGCTCGACGGGCGCGTAGCCGATGCGCCGGAGCGAGAGTACGTACGTCCCCGGCGGCAGCTGGCGCAGCCGGAACTCCCCGGCCGCGTCCGACGTCGTGCCCCGTCCAAGCTCGGGCACGCGCAGCGTGGCTCCGGCGACCGGCGCTTCTCGGTCGGCGTCGACGACTCGACCGATCAGGGTTGCCTCAGGGAGCGTATCTCCTGGTGCTGCCCCAGAAGGTCTGTCCTGAGCGGACGCGGGGTCGAACGTCAGGGGGATGGCGCAGCCGAGCAGAACGACTGCCCACCAGGCGCGAATAGGAAAACGGCTCACTGTACCTCTTTGGCTGATCATGATCGCCGCACCGCTGGGGCCTGCGCTCGCGAGACGCCGAGACGCCCACGAAATGCAAGCCAGCCTTCGCCCGATCTTGGATAGGGATCGCGTATCGACGCGCCGATCCGCGGCTAGCGCCAGACGTGAGCGGTGGATCTACCGAATTGTTCGGGAACGATCAGACCAGCGGGGGTGCTCGCGGACCGAGGGAGGAGGTCGTGGAACGAGCAACGGGGCCGACCCACGAGGCGCACCGAGAACGGGCATCGCGGGCGCGTGGGAGACGAAGAAGCGCACCCTCGTTCGATGGAGTATCGAACGACTGGAGAACGCGGCAGATTAGGCAGAGGTCGTGGTTGTGCCCCGAGGAGCAGGGCGGTAGGTCGTCCGACTCTACGTGGATCTGCGCTTCGGCGTCGTGCGCCTGCGCCTCGAGACGCGCGTCCGCAATCGGGCCCAGCCCCGCCACCACGAGGTGGAAGAGCAGGAGCAGCGATGCGGAGATACGGCTCGAAAGGGACCGGGGACGCACGTTCAGCATTCGGCATTCGGGAACCGACCGGGCCAGCCATCGATCAGCGTGACCTCAAGGAACGTGTCTCGGCTCCGACGGCGTGTCAAGGTAGCCGTGGGTGGCTCCGCACAAGGAGTCGGGGAGCACTCGATGGCGTCCAATCGATCGGCCGCGGAGATCAGGGCAGGGAGCCGAGCGATAAAGGAGGCAACAGGCTGGCTTGTTCTTGATGTTGCCAAAGAAAGAAGAAGCCCGCCAATGCCAGACGCGGCTCTTGGTCGTTCGTAGCGCGGGAAGCTGTCCGGACCCGTTCAGACCCTTGTTCCAACGGTCCGTAAGACGTGATCAGGAAAGCACATGGAGCGATAGACCGCAGGCCCGACCGAGTGCTTGACGCACGTCACATCCCCGGTTAACTTTCGAGTTCTTGGTCGGCAAAAAAGGCCCCGTTCGTCTAGTGGCCTAGGACATCGCCCTCTCACGGCGAAAACAGGGGTTCGATTCCCCTACGGGGTATGAACACGACTGGAAGGTACCGGGTCAGGGCCCCGCAGGCAGCAGCCCACCTTCTGGCGCGGGTGCGGATAACCTCCGGCCCGCGATAGGTCGATTAGCTCAGTTGGTTAGAGCGCACGGTTCACATCCGTGAGGTCGAAGGTTCGAGTCCTTCATCGACCATCGCAAAAAAGCCCGTAGGACGGCACTTTTCGCCGCCTGCGGGCTTTTGCTTTTCGCTCAGGTCGGTCGCCAGTAACAAAGTTCCAGTAACAAGGGCGACAGAACGGATTCGGCCGGATGCGTGGTACTCGTTAGAGAAGCCATGCACTTATACCTGCCCGGCGAGGGGGTCGTTGTATGCCAAGGGTAGCCAGAAGGAAGTCCGGGACCGAGAGCCCGGCGGGTGAGCTTGCACACGAGCCGCATGGGCGGCTGTATTGGAAGGACGGGCGAGCCTACATCGACGCGCGCGGATGGGCCGCGTGGGGGGGCAAACTCGAGGCGCTGGTGCCACCTGACGAGCGACGTGCCACGAAGGACCCGGTGCAGGCCGCCATCCTGTTCGCACACCGGCTTTCGCACCTTCGCGAGCTCCGTATCGGGCACCCTAACGGGTTGCCGATGGCGGAGGAGATGGCGGAGGGGCGGATTTCGACCAATTGGGTCCATGAGCGAACTGACCTCCCGGCGGTCGATCCCAGCCCACGAAGCATCTGGAACTATGGGAAGCGGCCTTGCTGGTCGAGGGTGCCCGCGCGGTCTACCCACCCTGCAAGAACGGACCGCCCATTTATCCGCTGCTCGCTTTCTACCTGCTCACGGGGCTAATCGAGAGCGAGCGGGCGGGTGTGCGAGTGGTGGACGTGCGCTTTCCAGGGGACGCGGAGTTCCGAAGGGCGCGATTATCGTGCGCCCGAACGCATCGGTTCGCAGCGAAGACACGAAGGACCGGCTGAAGACCCAATACCGGGAGCGGATAATTCCGCTTCACGCGCAGCTCGCCGAGATTCTGGGCGAGTACGTCAACGGTTCGAACGCTCCAGCCGGACCACTCCTGTTCTCGGCGCAGGGTAGTGACGGCAGCGTTCGCTTGGGCGATTGGCGCAAGCATCTGGACCGGGTGGCCGTTTATTGCGGCTACCAGCCGGGCGAGGTGCGGACTCGGCGGCTCCGCGTCACCTACTGCTCCCACCGCGCTTACACGCTGGACGAGCACGGCCATCCCATGACCGCGATCAAGCTACAGGCCGAAATGGGGCACGGCTCGTTTCAGATGATCGAACGTCGCTACTTCCGCCACACACGGTTCCGCGCGGCGCGACCACAGCTCGAATACCGCTGGAAGGACTGGTCGGAGCAGTACGGTCACCGGCTGGGCCAGGGTGCCGGGAGTCTGCGTGAGGACCTGACGCCGAAGCTGCGCGCAGTGCTGGCGCTGCTCCGTCAGAAGGGCTTTCCGCCAAGCTGTGGGAGCTATCCTCCGGCCTTCCTGTCGGGACGTTCTACTACTGCCGGGATGTTCTTGTGAAGCGCCGGTACGTTCAGCGCGAGGGCACCGGAAGGGGTGCACCCTTCCGGCCGGTGGAGGAGCGGGTGGAGGAAAAGCCGCGCAGCGCTGCGTAGTGCGAACTGGACGGGTGGCGGCAGCGGGGGGCGGCTCGATGGAGTCAGCACCCCGCTTTCATGCTCCCCTGGCCGCGCGCCGCAGGCGTGCCGGATGGCTGCTTGATGCGGTCGTAGGCCGTCGAAAACGCTCCTGTGCAGTGGTGATTTCGTCTGCCGGGTCAATTTGGGATTCCACTTGGAGCCCTGCCGTCGGGGAGGGCAGCGTGACCGCTCGGAGTTCGATATGCTTCGGCGCGGCGGGGAGCGGAACCGCGCCGATCTGCGCTACAAAACGCCGCAGGTCCGATTCGGTGGTGCGGCGCTCGCGGCCATACTTGTAGGATTTCAATACCACACTGCGGAAGCCTGTCCGCATCACCTTCCGGATGGCGGCGGCGCTGCGCTTCCGCCCGCCCAGGTGGCGGTGCAGCCACTCCGCGGCTTCCGCCGGGGTGAGCCTGCGTTCCTCTTCCGGCGCCGCCTCGGGCGCACCGGCCGCCAGAAGTTCGCGGAGGGATTCGACCGGGACCATTGTCCCAGCCGGCGCCTCGCTCACAAACCGAACCAATCGCTCTAGGTCAGGCATAGACACTTCCCCGGTTGAGCCTGCGAGGGATCATGTGAAAGCGTGGACCCACACAGGGAAGTACCGCGCGTACGGCAGACGCGTTCTATGTCGCAGTGGCCGTAACTCCTGAGCTGCCGCTTTAGGTTTGCGCCCGGCGCCCAAGGCGAGCGGGTGGGATACCCTCTGGAATGGCGCTCAACAAGCCGATCGGGGCTCGATGGAGCGTCTCAACCCGGTGATGATGACAGCTTTGCCCGCTGGACTCGCGCTGATCCCCCTCGCGATCGCGGGCGGGGACCATGGCAACGAGATCCAGAGCCCGATGGCGATCGTGGTGCTGGGGGGACTCCTCACCGCGATCCGGGAGGGGCAGGAGGGGCGTGGGGAAGGCGCGGGTGGGCGCGAAGCCCGGCAGTAGCGCAACCAGGAAACCTGGCACGCCAAGCCGCTCGCCACGTGCGGTCCGGCCAGCGCCTTCGGGTGGTACAGGACCGCGTCGGCGCCATCGCTCGCCGCCCACGCCTCGTCGAGGAAACGCCGCAGCGAGGGTAAGACGGTCTCACGCAGCAGTCGGGTGACCGCCGTGGGGCGGCCGCGCAGCGCTGCCCGAGCCTCAGGCGAGTCGGTGACAGCCAGGTAATCGGCGCTGAACGGGCGAAAGCCGAGGCCACCTTCCTAAACGCTCCGCTGGAAGGTGGGCATGGTGGCGAACGTGACCGCGTGCCCGGCACGGCGGAGGCCCACGCCCAGGGCGACGAACGGCTGAATATCGCCACGGGTCCCGAGTGTGAGGATCGTCACCTTCTTGACGCTACGTCGCCACCGTTACGGTGCCCGCGTCACCGTCGACCGTCAACTGCTGTCCCTGGGCGACGCGCTGGGTGGCGCTGCCGGTGCCCATGACGGCCGGAATGCCGTATTCGCGGGCGACGATGGAGCCGTGCGCCAACACTCCGCCGATATCCGTGACCAGCCCGCGTGCCTGGGCGAAGAGCGGCGTCCAGGCGGGCGTCGTAGTCGGGCAGACGAGGATCGTGCCTGGCTCCATGTTGCTGAAGTCGGCCGGCGAGAGGATCACGCTCGCCGGAGCAGTCACCCGCCCTGGACTGACGGCGAAGCCGCGCAGCGTCATGGCGTCGCTTGTGTTGCGGCGCTGCGTCTCGCGACCGGACAGGTCGATGGGGCCGAGCTTCCACCGCATGGTCGGCGGCACCGCCGCCGGTGGGTGCAGCCGCTTGCGGGCCTGGCGCAGGGCGCGACGTTCGCTCGCCAGGCGGGCGAGATGGGGCAGGGCTCGTCCGTCCGTGCGCGCGGCGCTGGCTTCCGCCAACTCGGTGCTCTTCAGGTAGAACACGTCGTCGGCACTGGCGAGCGAGCCAGCGTCGGCGAGCCGCTGTCCCAGCACGGTCGCCAACCGCCGCAGCGTGGGCCAGGCGGCCCCGACGTAGAAGAGCGCCTCCTCGCGATTCGGCCCGAACCGCTGTGCCAGGGCAAGCAGGGAGCGGAACAGCTTGCGCCGGAGCGGGTCGAAGGAGCGTGCCGTCTGCTCTACCAGCTGCTCCCGTTCGCGCGCCAGGTCGTCCTGCCGGTCGCGTATGGAGCGGCCCAGGTCCCGGCTGAGAGCCTTCAGGCTCAACAAAACCGGCAGGGGCTCGTCCGCTTGCGTGGGCTCCGCGAAGTCGAGCGTGTAGATCTGGTGGCCGAAGCGATCCAGGTACTGCTGCAGCGCTTCCAGGGTGGCGCGACCTTCCGAGATGCTCGCCAGCGCCTCGCGCAGGCGGTGCGCGGGCGTAGCGGCCATCAGCGCCTGGAGCGCCTCGGACTCGCCGGTACGTCCAGCTATGGCCTCCAGCTCGGCCTGGGCCTCCAGCGTCTTCGAGGGGAAGCCCCGCAGGTACAGCCCGCTGGAGAGATTCCTGCCAGGAGCGGCGATCGAAAGGAAGCGGCTGAAGACGTCGTCCGCCACCTTCGCGGCACCGATAGCCAGGGTGGCGGCGAACCAGTAGGTGGCGTCCGCCCAGGCCAGCTCGCGCACGCCGCGCAGCAGCAGCTCGTCCGACGCCCTGGTGGCGTCGAGCTGCTTCCAGTGCCGGACAGTCGCCAGGTACGCGGGCAGGCCGTCGTCGCGCCAGTACGAGATCCCTTTACGGAACATGGCGGGCACGCCCGTCAGCATGGCGCCGACGACCAGCGGGACCGTCCACCAGCGCAGGTTGAGGCTGGCGCGCATGTAGGCGTAGCCGTTCACGGTGGCGAAGAGGGGACGGTCGATCACTTTCCTGACCCGGCGTGGCACGCCCATCGCGTCCTGCATCGCGTCACTCGACCGGTCCAGGCCCTCGCGCAGGTACAGCTCGTCGAAGAGCGGGGAGAGGGGCTCGGGCATGTTCTCGACCACCTGCCGACGGACCCACTGCGTGCCTGGCTCGGCCGGTTCCCACCGCACGTCGGGCAGCGGCGCTGGCAGCAGGCTTGTGATGGGCCGGCATTGGAGGAGCCACAGGCGCCCGTTCGCGACCGCCCACTCCACGTCCTGCGGAACGCCAAACTGCTGCTCGACACAAAGAGCCAGTGTGGCAAGCTCGCGCAGAAGCGGGTCTGAGAGCGCCCGTTCGCCGCGGCGGGCTTCGGCCACGGCCGCGGTGGTCGTGCCCTGCCCGTCGGACGCGACGATCATTGCCTCCTTCGCGCCGAGGGTGACGGCTTTCGTCGCCAGGCTCGCCCTGTCCACCGTGTAGGTGTCCGGCGTCACCTGGCCGGACACGATCGCCTCGCCCAGGCCGAAGCTCGCGTTGACGACGAGCTCGCTCCGATCGCCGGTCGTCGGGTTCGCGGTGAACAGCACGCCCGAGACCTCTGCGGGCACCAGCACCTGCACGACGACGCCCATGGCAACGGTGTGCTGGTCGATCCCCATGCGGAGGCGGTAGCCGATCGCTCGCGCTGTCCAAAGCGACGCCCAGCAGCGCTGCACGGCGTCGAGCAGCGCCGCTTCGCCACGCATGTTGAGGTACGTGTCCTGCTGCCCGGCGAACGAGAGGTCCGGCAGGTCCTCAGCAGTGGCCGACGAGCGTACCGCCACGGCCGGATCATCCTCACCCAGTCCGGCGTACGCCTCACGGATGGCCGTGGCGATGTCGGGCGGCATGCCGCCGCCCTCGAACAGAGCGTGGATCGTCGCGGCCGCGCGGTCAAGCGAGCCAGGATCGGACTTGTCGGCGACGCTGGTGGCGTCCAGGATGGCAGCCGCTAGATCGTTCTCGGCCACGAACCGGCGGTAGGCTGCCGTGGTGAGGTCGAACCCCGTCGGGACAGGTAGCCCCGCCGTGGCGAGCGCCGCCAGCGAGGCTGCCTTCCCTCCGACGCGATCGAGTGGTGCTTCGGGGGCGCCGAGCGGAAGGACCAGCGGATCGCGTCGTGGGATTGGCATGACTGTGAGCTCCTCCAATGGCTCAGTTGTGCTGCGGGACCGGCCGACCGTCCGAGTCGATTACGGGCTCCTCTGAAGCGAGGGCGCGCACCGCTTCCTTCCAGGCGACCGCCCACGCGTCACGCCTCCGCTGGCTCATACGCCGGAAGATCTTCCGCATCTTCGCGACTGTCTGCGCCTCAATGCGCGAGAGCCAGAACGTACTGGCACTGGCTCACACTGACGGGCGGCAGGGAAGGGAAATCGGGGCCCTTCCTCGGCGAGATCCAGGCGGAGGGTTACTCTCGCACCTCGGCGAACCTCGAGCTGATCGCCATCGCGTTTCCGACTTCGCGATCACGGAGCTTGACCACCGGACTCATAGAAGGCCCGCCAGCTTCCATCCGGCTCGTTCCGCCCACAAATGGCGAATATCGTCAAGTTTACGATCCTCATATCCGCTTACGGTAGTCCAGGAGCCTTCGCCGAGCGACCCACCGGGCGTGATCCCGCCTCCAGCAGCATCCCCCCGGCAGCATCCCTCCGCGCGTTCATCTTCCCCGCGTCATAGGCGCGACTGCGGCCTCGAAGTCAGTTCGGTCCACCTCCGTACGCGTCGATTCGCGAACGACTGCGCCCGCCGCCGGAGCCGACGCCGTCTATCGCCGGCGCGAGCCGCCAGCGCGCTGTACCCCATTGTCCAGCATCATCTCGAGAGCTTCCTCGCCCAAGCCGATCGTCTCGGCGATGCGGTCCCCGGATGGGTCGAGAACGACTACCGTGCCTATCTGCGCTGCGGCGCGGCGGACCTCGGCGTCCGGGATCACACTTCGCCCCTGCTGAGCAGGTCCTCGTCGAGGTTGACACGGACCAGCCATCGCGTGTCGATCCGGTGGGCCTCCCTCGGGCTCGAAGGATCGAGCTTTGCCAATCCCGAAGTGAGATGCGCTCGCCAACGAGTAAGGTGAGCCTCACGATCGGGGACCGGAAGGTTGCTCCGCTCCACCAGGAATCCCAGCCGTTTGACCACCGCCCCGGACCCCATTCGTGCGATGTAGTCATCGAGTTCTGCCCACCGGATCCGGTCCGTCTGCCGGATTGCCTTCGCCACCTCAGGGATTCCCCCGGCAAGGTCCGGGCGGTCGAGGCAGTCGAGGAGGGTCTTCTCGGGATCGGTAATCTGGTAGCTCTGGTGCCCGATGAACTCCCGCTTGTGTCCGAAGTACTTCCTAGCTTTGACAGTGACGAACTGGTAGACCATTCCGAGCACTGTCTTCCGACTCTGAAGCTTCCGAGTCATCGTCTGGCTGTAGGTGATTCGAGGTACCTGCTCCGTGAACTGCCAGTGGTGCAGGGCCGTCCAGTAGGCCACTGCAGCCGGTTGAACCAGTTGGCTGGCGATGATGAACGGATTCTCCGACCACTCTCGCTCGGGCCCTGCTTCCAGAGGGATGATGATGTACTTCCCGCGCTCGAGACGCTCGATCCACCCCTTGGCCGCGAGTTCGTGAAGGTGGACCCTTGCCCGGTTCTCGTCGCCCCAATGTGCATAGGCGTCCTCGACGGTGAAGATCGTTCGGCCCTGACCCGCGAGCGTCGTCAGGAAGACCGATTCGTCGCTGCTTAGACTAGTTACATTCGTTGTCATGTTGATTAGCCCTATCGCTTATTGTAACTGTTTAGCGTTCACAGTCCACGGGGTGGCGTAGTTCCCACGCGCTCGTT
>WHSP01000152.1 GCA_009380025.1 Gemmatimonas sp. | reverse complement strand
GCCCAACAACAACGCGCCTATGATCTGTTGAAGACTATCCACGTGTAGGCAGAGATCTGCAACCTTCAATTCCACTCAACGGACTGTGGAACAAGAAGATGAGCGCTCATCAACCGCTGGAACTTCGGTCTAAGATCGCGGGAACACGGGATCGGAATGGTTAGATGTTGACAGCCTACACGAGCGCTTTGTATTCTTACCTGTAGACTGTCCACATTTAGACCCGAGGTGGGTCTCATCGCAAAGGCCTCGCGGGCTGCTCAGTTTGTCAAACCTATCCAGGGAGAGGAAATCTCAGATGGTCCAGCCAAGACTCAGAAGTGGCAGATTGTTATCGCCGGTTGGAATCGTTACGGCGATCGTCATCATCATCGGATTCGCCACTGAGGTTAACGGGCAAACACCGCAGGTGGAGCGAGACGTCGTCTACGGCTACAAGCATGGTATGGCGATGGTCTATGACGTCGTCCGTCCACAAGCGAACCCGAACGGCGCCGGGGTAATCTTCGTCATCAGCGGGGGTTTCCTTTCCTCACGCGAGAACCAGGAGTATGTCTGGCCTGTCGCGCAGCCCCTCCTCGACGCCGGCTTCACGATCTTCCAGCTTCGTCACCCCAGTACCCCGGTGTACCTTGCGCCGGAGATCTACGAGGCAGTCAGGGAGGGAATGGCCGATGTTCTGGAGAATGCGTCCCGGTTCGGGGTGGAGCGGGACCGGATCGGCGTAATGGGTATGAGTACGGGCGGTTTGCTCGCGCTGATGCTCGGCTCCGATCATCCGGCGAGCGACCTACCGTCGGCGCGGGACCGTCCTTCCGCGGTCGTGGCGTACATGCCTATCGTGGACATACGTGAGTTCGTCGGGAGCAGCGCAACTCCCTCCCTCTCATTCGACCCAGCGCTCGCACCGACGCTTTCGCCCGTCGATTTTGTGACTCCCGACGATCCGCCTACGCTCTTCATACACGGCGAGCGAGACGAAATCGTACCCATCGCGGGGAACAGCTATCGAATGCGAGCACTACTCGAAAGGGCCCGGGTCGCGACCGATCTGCTCGCCGTGGACGCCGGGCACGAGCTCTTCACGGGCGAGGTTAAGGAAGCCGCCGATAGTGCGACCGTTTCGTGGTTCGAGGAGCACCTGCTGCCCTGAGACGGTTGCCGTGCGGTGGTGTCAGGTACATCGTCGTCATTCGAGCAGGATCCCGATTCAGTCGTGGCGGAGAGTGTTCATCGGATCGGTCGCAGCGGCGTGGCGAGCGGGGACATAAGCACCGACCATCGAAACGCCGATAACGAGAATTGCAACCGCCGCGTAGGTGAGCGGGTCCATCGATGCCGTAGAGCAGGGAAGACAGCTGTCTGCTAAGGGCAATTGCGACCGTGAGGCCGATTGCGATGCCAATTCCGGCGAGCACCATCCCCTCGCGAAGGATCATTCGACCCACCTCCAAAGGGCTGGCGCCAAGGCTCATACGGATTCCGATCTCACGCCTTCGCACGCTAACGATGTTCGAGACCACGCCGTAGATGCCGACCACTCCGAGGCCCAGAGCGACCGTCGCAGCGATCAAAAGCATCGAGAGCATGAAGGAAGTCCGTGCCATGGAGCGTTCAACAAGCCCCTCCATCGTCTGGACGTCCGATAGAGGCAGGCTCGGATTGACTGACCAGACCGCTTGCTGCGCCGCCGCCAGGGTACCGAACGGGTCGCCGGCCGGGACTTCGGACCCACTCGACGACGGGGATTCAACCCTGAGCGCGAAAATCATCGATCGCGAAACGAACAGCCCCGAGGTTTGGTAGCCCAGCATTGTCAGAGGCCAGTACACGACGGGAGGGGCGGGCAGATCGACACCATCGTTCCGGATATCGCCGACGACACCCACGATCTCGCGCCACGCCGGACGCGCTGGATCTCCCGTCGTGACTCGCCGGCCGAGCGCAGCGGCGGCCGTGCCGAAGTTCAGCCGGGCGAAGTTCTCCGTCACCACGCCCACAGGTACGTCATCGCGGATATCCGACCATGAGATGCTGCGGCCGACGACGAGCGGGATGCCCATCGTTTCGAAGTAGCCTTCAGTAATCCACTTGATTCGGGTCACCGGAGGAAGCTCATCCAGTCCGAGCGCTCCGTTCTCAATCCAGATCAGCCCGGTGCGGTTCGCACCATCCATGGTCACGGAAGAGGAAGCGCCGACGGAGGCGACGCCGGGAATCGCCTGGAGGGAGTGAGAAATCCGTTCATATGTGAGTGCAACCTCTCGAGGGTCAGCGATCTGTGCCTCGGGGATGCGCACACGAAAAGTGAGTAGCTCCGCGGGTTCGGCGAAGCCCACATCGACCGCGCGCAACGCAAGGAAGCTCCGGATCATCAATCCGGCAGCCACAAGTAGGACGAGCACCAGCGCAGTCTGGCACACCACGATGATGCCGCCGTTCACGCGCCGACGGCGGTCTTGGCTTCCCGTGCGTCCCCCGTCCCGCAGGGCAGTCGCGAGGTTCTGGCGTCCGACTCGAATGACGGGCAGCAATCCGAAGAGGAGCCCGGCCAGGAGGGATGTTGCGAATGTGAACGCGAACACCGGCGGGTGCAGCCCCACTTCCTCGAGCCGAGGAATCCCTCCCGGATCAAGAGTCTTGAGGAGGCGAACACCAGAAATCGTGAGGAGCAGGCCAATGGCGCCCCCGGTCAATCCGTACACTGCGCTTTCGGCGAAAAGCTGCGCGGCTACCTGGCTGCGAGAGGCGCCGATCGCGGATCGTACGGCGATCTCTCGCCTCCGTTCCTCCGCCCGCACCAGGAACAGATTCGCCACGTTCGCGCACGCGATCAGAAAGACGAGTGCGACACCGCCCAGTAGCACCCACAAGGCATTGCCGACATCCCCCACGACATCGTCCTTGAGTGGGCGCAGATTCGGTCCGAGTTCGATCATCTCGATTCCCTCGAGCTTCATCCCACCTGGGAACTGCTCGACGGAGACGGGAATCAGCCGGGCCAGTTCGGCAGAGGCCTGCTCGAGAGTAACGTCGGGAGCCAGACGAGCGACCGCTCGGTACGTGAAGGAGACGGTAAAGATCGTCCGCGCAGGGTCCCACTGGTGGGGAAGGTAAATATCGGCCCGCCGCTCCGGGAGGGAGAACCCCGCCGGAAGAACTCCAATAATCCTTCGTTCCGTGCCGTCTACTCGAAGGTCGTTGCCGACCACGGTTGGATCGCCGCCGAACCTGCTGAGCCAGTAGCCGTAGTCGAGAACGGCCGTGGGGGCCGCGGCCGGTGCCGCATCAGCATCGCGGAACAAGCGTCCGTATGATGCGGCGACCCGAAAAAGTGGGAAGACGTCCGGCGTGACCGACGCGGCGACGGCCGCCTCCGGCTCCGGCCCTCTCGCAATCGCTACCCGATGCGTGTTCCAGAGCCCGATCTCCTCGAACGCCCGACCCTCCTCGCGGGCGGTGAAGTACAGGGCCTCGCCGGGGGACAACTGCCCCTCACTGCCCGTCGGAGCGCCCGGCGCAGTGAGCCATACCGCCACAAGATCCTCGAGCCGTTCATAGGAGAGTGGCTTCAGGAGCACGCCGTTCACGACAGAGAAAACGGCCGACGTTGCGCCGATCCCGAGCGCGAGGGTCAGGACCGCGACGGCCGCTAAGCCGGGCCGCCTCCGGAAGCTAAACAGACCGAATCGGATGTGGCGTGCAATGTGGTCCACTGCGGCGAATCCCCGAACATCACGATGCCTCTCCTTCGCTCGCTCCACATGGCCGAAATCCCGCCTCGCCGCCGCTTCAGCTTCTTCGGCCGAGAGGCCATGGAGTATGTAGTCCTCCACTGCCATCTCGAGGTGCGCCTGAATTTCCTCGTCGAATTCCTCATCCAGCGGCTTCTGCCGAAGGGCATCCAGGAGCCGGTTCATCATCAACCGCGGCGTCATGTCTCCAGCGCCAGAAACCGCTGGACCAGCCGCGCTGTCCGCCGCCAGCTCTCCACCTCCGCCCGAAGCTGCTTCCGTCCCGCACTGGTGAGCGAGTAGAACTTGGCTCGGCGATTCGTTTCCGACAGCCCCCACTCCGCCTCGATCCACCCTTGCTGCTGCAGGCGCTGGAGTGCCGGGTAGACTGAGCCCTGGTTCAATTCGATCAGATTCTCAGACACCTGCTCAATCTGGCGCGCCAGGCCAAAGCCGTGGAGCGGGCCCATCGCCTGGAGCGTTTTCAGGATCATCAGATCGAGCGTGCCGTAGGGGATATCTCCCAGAAGTCCCGCCATACGGGTTCTCCTTGCCGCGAATTTTCGGACGACCTTCTACTGCTATCCATCCTCAATGTAGAAGTACGGCGTCTCCTGTAGGCTGTCAACAACGCGGATGGACCGGGAAATACCGTCCAAGCGCTAACGAATTCGTTGACAAAGGGGCCGGACGATGCGAGCTTGTAGCTAATTCGTTAGCGATGTGGTTGGAGGCAGCATTGTCGCGCCAACCGCGGCAGTCGATCTTCTGGATGCCGTGGGGAAGGAAGTCGCATGTGAGACTCGTTTCCGACGTTCGAAGATGGGTACGGACCTGCCTCAGCCGGATGACTGGGATCGTGCGAGACTCTCGCGGGTTTCGGACTCTCGTGAGGCCTGCGGAAGAACTTCGCTACGGACTGTGCTCGCTACGACGTACGCCTGCTTTCACTGCCGCGGCCGTGCTGATCCTGGGGCTGGGGATCGGGATGTCTACAGCGATGTTCACCGTCTTTCGCGCGGTTCTGATTCAAGAGCTGCCGGTGCGCGACCCGGACCGGCTGGTTTCACTCTGGACGTACCGCGATCCTACGGTCACGCTCGCCCTTGTACCGCAGCAACTCGTCGGGCTGCAACGCGAGAGTCGGACGCTGCAAGACGCCGCTGGAGTGGTGCACTACGGAGCGGTCGCTGCTCCGGTGACCGAGGGTGACCGGTCGCTGGCCCTCGATCAGGCCATGGTCACTGCCAACTTCTTCACGGTGCTCGGTGCACGTCCGCTACTGGGCCGGCTGCTGCAGCCTGAAGATGGTGACGACGCCTTACTCCTTGGCGGTCGTGGCGGAGGTCCAGCCGGGCGGGAAGTGGCGGTGATCAGTTACCAGACCTGGCAGCGCGACTTTGGTGGCGACCCAGGAGTCCTCGGTCGCCGACTAACGACCTCCTACAACCAGGTGAGCTATTCGATCATCGGGGTGGCGCCGCCAGGACTGGACTATCCAGTCGGTGCGGACTACTGGATCTTGCTGCGGCCGATCGACCTGGTGAACGTCGTTGCTCGCCTTGCACCGGGAGTCACACCCGAAGCGGCCAGGTCGGAGTTTCTCTCCATCGCTCGAGTCCTCGACCGTGAGCGAACGATACCGGTGGAACCCACCGCCGCGACGCTTGAGCCATTCACAGACGCCGTACTCGGCAATTCGAGGCCGATACTCATTACGCTTTCTGCCGCGGCGGTGATGCTGCTCATCATTGCCTGTGTGAATGTAGGCAGCCTGCTCCTCATGCGCGCCACGCTGCGGGCGCGCGAAATCGTGATCCGGCGTGCCCTTGGTGCCGGCTACGGCAGTGTCGCGCGGCTACTCCTCGGAGAGAGTGCGTTGCTCGGTGTGGCAGGCGGTACACTGGGGCTCGTCTGCGCGGTTGCACTCCTGCGCGTGCTCCTTGCGCTCGCGCCGGCGCAGCTCCCACGGCTGGACATGATCAGGCTGGGAGGCATGCCCATCGCCGTGGCGATCGGTGTGACGCTCGCCGCGGTGCTGTTCTTTGGCGTCTTCCCAGTGATGGCTGCGGCGCGAGGCAACCTCGCATCCGCCCTCCGGCTCGATACGCGCACGGGAACCGGGACCCGCCAGCGTCACCGCCTCCGACGCTCTCTCGTTGCTTCGCAGGTCGCGCTTGCGCTCCTCATGCTCGTGGCTGCCGGTCTACTGGCGCGCAGCCTCCAGCGCCTACAGCAGGTCGAGCTCGGCTACGACGAGGAAGGTCTCTCGATCGTAGAACTCGTGATGCCCTCGATGCTCTCCGAGTCGTTTGAACAGCGTTTGGCCTTGTACGAGGAGCTCTTTCGGCGCGTGGGCGCGGTGTCTGGCGTGATCGCACTGACTCCGGTCCTGTACCGGCCTTTCGTAGGGGCGAACGTCGGGCAGATCCCGATCATGCGCGAAGGCCAATCGCAGGCCGAGGCCGAGGCAAATCCGCCAATTCCCTACGAGGTCGTAGGACCAGACTATTTTCGTGTTTTCGGGGTTCCGATTCTACGCGGTCGTGGCATCCTCGATAGCGACCGGGTCGACGCCCCGCGGGTCGCGGTGTTGAGCGAGGCACTCGCGCAGCGCCTCTGGCCGGACGAGGACCCGATCGGCAAGGAGTTCGGCGTCGGCTCGATGGCCAACCGAATACGGGTGGTGGGCGTCGCGGGCGACATCCGCTTCCGTCGGTTGCGCGAGCCGACTCCTACGATCTTCGTGTCGTGGCGTCAAACCTTGCCTCAAGCCACTTTCGCGATACGGACGCGCGGCGAGCTCGCGACCGTGCTCCCGGCCATACGCCAGGTTGTCCGGGATCTCCGCCCGCAGATGGACTTGTGGCGCGCCGGAACGATGGACGACTACCTCGACGAGCCCCTTGCACCGGCCCGACTGAGCGCGCTACTGCTCTCGAGCTTGCGCTCGTGGCATTGCTGCTCGCCGCGATCGGATTGTATGGGGTGATGTCGACTGCCGTGCGGGAGCGTGCCCGTGATTTGGGCATTCGGTTGGCGCTCGGAGCCACGCCGGAGTTGCTGCGGAGAAACGTGCTGTTGAGCGCGCTAGCAGTAACCGCCGCAGGGGTGGTCGTTGGGCTCGGCGGTGCCCTGGTTGCCTCTCGGTTGCTCACCTCGCTGCTCTTCGGGGTGGGCCCGACAGATCCGGTCACCCTGGCCGGGGTTTCCGGGCTGCTCTTCGTCGTGGCGCTCGCGGCGGCCTATCTACCCGCACGATGGGCCACGCGGGTCGACCCGATGGAGGCGTTGCGGGCCGATTGATCTCCTGGATTCTCACCAGGAATGATGCTTGGAACCCATATCTCGCCTGTCGCGTCGCTCGTACTGTGCCCGACACCACGAAGAGGAACAGCCACCGCTCTCGGAAGACGCCGCATGATCACGCCCGGCGGCGACAAAGCTTCGAGAGAAACGGCGACAAAGTTCAGCGAACGCACACGGGCGGTGGATCGTCTCCCGGCACAGCTCGATCACCAGCGAGAAGCGCCAGTTCTGGGAATGGCTGAGCGTAGCTCATGCAGCTCCTGGCAAATATCGGCCCGGATTGGCTGCCACCGAAATCTGCATTCGCGAATCCTGGAGGTGTGTGGCGATTCCCGGAGGAAACGCGAAAAGGAGCAGGGTTCTTTCAGTCGTTCGCCAAACGGCTAGCTCAACCCAACGTGATGGGTTATTTTCGATATCATGCCGACGATCCATCGCGAGGAGGGGTTCCGATTCGTGATCTACGTGGATGACCACGAGCCGGCGCATGTGCATGTGCTATATGCAGGGGCGATGGCGCGCATCATGATCGGCGATACCAATCATCGACCGGTTGTCACCGATCCCGGATCCATGCGAGCACGCGATGTTCGAAAGGCGGTGCGGATCGTGGAGGTCCATCAGAAGCGATTCCTTGGAGCATGGAGGGAGATTCATGGCACGTAAGTGGACGCCACTCGATGACGAACAGCTCGATCGCGAAATCGAAGATGCTCGGAAGCGGTCGAAAATCGTAAGCGACAGCGAGCCGCGCGCAGTAGGGGCGCGCTACAATCGACGGAGCCGTCGGATCGAGGTCGAGCTGGCAGACGGGTGCCTCTTCGCCTTCCCGGTGAAGAGCGCCCAGGGCCTCGACGGCGCGACGGCCGATCAACTGGCCGAGGTAGAAGTTCTGGGTGACGGGTACGCTCTTCACTGGGAGAAACTGGATGCCGACTTCACCGTTGCCGGTCTGCTGGCCGGCCGGCTCGGGTCGCGGGCTTGGATGCGCGAGCATGCCCGGCGAGCCGGCTCAGTCACCAGCGGGGCGAAGGCTCGCGCGGCGCGAGCGAACGGCCGCAAGGGTGGCCGGCCGAGGAAGGGCGTTTCGCGGGGAACTCAGGAGTAGCGCAGAGGGGTGAACGAACGAGCGTTGAGACTGGCATAAGAGGGTATCGAGTCACCCGTTGTGGTCACTGCGCGAGCTGCCTGATGCCCGACCGCGCAGCCACCCAGCCGCGGGACCGCTCAGTGCGTGTCTGCGGTCACCATCAACTTTTTGCGTACCCTCGGATCTTGCTCCGGCGTCAGTACTCCTCACGCAGCGCCTCCATCGGTTGGGCCGACAGGGCTCGACGGGCGGGGCCGAGCGCAGCGAGTACGCCGACGGCGAGCATCAGCGCCGACACTATGGGTAGCAGGATGCTGGCTCTGCCGCCCATGGTCCCGCCGGGCCCGGCCCACTCGAGCACGGCGGCAACGGAAAGGCCGGCCAGCACGCCACCGCCGAGTTGAACACCAGATCGCGTGAAGATTCCGATGAGAATGCTACGGGGCTCCGCGCCGAGCGCATGCGGTGGTGGATAAGCTCGAGGACCCAATCAAGATGACCGAGCAGGGGTTCGCGACCTGAAGGCAGACCTGCGGAGCTCCATGACCGGTCTGGCCGAGGTCAAGGCGCTGGCAATCCGCACACGCAAGGAGGCCGAGGAGCAGACGCGCGTGGCGAGCGACTACGAGCGCAAGGCGGTTCTCCTGCTCGAGCAGAGTCAGAGCGGGCAACTCGATCCCACCGAAGCCGAGCGGCTTGGCACCGAGGTCCTGGCCCGCAGAGAAGAGGCGACTCAGCGGGCCACGCGCGCCACGGCGGAATACGAGCAGCACCAGCGGATGGCCGATCAGCTCCAATCGAAGATCAGCGGTCTGAAGAGCACCGTCGGCCGTTACGAAAATGAGCTGGTCACGCTGCGGGCGCGTTCCCAGACCGCCAACTCAGTCAAGAAGATCAATAAGCAGCTCAGCGGCATGGACCCGTCGGGCACCGTGGCGATGCTGGAGAAGATGAAGGCGCGTGTGGACGGGGAGGAGTCGCTGGCCCAAGCCTACGGTGAGATCTTGGAGGACGACACGGGGATGGACCGGGAACTCGAGCGCGCCCTGGGCACCCCCGCGCAGGCACAGGCGTCTCAGTCTCTTCTGGAGCTCAAAGCCAGGCTGGGGATGGACACCAGGGCACTCCCGGGCCCCCGGCTGCAGCTCCCTGAATCCACCGGTGGGACTGGCTCCGAGACCGTGCCTGCACCCCGGACGGAGCAGGCGTAGGCCCGCCGATGAACACTCTCGGCAGGCACCTGCTAGTGGAGCTGTGGGGCTGTGCCCGCACGATCGACGACCCCGACGCGGTGCGCGAGGCGGTGCGCGAAGCCCTCCGCCTGGCCGGCGCGACCCTCCTGCACCTCGAGGTGCACAGCTACAGGCCGCAGGAGTCACCGGTGTCGCTCTGCTGGCGGAATCGCACCTGGCCGTTCACACCTGGCCGGAGCAGGGCTACGTTGCGGCAGACATCTACACCTGCGGGACGACAGCCGAGCCCAACAAGGCCGTGCGGGTACTGGAGCGCTGTTTTGGTGCGAAGCTCGTGGAAAGTTCGTGAGATCAAGCGCGGGGCACACCCAGGTCGCTCTGAGTTACACTGATATTGCATAGTCGGCCGATAATCAACGATACGCAAACTATTCCGGAAGAATGATTTACCGAAGAGGGGGCAGGGGCTCCGAGACGGTACGATGGCCTCCCGTGATCTCCGTACTTCCGTCTGAGACCTGTAGTTGTGTTGTTCGAGAGACTGCTGGAAGGGGGTTATAGAACAGTGCCGTTCGCATCATTTTGCATGCATGACGACATCGATCACCATCCGGAATGTTCCAATGGAGATTCGTGACGAGCTTGCGGCGCGGGCCGCAAAGTCGGGGCGCTCGCTCCAGGAGTATCTGCGCCATCAGCTGATCGAGCTGGCCTCGCGCCCAGACGCCGCGACTCTCCGTGACCGAGTGCGTGAACGGAAGTTGGCCACGGGAACCCGACTTCTCCGGATCGGATTCTCGAGCACCGTGACAGCGAACGGCGTTGACGCTGGTCGTCGACTCGTCGGTCGTGGTCGCCGCCCTCATTGACAGCGGCCCGGCGGGGCGCTGGGCTGACGGCCTGATCTTCGGCAGCCAGCTCGCCGCGCCCCACATGATGCCGGCCGAAGTGGCCAACGTCCTCCGATGACTTGTACGAGCCGGTGAGCTTTCCGAGGATTCGGCATCGCTCGCGTGCGCAGATCTAGGAGCCTCGGCCAGATCGACATCTTTCACGGGCCCGCCTACCCGGGTGGGCGTCAAGGAAGTGTAGATGACGATCGAGGCGAGACCCGGCCCTGTTCTGTCAGTTTCGAGCACGTCGCGAAGTGCGGCGTTGACGGATCTCTGCGCCTGCCAAACGTTCCTCATTGTCCTTGTCGCCCCAAGGTTGCTCCGGACCCCTCGCGGAACATTCCCCCCCTACCGCCCAGCCAGCTAAGCCCGCGGTAAGCCTGAGATAAGCCCCTCCAAATAGCATCCCTCCGCACTCGGCGACGTCCCCGACGACGACCGCGCCACCGGCGCACGCCCATCCACAAATGCGGAGGAACCATGACCAGACTGACCCGGCTCGCCGTCTCGGCGTCCGTGCTCG
>WHSP01000151.1 GCA_009380025.1 Gemmatimonas sp. | reverse complement strand
GGGAGCCCGAGGACCAAGAACGCGAGCGCGTGCCCCATACCCCACGAAAGGCCGAGCAAGCTGGCACGCAGTGCTCCCGCCTGCCGAATGGAGGCGGATGAGCCCTCTCCCCGTCCCCAAGTAGTACCGCCATCGCCAAGCACTAGGGCCGCGACGGCCGTGAGGTGATCGGGTTCGGTGGCGTGTCGTAGGCCCAGCAGCAACGCGGCAATGAGAGCCAGTGTGACGCTCCCGACGCCGAGGCCGGCCAACCAAGCATCGAATCCCCACATGCCATCCTCCCAATCGGACCGAGTCAAGGCGTCTTCGCTCTTCCAATTCGCCTCTTATTTGGCGTTTGTGCGGCACCCGCACTTGCACTAAATATGCCTCATGGGGAAGGGTGAAGAGTCCTTCACCCTTCCCTCTTTTCCTGCGGAAGCACCCACGGTTGGTCGATGGGCATCAGAGCTGCCGAGGCGATGCGGCGAATGGATCCTTCGTACTGGGACCGTAACGTCAGGAAATTCGCCCGGCATGCCTCCCGATCTGGCCTCACCGCTGCGCCGGCGGCGATGAGCCTTTCGTATGCGGCGTCATAGTCGGCCCCGGGATCCGCGTGGGCCCTTGCATAGGCATCAAGATCGCTAGCGGCAAACTCTCGTGCGACGAGATCTAGGGCGTTCACACCGGTCTCATGGCAGAGCCGTGCCGAGGATAGTCCCTTCACCTCGAGCGTTGAGAGCGCGATCGACGCGGCGTCCAGGATCACTCCGGCCGCGCCGACCCATGTCTTCTCGTCGTCGACCGAAGGTGCGAGCGCGAGAAGCGGCGTCAGCGAATGCGTCTCCAAGACGCCGATGAACCAACGTTCCGAATCGTTCCAGATCGGGGTCATGTCATCGCCTTGGCCGGCCTCGTAGCACCACTCGATCAGGCTCGAGCTGGTGGGGCACCTCCCGGCGCGGCCGTACAGCCAGGCGACCCTATCCTCCCGCATCTGGACGACCGAGACGTAGCCTGGAATGAAGGTGAACATGAAGACGATGACCCCGAGGCCGAACGCACCTTCGAAAATGGCGAGCACCCGACCAGCAGCGCTCGAAGGCGTGGCGAAGCCGAGCGTACTCAATGCCGATCCACTGGCAACGAAGGCCTGGGGCAAGTCGGACTCAGCTTCGACGGCCCAGATCATGAGCGAAAAGGAAAGCTGCACCAGAACAAACCAGGCTGCGATCAAGCTCAATAGAAAGAGCGGAAGAGCCCAGGCCATGGTGTCTTGAACGTCACTGTAGTTGCGTTTGTGCCGGGCGATGAAGGTTATCGCGTGGCGCACGATGAGGCCTATCCTCCTGGCCAGTCCATCTCGTGGTCGTCGGTTGAGAATGCCAACCCGGAGGGTCGAGCGAAGGAATACAACGACCCCAATGAGCCCGACCCCGAATGCCCCGATGCGAAGCAGGGTGTCGATCGTACTCACCGTTTCCTCGCGACCAAGCGTGGTGAACAGTGCTCGCGGGCAGGTCGAACCCTGCGTCGGGAGATACGGTTATTTGCCCGTCAGAATGCCGTTCTCGATCGGGCTGTGCGGGTGCGGCGGAAGATTGACCCTCGGTAGCAGAAAGAGCCATGTAACGAAAACGAAGGGTGCTGTGAAAGTGGGGATGCCTGCGGGTGCAACGGCGGCATCGAGGGCACCCTGGACGACGACAGTGAAGACCGTGCCGAGCAGGGCGAACAGCGTCACGCGCCAGGACGGCTTGTAGAATACGGAGCCGAGAGCGATTGCCGTCAGTACCGCGCTGAAGCTGTACAGGCCGCTATGGATATCCGAGGTGCTCGCTCCCAAGAGTAGCGCAAAAACGACACTCACGGCTGATCCGGTGAGCGCGAAAACCGCTGCCCAGACGGAATTCACCAGCAGCGCCACGATGAAGATCGCGCCAGTGACGACGTTGCCGATGAGAAATACCTGAGCGGGCCCCTTGAGCCACGAGGTGATGAGGAATCCGGGGCTAATGTCGGCGTTGCCCGCGGTTGGCTCGACCGGAAACGCCGGCGGCGCCATGGAGACGATCTCGACGTGGCCGAAAGCGTAGGCAGCAAGCGCCAGGAACCATGTGGTCACGACGAACGGAAAGGTGAGCGCCGGAGCGCCCCACATCTTCATGATATTACCGACCGCGAGCATGACTACGGTCGAGACGCCGGCGCCGAGGACGAGGAGCACCCACATCGAGGTATTGGCCGCCAGCAGGCTCGGCACCGCAACGCCGACAAGGATGCCGTTGAAGCCATACATGCCTTGCCGAAGCGACGTCTTCTCGGCCTTGAGAAGAACTGCCGTCATGGTGCTCACGATCAGCGCGACCAGGGCGCCGGCGACAACCGCGAGATTGCCCGCGGCAATGGCTCCCCAGGTGATGCCAACGATGAAAAGGAACCCGGTAAGCGGATTGTCCTGGAGCATGACCTGACCGGCGCCGCGCAGATGCGTGTCGATCAGCCCCGCGACTGTATTCTGGTCTGCCAAGCGCCGCCACGGATCGAGGAAGTTTGCCATTGGCTACGCCCAGAGGAATTCCTTGGGCAGTTCTGCACCCACTACCTCGCGGCGGACGAATGACCAGAACTCGCGAACTTTCGCTCTTACAGCGTGCGATTCCATGCCCAGCACCTTATAGACGACGCCGGCGTCTCCAGGCAGGCGGCAGGCCGCAGCCGCCAAGCCGCTGGCGAGGTCGATCACTGGCTCGACTTGCGCGAGAACACTCTCGGAATGCTCTTTCGGTGAGAGCAACACGACATTGCCGAAGACGTCGAATGAGTCCATGACGCCAACTTGGCGCAGGTCGGCCTGGTGTGGCTCGATGATGAACTTTTCCGCGAAGAGCGCGGCACCATCAGGCCTTACGGCGAAGACTGTCGAGGAGAACAGATCGAAGGCAAACCGCTCGCCTGCACCGTAGTGCTTGCGGCCAGGCATCAGGATCTCGGAATAGAGCAACGTCGCGCTCGTTGCTATCGATAGACGGGTACGGCTGACGAAGCGCGAATGCCGATGGGGGATCAGAGGCTGCGGCAAGTACTCGAGATAGGATCCCTCGTGAAGAACGATCTCCTGCGTCTGAGCGGCATAGTTGGCGTCCATCTCATGGATCTTTGTTGCCGCCTGGGTGGTGATGTGCGCCTGACAGCCCGGGGTAAGCTCGATCTCGATCGCGTACCGATCCCCCTGCAGTACTCCGCCGGACGTGGTGATGATCGGAACGCAGGCGAGATTAGGCATCTCCTCATCGAAGTAGAGCGCTTGCTGCACGAGGAGAGGAGCGCGTCGATAGAGGTCGATCAGCGCCGTCTTCTCGCCGCGGCGCTCGAAACCAAGCCGCAGAAATGCGTCCTTGCCCAGCCCGCCGCTCGGCAACTGCTTTGGCTCATCCTGATAGGGAGCTAGCTCCGGGACCACACCCGCCAGCATCAGGCGGGGCTCGGAGTTGCAAGGTCGAACAGCACGTTCTCGCGAATCAGCCTAACCAGGCCGGGAATACCCTCGTTGGTCTTGCAGTTGGTGAAGACGAAGGGCCTCTTCCCACGCATCAGCTTCGAGTCATGCTCCATCACGCGGAGATCAGCACCGACGTAAGGGGCGAGATCGATCTTGTTGATGATCAGGATATCGGACTGGCTGATGCCGGGACCGTTCTTGCGCGGGATCTTGTCGCCCGCGGCGACATCGATGACGTAAATGAAGAAGTCGATCAACGCCGGGCTGAAAGTGAGCGTGAGATTGTCGCCGCCGCTCTCGAGCAGAACCACGTCGGTGTCCGGGAAGCGCGCCTCCATCTCCTCGACCGCGGCGAGGTTCATGCTTGGGTCCTCACGGACGGCGGTATGCGGGCAGCCACCCGTCTCAACTCCGAGGATGCGGTCTTCTACGAGGATGCCCTTGAGGGTGCGCTGCACATGCTTGGCGTCTTCAGTGGTCACGACGTCATTCGTGATCACCAGAATCTTCAGGCCGAAGTCGATGAGGAGAGGCGTGATCGCCTCCACGATCGCCGTCTTGCCCGAGCCGACTGGGCCGCCGATTCCGATCCTCGTGATGTTCTTCATTCCAACCGCCATTTCAGTTCATGAACATGCGCACATGCGCGTGCCGGTGCGACGCGGCGAGGATATCAGAGAGCGGGGCGAAGCCCGCCATCTGGTCGAGTGAAGCGCCGGCGATTCGCTGATAGGCCTGTTCCGCGGTGCCGTTCACTTCGAGCAAGACCGCCTGTGTGTCGAGGTACGAGACCCGCATCAGGCGAAGCGCTGCGCCGAGCATCATCGCCGCCACGCCGTATTGATGCGCGGCGAAGGCATGCCGCCCGTCGAGACGAAGGGCGGCAAAAACAAGGGCAAGCCCAACCGGGTAGGTCCCGGGCGTGACGCCGCTACGGATCTGGTCCAGCCATTGGCCGAGGAGCGTAGGGTTCGCGCCAGAATCCTTGGCGTCGAGCATATGCACCGCCAACTCGGCGAGCTTGCGGCCCATGCGGGTCGTCATGATGCGCATTTCCTCGTTCAGCTTCCGCTGGATCAGCGCGCGGTCGGCCGCGACAACTGCATCCAAGTCAGACTGCCCGGCCGAACGATGCGCCACGAGCAGCGCGATTCCATCCACAGTCGCGGCTTGATGAATCGCCGTCCGGACGAACTGTTCGAGCGTACTGAGGTCATGGACGGCGCCATGCTGCACGCCTGATTCGAGGCCGTTTGAGAACGAGAAGGCCCCGACAGGAAATGCCGAGTCTCCAAATTGAAGCAAGTGGAGAAGATCGGTGGTGCGCATCGGCCGCTATGACGATGGGTGGGGAAGCGGATGGGCATGGGAATGCGGCTCGGCACCGCCGAAGAGCCGGCGTGCCTCATGGGGCGCGAGAAAAGGGATCACCTCTGCGCCGCGTACGAACGTGTACTCGATGCCAGGGAAAGCGTGGGTCTTCATCACCGCTGACATTACCTTCCGGTCAACGGTGAGGGGCACATAGACTGTCGTACCCTTGACCACCGCAGGCCAGTGCTGGTTGCCGAGCGCATGGCCTAGTTCGAAGCATGTTCGCAGTCGCACATCCGCTGTCTCGGCGCCCGCATCTCCGAGATCGATGACCATCACCTCGCTCAAACTGATTCGGGCCACCACCGCCTGCCGTGCGCCTTCATCCCAAAGAAGGATATCGCCGTCGTGGAGGTGCGCGTTGCGATCGAGCGCCACGGCGAGCTCGAGCTCCCCTTCCGTATTCTTCCGAAAGCGGTTCTTCTGCGCCTCCCACTGGTCGAGGAGGAGCCAATCGATCCGCGCGCCCTCGAGGCGTACCTTCCAGGGGTCGTCGTTGCGATTGCCGACGATGGATTCGACGATGATCATAGAACCTCAGCTGAAGAAATAGAGCTGGTTGAGCGCGATCGTCTTCGGCGGCTTCACGGTAGCGTGCACACCGTCGACCGTGACCGCGAATGTCTCCGGATTGACCTCGATCTTCGGCAGGAAATCGTTCCGCACCATGTGCTCCTTGCCAAGCACGCGCGTATTCGTGACCGGCACCACCATGCGGGCGAGGCCGTTTTTCTGCGCCACCCCCGCGTCATAGGCGGCTTGCGACACGAAGGTGATGTTGGTCATCGGAAGCGCTGATCCGAAGGCGCCGAACATGGGGCGATAGTAGGTTGGCTGCGGCGTCGGCAGCGAGGCGTTGGGGTCGCCCATATTCGACCATACGATCATGCCGCCCTTGAGCACCATTTTCGGCTTGGCACCGAAGAAGGCCGGCGACCACAAGACCAGGTCGGCGACTTTTCCGGGCTGGAGCGACCCGATCGTATGCGCGACACCCGCCGCGATCGCCGGGTTGATCGTCACTTTCGCGAGGTACCGAAGTACGCGGAAGTTGTCGTTATCGGGTGCATCCTCGGGCAGCTTGCCGCGCGCCTGCTTCATCAGGTCCGCGGTCTGGAAGGCCCGTAGGAAGGTTTCGCCGATCCGACCCATCGCCTGCGAGTCGCTGCCGATCATCGAGATTGCGCCCATGTCGTGCAGCACGCTCTCGGCGACGATGGTCTCGCCGCGCACGCGACTTTCGGCAAAGGCGACGTCGGATGGAATCTTCGGGTTGAGATTGTGGCAGACCATGATCATGTCGAAGAGCTCCGCCACCGAGTTGACGCCGCACGGAAGTGTAGGATTGGTCGAGCTCGGAAGAATATTCCTCTGGCCTACCACCTTCAGCAGATCGGGCGCGTGTCCGCCCCCGGCGCCCTCGCTGTGATAGGTGTGAATCGTGCGCCCGTCGAAGGCGGCGATCGTATCCTCGACGTAGCCGGACTCGTTGAGCGTGTCGGTGTGGATTGCCACCGATACGTCGAATTCGTCGGCGACGGACAAACAGGCGTGGATCGCGCCGGGCGTGGAGCCGTAGTCCTCGTGAATCTTGAAACCGGCCGCGCCGGCCTTCAGCTGCTCGACCAGCGGCGCCTTGCCCGACGAGTTCCCCTTGCCGCACAAGCCGACATTGATTGGCAGGCCCTCGATCGCCCGGAGCATCATCTCGAGGTTCCAGGGGCCGTTTGTGGAGGTCACTCCGTTCGTGCCGTCGGTGGGCCCGATGCCGCCTCCCCACAATGTGGTAATGCCATTGCTGAGTGCGGCGAACACCTGCTGCGGAGAGATGTAGTGGACATGTGTGTCCATGCCCCCTGCCGTCAGGATCAGGTGCTCGCCTGAAATGGCGTCGGTCGCCGTGCCGGTCGCTAGCCCCGGCGTAACATCCTGCATCGTGGCGGGATTGCCTGCCTTCCCGAGCCCGACGATTCGGCCGTTCCGCAGACCGACATCGGCCTTCACTACCCCGAGATACGGGTCGAGCACCGTGACATTGGTGATGACCAGGTCGAGACAGCCGGCTTCCTGCGTAAGCAGATTGTCGGAACCCATGCCATCCCGCAGCGTCTTGCCGCCGCCATACTGCAGCTCGTCGCCATAGGTACTGCGGAGATCCTTCTCGATCTCGACGTAAAGGTCGGTATCCCCAAGACGGATCTTGTCGCCGACCGTCGGACCGTACAGATCAGCATATTGCTGACGCGAAATCTCCGTCATCTCTCATCCCTGGGAAGTTGTCGGCGCACGAGCGAAGTTATTGGCTTGTCTTGAAGCCTCGTTCGGCAGCGCGGCGCTCCGCGGCCGAGGCGTTTGGCCGATAGTCGGGTTTGGGTCCGTCTCCGGTCCAGCCATCGACCAGATTGTTGAAGCCGAAGACAAAGCGTTTGCCGCCGTACGGAACGAGGGTGACTTCCTTCTCGTCTCCCGGCTCGAAGCGCAGGGCGGAGTTGGCGGGAATATCGAGGCGCATGCCGAAGGCCTTAGGTCGGTCGAACTCCAGGTACCGGTTGGTCTCGAAAAAGTGGAAATGCGAGCCGACCTGGATCGGACGGTCCCCCGTGTTGCGCACCTTCAGCTTCAGCCGCGGACGCCCGGCATTGAGCTTGATCGGTGAAGGGGCGAGCAGGTAACCGCCAATGGGGTGGACGGCTTTGTGCTCGGTGCCGGTGTGATGGGTCGCAGCGGGCGGCAAGGGATCGGACGCCGGCTGGTGCGATGATGCATGGCCGTTCGGGTTGTCTGCCATCTTCTCTCTCTGGGGATGCGCGCTACTGGATGGGCTTGTGCAGCGTGACGAGGCGGCTGCCGTCGGTGAAGACAGCCTCCACCTGGATCACTGGAATGAGGTCAGGCACGCCTTGCATGACGTCATCAACCTTGAGAACGCTGCGCGCGCCGCTCATCACATCCTCGACGAGTCGGCCCTCGCGGGCGCTCTCCAGCACATAGGCCGAGAGTACCGCAACCGCTTCCGGATGGTTGAGCTTCAGGCCTTTGGCCTTACGCTTCGAAGCGATCTCCGCCAGCGAAAGCGTAAGCAGTTTGTCGATCTCCCTGGGCGTTAAATGCACAGTGACCTGGACGTTTACTTGAGGCCAACGAAAAGATGAGGCACGCTGCCGCGGCTAGCAGACATCGTGCCGCTGGTCCGAGAGTCCGCCGGCCCTTGAGGTCCTGTTCGTAAGTACGGTGATGCACCGAGGGCCCTGAGGCGCCCGCCGGCAGAAGTGGTGCGCGCGCGGGGGTGAGCGTGGGTGCGGAAGTGGGACGAAGGGATCCTCGCCTTCCACACTCGTCCAGGCAGCCGGCATCGAGGCCAGGTGGCCGTGGCCATCGTGGTAGAAGACCCTGTCTTCGCCCCAGTTGTGGCGGCGCTCCACGAAGCCAATCACCTCCCCGAAGCGCGGATGAAAGGCGTGCGTGATTCGGACCGGCGTGGACGATCCTTCAGGGCAAGCTATAGTTGATTCGGTGGTCGTAGATGCTGGCGAGTAGTCGGGCCCAGCGGATACCGTGGGTGAGCCATTGAGATCCAGTCCGGGATCCGCTATATTTATTGATTACACTGCCGGCGCTTCTGCTGGCACCGGGACGCGCAAGAGGACTCGGGTTGGGCCCGGGCCCTCTTTTTTTTGCGCGCTCGTCCCGCCGGCATGCCGCCGGCATCCCGCTCGCGAAAGAGACGGAATGAAGGATACAGTGACGACTCGGGCGCCGGCGGGCGCCGGTATCTCGCGGCGCTCGGGGTTTGCCGGGCTGCGGCTGCACGACGATCTGCTGCGCTCGGTCGAGGCGCTGGGCTTCACACAACCCACACCCATCCAGGAGCAGGCCATCCCTCTGGCCCTGGAGGGCAGGGACGTGCTCGCTTCCGCGATGACCGGCAGTGGCAAGACGGCTGCGTTTTTGTTGCCGATCCTCGAGCGTATCCGGCGGAAGCCGCGCGGCGCTACGCGTGCGCTCATCCTCACTCCGACGCGCGAGCTGGCGGCGCAGATCGTCGGGCACTTGATTGGTCTGGCGCGGGGCACAGCGATTCGCGGCGCAGCCGTGTACGGCGGCGTCGGCATGAACCCGCAGGTGGACGCCTTCCGCCAGGGCGTGGACATTCTCGTCGCGACGCCCGGGCGGCTCCTGGACCATTTGCAGCACGATTACGCGCGACTCCCCGAGCTCGAGATGCTGGTGCTGGACGAGGCGGACCGGATGCTGGACATGGGCTTCCTCCCGGACATCCGGCGGGTCCTTCGCCAACTGCCGAAGGGGCCTCGGCAGACGCTCTTCTTCTCCGCCACCATGCCGGCGCCCATCGCGGAATTGGCGAAGGCAATGCTGCGCTCGCCGATCACCGTCGAGGTAGAGAAGAAACAGGCCCCGGCGACCGGGATCACCCAGGCGCTCTACGCCGTCCCTGGGGAGCTGAAGGTCGCGCTGCTGGCCGAGCTTATCCGGCGCGGCGAGATCGGCAACGTCATCGCATTCTGCCGCACCAAACATCGGGCCAATCGGCTGGCGCAGAAGCTCGAGAAGCAGCACGGCATCGCCGTAGCATGCATCCACGGCAACCGTAGCCAGGCGCAGCGCACCGAAGCGCTGGCCGGCTTTAAGAGCGGTCGCTACCAGGTCCTCGCCGCCACGGACATCGTGGCCCGGGGGATCGACGTTGAAGCGCTCGACCATGTGGTCAACTTCGACGTGCCCGCTGCTCCCGAGGACTACATTCACCGGGTAGGCCGCACCGCACGCGCCGACGCCACCGGCGATGCCTACACCTTCGTATCGCCCGAAGAAGAGGCAGATGTACGGGCCATCGAGCGGGCGCTGGGCAGGCCCATCGAGCGGCGCACGCTGGAAGGCTTCAACCCTGGGCTCCCGCACGAGCGCTTAGAAATCCCTTTCGCCGAGCGGGTCGCTGAGATACGCGCCCGCAAAGCTGAGGAGCGCGCACGGGCGCGGGCCAAGGAGGAGCGCAAGGTGAAGGCAGAGCAGGAAACACCCGCGCGGTGGCCGGGCGCCAACGGAGGCTCCACCTCCGCTGGAGTTGGCCATAGCGTCGCGCGCGAGCGAGGCGACGACGGGAGACACCGACGGCGTCAGGGCGGACGGCGCCGGCGAGGATGAGATGGGCTCACGCACTTATCCACCGTTCGTCGGCACCGCGACCGCTCGTTACCGCCCCGCCGATTCGGCCGGCGCTGGCCAGCCCTGGGAGCAAGGGCCTCCGGGCCGCATTCGGTCCAAGTGCGGGCCACTGGGATGGTGGGCAGGTACTGCGTGACCGCCTCCAGGATGACGAACGTTCGCGTGCTGGCCGGGTAGCCGTGGGAGGCCAGCGCCGCTCCCAGGTTCTCGCGGTCGAAGTCGACCGGTACGAGCGTAACATTGGCTGGAGTCTCCCCGAAGAGCTTCCGCATCCGGGAGCGCTTGGGCTCGATGTTCTCCGGCTGGTCCACCTCCCACTGCGCGTCAACTCGCTACTGACGATCGCCTCCTTACGATCGCCGAATTCGAGCAGTTGCCCGAGGAGGACGCATACCGGATCGAGTTGGTGAGGGGTAGACTGGTCCGCTCGCCCCCGCCAGCCTCATTGCGTGGCCGGCTCGTTCGCCCGGCTCGCGCGCAAGCTAGACGAGTTCGCGGAGGCGGGGGACCATGGCGTCGTGCTCGCCGATGCGGGCGTGATCCTTTCCCGGAACCCGGACACGGTTCGTGGCCCGGACATCGCCTTCTCCCGATGGACCCTCACTCCTCCGCCCCTGCGGGCGGGACGCCCGCGCTCCCAGGCGCTATGTCCAGTTTCTCGCCGGATGGGGGTTGAGCTTCAGGCCTTTGGCCTTGCGCTTCGAAGCGATCTCCGCCAGCGAAAG
>WHSP01000150.1 GCA_009380025.1 Gemmatimonas sp. | reverse complement strand
GACGAGCCGCGAGTGAGGCGTACATTCGTACGCCGCAGGGAGCGGCGAGGAAGCGTAACGTAGAGATGCGCGATTTATCAACGGCCTTCTAGACGCTGGGTAGGAAGTCTTCGGGGTCGTTGTGATCTCTGACGCCGCTCATTTCACGCCAAATGATGATACCATTTCTCATTCAACTGACCTCTTTCCTCGGGTCGGCTGTTTTCGGGTCGGGATTGGGACGTTCTGGTTTGGGTTGGGAGAGAGCAGAAGCTTTGCGATCACCGACGATGTAGGGAACTGCTATGAGCGTGAAGACCATCCTGCGGCCGCTGTGCATGGCGCTGATCGCGATGCAGGCGGGAGACCTGACCGCGCAAGACGAGATCCAGCGAGTTCTCGTGGTCTACCCCGAGCGGACGGATCTGCGGGGATTCTCGATGATGGATGCAGGACTCGTGGGCACGCTTCAAGAGCGCGCAACGGGCAAGGTGGAGGTCTACAGGGAGGAGATGGACCTCTCGAGGCTCGGAACAGAGGAGTATCTGGCGAGCCTCCGGGAGCACCTTCGAGAGAAGTACGAAGGGGATTCGTTCGACGTAGCGGTGGGGGTGACGGGAGAGTCGCTCGACTTCCTTCTGGGCGACGGCGATCCGGTGTTTCCGGGGGTCCCGATCGTTTTCAGCGGCATCGACGATGACGAACTGGACGACAGGCGGCTCCCGGCCAACGTGACGGGGGTCTTGATGCGGCGGGAGTTTGCGCCAACCCTCGACATCGCATTGCGCCTCCACCCGGAGACCCGGCATGTGGTCTTCGTTGCTGGCACCTCCAAATTCGACCGCCGACTGACCGAGCGTGCGAAGAGGGAGTTTCAGAGCTACGCCGGAGAGCTGGAGTTCACGTATCTCACGGACCTTTCGTTGGAAGAGCTACTGGCGGAGCTCGCACAGTTGCCGCCGCGAACTATCGTCCTGTACTCGACCCTGTTCCGCGACGGGATCGGACAAGGGTTCGTCCCCCATGACGTTGTGGCACAGGTGTCAGGCGCGTCCAGTCGCCCTGTATACGGCTTCCTGGATCAGAATATCGGTCGGGGAATCGTGGGCGGGCATGTATACAGCCTGAACACGCACGGGTCGCGGGTAGGCGAGTACGTGTTGAGTGTCCTGTCAGGCGAATCTCCGTCGGACCTTCCGCTGGTCGATGCAGGCATCAGCGAGACCCAGTTCGACTGGCGTCAGCTCGACAGGTGGAGCATTCCCGAACGGTATCTCCCCTCCCCGGCGGTGATTCGATTCCGTGATCGCTCGATCTGGGGACAGTA
Organism: Gemmatimonas sp.; assembly: GCA_009380025.1. Classification (GTDB taxonomy): domain Bacteria; phylum Gemmatimonadota; class Gemmatimonadetes; order Longimicrobiales; family Longimicrobiaceae; genus WHSP01. The sequence goes on along the minus strand of WHSP01000150.1, from coordinate 9,469 downwards.
TCGCCTGCAGGCCGTGGGAACGATTGCCCTTCTCCTCTTTCAGACGGGGATGATCGGCGCGCTTCTGGTGCAGCATGTGAGGCGCAGGCAGACAGAGGCCGAGCTCCGCGACAGCGAGTCTCGTTTTCGGATCATGGCGGACACGGCGCCCGTGATGATCTGGATGTCGAGTGCGGATGGCCGGCTGACGTTCTTCAATCGGGGATGGCTCGATTTCGTCGGACGTACGTTGAACGAGAACCTCGACTTCGGCTGGGCGAATTCGATTCACCCCGACGACCGTGAGGCCTGCCTTCGGATGTACGCGGAGAGCCTCACGCTGAGGACGCCGTTTCATTTCGAGTGCCGCATGCGGAGGCACGACGGGACGTATCGGTGGGTTCTCTGTACGGGTGTGCCGCGCAAGTCGGTGACGCACGCCCACCAGGGGTACATCGGCTCATGCGTCGATGTCACGGTCCGGAAAGAAGCTGACTTCGCGAAGCTGAAGCATAGCGAGGAGCTTGCCCATTACAACCGAATCGCCGCAATGACGGAGCTGACGGCATCGGTGGCACATGAGCTCAACCAGCCGCTCGGCGCCATCCTGATGAATGCGACCGCGGGCAGTCTCGTCTTGAACCGTGACACGCCGGACGTGGATGCGGTGCGGGAGATCCTCGTCGACATTCGCAAGGACAATCAGCGGGCGACGGAGATCATCCGGCGCATGCGCACCCTGCTCCAGAAACACGAGCTGGTGCGAACTCCCGTCGAAATCAATCCAGTCATCGAAGAAATCGTTCAGCTCGTCAGCTTCGAGGCGGAAGTGCGCTCGATCAATATCAGGTTCAGCCCGGCGGAGGACTTGCCTACGATCGACGGAGACCGTGTACACCTCCAGCAGGTGCTCATGAACCTGATCCTCAATGGATTCGATGCTCTCGCGAACCGCCCTGAGAATCGACGCGAGATCGTCATCCGAACGGAACGGACTTCTCCGGACGGGATCCTGATTGCCGTTTCGGACTCCGGCCCGGGGATTCCCTCGGACATGCTGTCGAGGCTGTTCGAGCCGTTCTTCAGCACGAAGTCGAACGGCTTGGGGATGGGGCTCTCGATCACACGGACGATCGTCGACGCTCATCATGGCCGCGTCTGGGCAAGCAACGGCGATTCCGGAGCGACCTTCTACGTCTCCCTCCCCGTTCTGATCGACACCAGCCTCGGCCGCGGATTGCGCCTGGATCTCAGCCCGCCGGCGAGGCGGAGATCCATACGAGACCCGCGAGGGGTACGCAGTGCGCTGAACCGAGCGACGAGCGCCTGACCGGAGGGTGCGGGAACTACTCAGCACTTGGGGGCGGCCGGGGACCGCTGGGACTCGTTGATTTCGCCTACCAACTGCTTCCGACGGGCTTCGCGCGACATCGCGACGCCACGTACGAGAAGGGCGACCCCGAACCAGGTCGAGAGCAGGGATGCGGGGATAGTGAGGGTCCTCGGTGAAAACCAGGCGACGACAGCGAGACCGAGGAGGAGGAGACCGGCACCGACGATGAATCGGTCTTCGGCGAAGTCGAAGCTACGCGGGTCGGACATAGCGCTGCCGAACGCGTTTCCGATGCGCACCGCTCCGCAAGCCAGGTTGGAGGTACGGCGGGAAAGCCCTGTGAGCGCGCTCCGCCTCCTGCCGACATTGGGTCGGTTGGCGGAGCCGTCCTGGGGAGGACGATTCACCCTGGAGCGACCTCTCCGACCAACCGAGTCGAGAACGAGCTCGGTCGCGCCGGCTAGATCCTCGAGGTACATGCGCTGCATGTCCCCGGCGAACTGACGGTCGTGGACGACGACGTCGAGCTCGTAGTTCCCGAGCCAGCTGGCGAGGTTGAGGTTCGTCGAACCGACCCGGCCCCACTCGCCGTCTGTCACCGAGCTCTTGGCGTGGAGCATCAGGCCGTTCCACTGGTAGGTGCGTACGCCAGCCTCGAGGAGCGGTCGATACGCAGCGAGGCTGATGGGGGTCAGGAACGGGAGGTCGCTCGAGCCAGGAACGAGCAGGCGAACATCGACGCCATCCCGGGCGGCTGCTCGGAGGGCCTGAATGTAGGGGGTCGTTCCCGCGAAGTAGGGATCGGTGATCCAGAGGGTCTCGCGGGCTGCAGCGGCGACGAGATAGTCCAGCCGGAGCATGCGGGTCGTTCTCGGCTCCCCAGCAACGACTCGAAGGGCGATCGGGCCAGCAGAAGGCGGGGCGTCCGGTGTCGGGAGGAGATCGGTCACACGCCGGTGACCCGACGCCGCGGCCCATATCGCGGCGAATGCCCGTTCCAGTCCAGCCACTGCGGGTCCGCTGATCTCGACCCCTGTATCCCGCCACGGCGAGACTTCGTTCGCGGGATCGCCGACCCAGCACTCTCCCACACAGAGTCCGGCGACGTAGCCGATGGTGCCGTCTACTGAAAGCAGCTTGCGGTGATCTCGATGGAGCAGATCGTGGGGGCGGAGTGGGTGAGGCCGGTTGAAACAGCGGATCTCCACACCCGCGTCTTCCATCTCCCGCCATAGGCGCCGGGAGGCCTTACGAAGCGATCCGACCCAATCGTAGATGAGCCGGACGCTCACCCCCTCCCGGGCCTTGGCGACGAACGCCTCGGCGAACACCCTCCCCACGTGGTCGTCCGAAAAGCTGTAGGTCTCGAAGTGGACCGTTCGCTCGGCCCTCCGGATTGACCTCAGCCACGCCGGATAGTTCTGGAAGCCATCCTGGAGAAGACGGATCCGGTTGCCGCCCACGAGTGGCGCGCCAGTCACCCGGCTGAACGCCCGCTCCAACCACGCCCCATCATCACATACAGGACCCGGCCGATCGTGCCGTCGACTGGAGCCCATCACCATCAGTCGGCACCTCCCCGCGTGCATTCGCGTCGGCCCTGCCTCTGCAACGCCGCCCGCAAAGGTAGGACATCGCGGCGAAGCGACGGCATTGGCCCAAGGTCCATCCTCATCTCAAGCGCCGCGCGAATACTGGTCGTTCGTGCTGACGCCGCTCCAGGACCCCACCTGCCTGCCCTTTCGCCCAATAGATCCCGGGTCTGGAAGCTGGGATCATTCATGTCAGAAGGCGCAGTAACAGACATACCCCGTGGACCGAGCGGCTGCAGTCGAACCGCTCGCAAGCCCCGAATCCCGCGGATTCCGTCGGCTGCTTTACGGGTCCGGAAGTGGAGGTGCTACATGAGTGAAGCGCGTTTGGCGGAGCGCCCGAAGATCGTCGTACCGAGGGGCCTGGAGGGAGTTGAAATTCACAGTGGGACGGGGGAAGCGGGACACCAGAAGCAGCTCTTTCGCGAAGAGTACCTGTTCCTCGTTCTGACCGGTTCGGCCGCTACTCTCGAGGGAGGGAACACCCAGGAAACGGTCCCCGAAGGAAAGCTGATCACGATCGAACCCGAGACGGTCGGAACCTGCACGGCCACGCGGCCCCATCACTATCTGACGGTTCTGCTGCATCCCAACCTGGTCAAACGTCTGGACGACGGACCGTCTTCGAGCCAGCCCGATCGGGTTTCCATGAAGCGAAGCTGGTCGATGCAGTCCACCCTCGCCGACGCGCTGTTCCTGCTGTGCGAGCAGCTCGAGCCCGGGGCGGACTCCGCACTGCAATGTGTGGAGGCATTCATCGACCTGCTGATTCGGCACGGCCACGCGTGGGTGACCTCCGACGAAGACCGGGGCTCTCCTGTCCTGCGGAAGGTTCGCGACCAGGTCCGCATCGGGTTCGCCCGCGGCCTCCCCCTCGACGAGCTCAGCTTGCGCACCGGTATGTGCAAGTACGCCCTCGTGCGTGCGTTCAAACGCGAGTTCGGACTCCCGCCGCACGCGTACCAGACGCACCTTCGTGTCAATCGTGCACGGGCGCTGATTCGACAGGGAGTGCCGATCGCGCACGCCGCCCTTCAGGCCGGCTTTTCGGACCAGAGTCACCTGAACCGACACTTCAAGAGAAGGCTCGGATTCACACCCGGCCAGTACGCCCGCCAGGTCGCTTCGCGGCGGACTCGGCTGAGGTAGTTCCACTTGAGAACCGAGCATCGAAGCTAGCCCTCGGCTTGACGAGCTGACGTCACGGTCCCTTTGGCAAAGCCTCGATGTTGAAACGCTGATCCACCATGAGACAATCGATTCTCACCTTTCGTACTGACTCCGCCCTTCGGGCCCGGTCACCGTGGACCCTAGGGTCGAGTCATCTTCGCGGAATAGCCAGAAGCGTAACCGCGGGGCGGCGAACTGCGTTCACCCTGCACCAGAAAAGGCTCCATCCTCGCGCAGCAGCGCACTACGGTGCGGCCGCGTCCAGCGTGCCACGATGGCGAAAGCTCACCAGGCCTCGAGACCGAAGGCCGAGCTGAGAGCCCTCGTTGACGCGACGAACCGCTGGGCGACTCCAGCCGATCCCGCGGGCGGGTGCCGTCGAGATCCGGTCGGTTGACGCCGACCAACCGCGCCGATCGCGCTTTCGGACTGATGGACCACAAACGGGGATCCAGTCGGATTCCCGCTTGACGGCGTGACGGGGGAGGGGGAGAGAGCCTTCACCCACGACGCAGGAGCTTCGGCGGCGTCCATGACTTGAAGCGCTCGAGGTCCGGATGGTAGAGCCGAAGAGCTACCGAGAGGTCGAGATCCCTGCGGTCAATCGGAAGCCAGTTCTCGAGGGGAGCAGATTCAGGCTTCTGCGCAGCGATGTGGATGGTGATTCCACCCTCCGAATTGAGCTTCATCCCACCGTTCAGCCCAACCGTGTACTTCTTTCGGTCGTTGGGGATGAAGAAGCCGCTCACCCCATCGTATAGGGTCAGTGACCAGAACGCGTTGACGGGCGGCATGTTGTCGCGGGACATGCGGATGACGTAGTCGTGCCGGGCGTTGGGTGGACAGCCGTCCGCGGTCTCGACGAGAGGGTAGACGGCCTCGCTGGCAGGCTGACCCAAGGGCGCCGTGGCGACGGAAGCGAGCCAGGCCTCGAGCGTCAGGCGGCCTCGAGGGAGAAACATGTCGCAGAGGTGCTTCTGACGGTTCGAGCGAGCCCAGGCCCGGACTTCGTCGTGGAGCTCGGCGAGCATCGCGGGATCAATCTCCGGCGCTCGTCGGGGATCGTACACCCGACCGGGGACGACTCCAACTTTCTCGAACGCGGCCACCGCCGCTCGATCCATCTGGTCGGACTGGTCGAACTCCGTATGGTTGAACGCGAACTGTACGACTTCGAGAAAGTGATTGGCGAAGAGGTTCTTCTCATCGCCGAAAGGCGGATAGCTCACCGCCGGACGGCGCTGGGGTGCAACCTGACCACGCAAATAGGCCGAGAGCGGCTGAATCGTCGCGTGTTGGATCTGGCCCATGATTCGGGCCATCCTCTCGGGCTCGGCGCTGTGAGGCATGATCCGAGCGAAGGCGACTCCGAGATCACCCGACAGTCGGTGCACCCGATCGACGCCAGTAACGGGCTCGCCCGCGTATCCCGATGTGTTCGCCGAATAGTATAGGACGGTGGTCGGCTTCTGGAAGTCTCCCCGCGAACTCGACAACGGGATGTCGATGTAGTGATTCAGCGCGGACGTCTCGAGCGAAACGTAAACGGAATCGAAGGCGGGGTATCGCACGACCTGTGGCTCCGCCCTAAGATCCAGGGTCGCGATGAGATACAGCGTATCGGTGTTCGGCCAAGAGATCGCCCGGACGTTGTGGTCCATCAAGCCGGTCGGGCGATACATCCGATTCCAGCCGTGGGTGCTGAACGGGTTACGACCGCTCAGGGCGAACCCGCCGAGCACGTTCGTCATGACGACGAACGGGTAGCCCCGTTGAACCAGTTCCTTCAGTACGAGTCTCGAACCGATCTGCGTGCGTCTGCCGTCGGTCACGTGCCGAACGGGCGCGCGGCTCCGGTGAGTACGCAGCGGCGCTGTGGCTTCTTCGTTGATGCTCATCGTAGCCGTTGAGCGGCAAAGGTTGACGAGTAGAACGTGAGGACCGCCAGGCCGATGACGATCCGATCTGAGTGACGTCGAATCTGTTGGTGCGGGCGCAGCCAGTTGCGATCGTTTGCTACCCAGCGTCGCGACCGTGCACCCTGCCCCTCGAGGTCAAGTTTGGCGGAAGCCGACCCACGGATCTTGAACGGATTTGGCCGGGATGGTTTTCAGGGCGCCGCAAGGCTCGTCAGATCGTCGAGCTGTCCATTCCCATGATGCGTTCCAATCCATCGAACGCGAATTGGACCTTTGGACGACCGACTGCCGCGATCCGGCGGGCGGAAGGATGTGCGGGAAGGTTGCCGGCGTCCTGGCGGGGCGCCGGCAAATCATCGAGGCGCGGGACTGGCTTCACCGTCCGGGGGTCAATCCGCCGGTGTCGGTCGACCGTCTACTGGCTCCCGCCTTCGCGGGAATGACGGTTGGGGATGACCGGGAAGACGTCGTCATAGTTCTTGCCCGGAGTACGTAGAAGCCAAACCACATCAACCACAGGAACCAACATGACCTCAGGCTCCAAGATTCTGGTCGTACCCGTCAAGAACCTGGACCGGGCGAAGTCGGTGTACCGAGAACTTCTGGGAGTGGACCCGTACACGGATGAACCGTACTACGTCGGGTTCAGGGTCGGCGAACAGGAGATCGGCCTCGATCCAAACGGCCACGCACAGGGGATGACCAGTCCGGTCGCGTACTGGCAGGTCGACGACATCAACCGGAGCTTCGAGCAGCTCGTTGAAGCGGGGGCAGACGCTCAACAGGCGATCAAGGATGTCGGCGGAGGCAGGCGTATCGCGATCTTGCGGGATCCAGACGGCAACGCGATCGGGCTGGTACAGGACTGAATCGCCTACTCAGTCCATGCCGAGGAGCAGCTGCACCATCTCAAGGTCCCACGGGTCGGCCGAGGCATCGGTTCGGTCGATGTCCGGTTTGGCCTGCGGGGTCTCGAGGATCAGAGGTAGGCCGGCACTTCGGCGATCTTCGATGAGCCACCGAAACGGCTCCACGCCGATGCGACCGTGACCTAGCAGAGCGTGACGATCCCGGTTGCTGCCCAGTTCGCCCTCGCTGTCGTTCAAATGGAAGAAGCGGGGTGACTCGCCGATCGCTTCCTCGAACTCATCGAGGATCGACGTGAACGTTTCGCGCCCCGCGGCGATGTCGTACCCGGACGCGTAGAGGTGGCAGGTATCGAGCCCGTAACCGGTCCGGGAGCGTAGGTGGGCCGGCAGATGGCCGAGGATCATCGCGATCTCGGCCGAGGTCTTGCCTACGGTTCTGCCTGCGCCGGCGGTGTTCTCGATGAGCACGGCGGTATCGCCGGACACCTTCTCGAGGGCGGCGGTGATGGCCTCCGCCACCCGTTCGGTCGCCCCCGCCACGTCGGACTTCATCGCGGATCCGGGGTGGAAGCAGATCGCCCCGACCCCAAGCGTCGTCGATCGCTCCAGCTCCTTGGTCAGTCCACCGCTCGCCCGGACCCACTTCTCCGGCTCCGGGGTCGCCACGCTCAAGACGTACGCTCCGTGCACGACGACGTTGGCGGGATCCATCCCAACTTCGGCAATTGCTGTCTGGAAACGCTCCACCCGCTCGGCGCGGATCCCCGACTTGTCACCGTAGAAGCGCGGCGGCGCAGAGAAGATCTGTAGTGCAGTCATGCCCGCAGCGCCCGCCCTCCGAACGGCCATGTCGATTCCGCCGTTGTCGATCGTGTGTCCCCCGATGTACCGCTTCATCCGCTCTCTGCTCGTCCCCATGGAATGGTCAGATCCCGGGGAAGCTAGCGCGGTCGAGTATTGGACGGAAGCGGTGCAGCAGGAGCGTGTGATGGCAGCGTGGTGGCGACTCCCAGCGATGCCTCACGCGGAGGTGCGGGGGTGCGGAGAACGACGAGGAACGAAAACGTGCGTGGAACGTTGAAACGAGCGGCCCGGGCGGTGGAAGAAAGGTGAGGTCTTCGCGAATCTCGCCCGAGCCGTCACCAGCACCTACATCGTGGCGAAGGTCACAGGAATCTGGATCCACACAGGCACGGCGACCCCGTCGTTTCTGGCCGGCGTGAACGTTGCCTGACGCATTGCCGCCTGGGCGGCTTGATCCAGATCATCGTATCCCGAGCTGGAGACCAGCCTCAGGTTCCCGACAGCCCCATCAGCATCCACAAGTACCCACAGGATCGTCGTGCCGCCAATACCGGCGGCCGCGAGGGCGTCGGGATAGCCTTCCTGCAGGGCGCGCGCGTAGCTTGCGCGATCGATTAGCTCCGGCCGCTCCGTGAAGGGTGTGAAAGTCGGCTCTGCTCGGAGAGCTTCGAGGTCGATCTGGTCCGGACCCGCTGCATCGATGCTCGGAGCGAGGCTCGTCGGCTGTTCCAAGCGACAAGAGCCGAGCACCAGGAGCACGGCCGCAACGGCTGCTCCGATCGCCTTCATGGTGGACCGACCCACAGAGGTGGATGTCATGACGCGAACTCTCCTTTCGAGTTGAGAGGGCCAATGCGCGAAGGCGGTGGCCACGGGCGGAAGAATGGACCGACGGGCCACAACCTGGAGAAGGAGATCGCCGTACGTACGCAGGTCCGCTCCGGCGCCGAGGAGCCTTCGATCGCAGTCGACTTCCATCGCCGTCCGCAGCCGCGCAACCTGCCACCACACGAACGGATTCCAGGGCACAGCGACGACTGCCAGCGTCCCGAACAGCAGCAGCAAAGGATCACGGCTACGGATATGCTCCGCCTCGTGGGCTACGAGCAGCTCCCGGTCGCCCGGTTCGATCTCGTCGATCCATTCCGGAAGCACGATCTCTCCGCCGAGAAAACCCACCACAGCCGGCCCGCAGGAGCGCGACAGCCAAACTCGGTGGCCGGATACTTCGGCCGGCTGCCATCCCCTTCGCATCGACCTGAGCAGGAGCCCCGACCGCGCCAGAAAGGCCGCCATCGTCAGTGAGGCGAGCAGCCACGCCGCCAGGAGAAAGCCGTCCCCCGGCCAAAGCGGGACGGCCGCAGCTTCACCCCCGATTACACCTCCCGCTAGCGCCGTGATCGGTCCCAGGATGACGCCACCCTCGGCCAGCGTTCGGCCCCACCCAGGCACGACCATCGACACCAACGGCACCGTCGGGAGAAGGAGGAGCGCGGCGACCCACAGCCAACGGGTCGCCCGATCCCAGCGAAGGAGCGCCCCCTCCGCCAGCGCCGCCGACATCCCCAACATTGCCGCCACGAGCAGGCCGTAGAGCATCCAAAGCACGATCATCCTCGACTCCTCGCTCCGTTGGGTGGATGCGCCCGAATCGCTGTCAAGGTGAGACGGCTGAGGGTCAAGAAAAGGAACCCTGCTAGGGAAGGATACCGGGGGAGGGCCGAGCTGTCAACTATTTTTTTAGTAGTTGTCAAGCACGGATAGAAATGTCCCCCGGATTCAACGGATAGAAATGTCCCCTGG
>WHSP01000014.1 GCA_009380025.1 Gemmatimonas sp. | reverse complement strand
CCTGCAAAGCCCGCGGTTGCCGACTCCGCGGAGGCGGCGATGCCGCAGGACATGGCTATGCTGCTTGGCCCGCTGGGTATCGGCATGCACCGCGAAGGTTCGGGCAGCTCGTGGCAGCCGGACGCTTCGCCGATCTATGCGATCCACTCGATGGCGGGAAGCTGGGCGTTCATGCTGCATGGCAATCTCTTTCTCCAGTACGTCGACGACGGGAGTGATCGGGGAGATCGTCAGCTTGGCCTCGCCAACTGGTTTCATGGGATGGCGAGCCGTCCGGTAGGCACTGGGCGGCTCGGCCTCCGGGCCATGTTGAGCGCTGAGCCGATCACTGTGGACAAGTGCGGCTACCCAGATCTGCTGGCAACCGGCGAGTTCTGCAACGGCGAGCCGCTGCACGACCGCCAGCACCCTCACGACCTCTTCATGGAGATCGCTGCGCAGTACCAGCGGCCTTTGGGGAGCAAGGTAGCCTTCGAACTGTACGGTGGACCGGTAGGCGAGCCGGCCCTCGGTCCGGTGGCCTTCCCGCACCGCGTCTCCGCCGTGCCGAGCCCCTTCGCCCCGATCGGCCACCACTGGCAGGATGCAACGCACATCTCATTCGGCGTCGCCACGGCCGGCATCTACGGTCGCACCTGGAAACTCGAGGGCTCCCTCTTCAACGGACGGGAACCGGACGAGAACCGCTTCGATTTCGATCTCGCCCCCCTCGACTCCTACTCGGGTCGAGTCTGGCTCTTGCCGGACGACCGCTGGGCGCTTCAGGTTTCGCTCGGGCGATTGACCGAGGCGGAAGCGTCGCGGGAGCCTGGAGAGAGGCGCGCGGACGTAACGCGCGCCAGCGCGTCCGCAACCTACCACTATCCGCTCGGCCCCCACGGCATCTGGGCCAGCACGCTGACATGGGGCCAAAACCGGGCTCATGGTCTGAGCACTGATGCCTTTCTGGTCGAGACCAACCTGAACCTCGAAGAGCGTAACATCTTCTTCGGGAGAGCAGAGCTGGTATGGAAGAGTGGTGAGGAACTGGCGATCGAACAGGAAGCTCCCTTACTCGCCGACGAAGTCTTTACCGTGGGGAAGCTTTCGGTAGGATACGTGCGGCAATTCGGCCGGAGGGGTGCCCTCGTGCCCGGGATGGGTGGGCAGATCTCCGTTAGCTTTTTCCCGTCCGACCTCGACCCGTTCTATGGTAGCCGGATGCCCGGCGGCGTGGCGGTTTTCGCGAGCCTCAGGCCGAGACCCATGCCCATCCCGGCGGCGGTCCCGCTGCCGCCCGCCGCCGAGATGCCGGACATGTAGATGCAAGCAACGCCGCCGGCCATTATCGGCAAAGGCAGTAGTAACGGCCGCGCCCGATCGTCTCCCAGCATGAGCATTTCACAATTCACCCTTCACAATTCACCATTCGCGGCCGTGGCGGCCGCGCTCCTCGCCGCCTGCGCCGTTCCGGCCCCCTCATCTCATGAAGCCGTCAACACCCCGGCCGCCGTCGACTTCTGCCCGACCGACCCGGCGGACTTCACTTTCGTTGGGGCGCCGAGCACGGACCTCTACTGTGTAGAGCTGATCCCGCCGCCGGAGCTCGACGGAGTTGCGACGGGGGTGGCGCAGCTCGCCCCACCAGCGTCGCCGTTCGGCGCTGCAGTTACGATCGATGGACGTCACCGCTACCGCACGACATTCCTGCTGCGCGGGCTCCCCGACCCGGCGACGCTCGGTGACTACTCCACGTATGTCGCCTGGGCCATGCCCCCAACGCTCGCGCCTGTCACTCGTCTGGGTCCGGTGCGCAATGGGCGGGTCGAGACGGGCGAGGTGGCGCTGAACAAGTTCTATCTGCTCGTCAGCGCCGAGGTGTCGGATTCGGTGAGCGAGCGGCGCGGGCCGCTGGTCCTCCGCGGGCTGTCGGCCAGCACGCGCATGCGTGACCCCCACTTCGTCGGCCTGGGGCCGGCGGCCTCGAGCGCTTCTTCGGAGTACGCCGGTCAGGCCGCGCCCAGGACGGCGGCATCGCCAGGGTCGCTGTCGCCCCTGGTGTGGGGGATGCCCCCGCATGACCCGCGCGTCCCGATGTCCCCCATGGGGACCGAGCACCGGGTACCCGCAGCGACGCCCTTCCTCCCTGGTGGCGATGTGGAGGCGGAGTCGATCCCCCTCGCCCGTCCGCGCGAACTGCTGCGCGTGGAGGACGGCGACACCATCGCCCTCACCGCGGGTCTCGTGCGCCGGACCCTCGCGGGGCGCGACTTGGTGATGTACGGCTTCAATGGCCAGTATCCGGGCCCGCTCATCCACGTCCCGCAGGCGGCCACGATCACCGTCGACTTCACCAACCGGACCGAGCACCCCACGGCGGTGCATTGGCACGGGATCCGTCTCGACAATCGCTTCGACGGGGTGCCGGACCTGACGCAGGAGCCCGTGCCGCCGGGCGGCAGCTTCCGCTACCGCATCCACTTTCCGGACGCCGGTATCTACTGGTATCATCCTCACCACCGCGAAGACATCCAGCAGGACCTGGGGCTGTACGGGAACCTGCTGGTGGCGCCGGCGACACCAGATTACTATGGCCCGGCGCACCGTGAGGAGGTGCTGATGCTCGATGACCTCCTGGTGGGCGACGAAGGGCTGGTCCCCTACGGACTCGAGCAGGCGACCTTCGCGATGACAGGCCGCTTCGGAAACCTCCTTCTGGTGAACGGCGAGCCCCGCTACGAGCTCGAGGTCCGCGACGGCGAGGTGGTGCGCTTTCACCTCACGAACGCCTCGAACACGCGCACCTTCAATCTGTCGTTCGAGGGGGCCCGCATGAAGGTCGTCGCCACCGACGTGGGGCGTTTCGAGCGGGAGGAGTGGGTAGAGAGCGTGGCAATCGCGCCGGCCGAGCGCTACGTGGTCGATGTGCGCTTCGAGCGCCCCGGCAGGTCCGCGCTGACCAACCGGGTACAGGGGATCGACCACATGATGGGCCAGTTCCTGGCGCTGGTGGATACACTCGGCACCGTGCAGGTGGCCGCGGAGTCCGCCTCCCGCGACTTCTCGGCGAGCTTCGGGGTGCTGCGCCGCCACCCGGAGGTGGCCGCGGAGATCGAGCGCTATCGCCCGCACTTCGACCGCCCGGCGGACTTCGAGCTGGACCTGGCCATCGAGGACCGCGGCCTCCCCTTCGAGCTGACGCGGGTCATGCGGCTCGACTCGCTCTACTTCAACCCGGTCGAGTGGGCGGGGACGATGCCGATGATGGACTGGCTCCCGACCTCCAGCGAGGTTCGTTGGATCATGCGGGACGCCCGCACCGGCGCCGAGAACGAGGCCATCGACTGGCGCTTCGAGGTGGGCGACGTGGTGCGGCTGCGCCTACGGAACCAGCGTCATTCGCTCCACGCCATGCAGCACCCTATCCACATCCACGGCCAGCGCTTCCTCGTCCTGGCCGTGAACGGCGTACCCGTCGAGAACCACGCCTGGAAGGACACTGTGCTCGTCCCCGTGGGAATGACCGTTGACATCCTCCTGGAGCTGAGTAACCCGGGCCGCTGGATGGTGCACTGTCACATCGCCGAGCACCTCGAAGCAGGGATGCAGTTCGTCATCAATGTCGATTGAAACCGAGCCATGAATGGTGAATAGTGAAGGGTGAACCTGAATTCACCTTCCCATTCACTATTCACCATTCGCTATCCACCTTTCATCCATTCAAATCATGCGTTCATTCACGATCCGCTATTTATCATTCGTCATTTGTGCATTCCTCCCCCTGCCGACTACGGCACAGAGCCTTGACACGCTCGCCGAAGGCGTTCGCGAGTACGTCTCTGTGAGCGACCCGGCGATTGCTCTGACCAACGTGCGGGTGATCGATGGAACGGGGGCCCCGGCGCGGGAGGGGCAGACGGTGGTGATCGAGAACGGGCGCATCGTGGCGGCAGGGGCGTCTGACTCCACGCCCACCCCGACGGCGGCACGGGTGCTCGACCTGGCGGGGCACACGGTGCTCCCGGGGCTGATCGGCCTTCACGACCACACGTTCTACACCACCTCGTTTGGGCGTAGCGTACAGCTCAACTTCAGCGCGCCGCGCCTCTACCTGGCCAGCGGAGTAACGACGATCCGCACCACGGGGAGCATGTCGCCCTACGCCGAGCTCAACCTGCGGCGAGCCATCGACGAAGGAAGGACCCCCGGGCCGCGGATGCACGTCACCGGGCCCTACCTTACCGGCGACGGTGCCGGCGGCGGGATGCACGCGATTTCCACCCCCGAGGACGCGCGGCGTGTGGTCGCCTATTGGGCCGAGGAGGGGGCGACCTGGCTGAAGTTCTATACCCTGGTGAGTCGCGACGCGATGCGTGCAGCGATCGAGGAAGGGCACAGTCGGGGGGTGAAGCTCACTGGCCACCTCTGCTCCGTCGGCTACCGCGAGGCGGTGGCGTTGGGGATCGACAACCTGGAGCATGGGCTCTTCGCCAACAGCGAGTACCACCCGGACAAGGAGGCCGACCGTTGCCCCTCCAACCCGCGGGCGTCGCTGGAGACTCTCGACGTCGAGGGCGCGCCGGTGCGGGCCACACTGGAGGAGATGATCGAGAACGGCGTCGCGATGACCTCCACCTTGGCGGTCTACGAGCTCTCCGTGCCGGGGCGGCCACCGCTCGAGCAGCGGATGCTGGACGCGATGTCCCCGGAGACGGCCGAGGAGTACCTGGCTACCCGCAAGCGCATCGAGGAGAATCCCGGCTCCGGGATGTCGCTGGAGTTGCTCCACAAGGCGATGGAGTACGAGCGGGAGTTCGTGAGGCTCGGTGGGCTGCTCGCCGCCGGGGTCGACCCCACGGGCAATGGCGGCGCCCTCCCCGGCTTCGGCGACCAGCGTAACCTCGAGTTGCTCGTGGAGGCGGGCTTCGATCCGGTCGAGGCGCTGAACATCATGACCCTCAATGGGGCCGAGGTCTTGGGCGTGGAGGACGAGCTCGGCTCCGTCGAGGTCGGCAAGGCCGCCGACCTGGTGGTGGTCCACGGGAACCCCGCCGCCACGCCCGCCGAGATCCGCAATGTCACCCACATCTTCAAGGACGGAGTCGGCTACGATCCGACAGCCTTGCTCGAATCCGTGAAGGGCACAGTCGGGGTGCGATAGGACGGGTTCACTGCGGCGCCGAGGTCGTGGCGGTGTGAACGCAGAGGTCGCGGAGGTCGGTGAGGACTGCCGAATGGGGTTGGTCGGTGGGCAGTCGTGCCGGCAGCTGGCCAGCTCGATCGTTGAGGGCCCAACATCTGGTTTCTACGTAGCGAGTGTTGCAACGTCGGCTCATGGGTACCGACGAGCTCACCAGCCAGATCATCGGTGCGGCGATGGACGTGCACTCGGCCATAGGGCCGGGTCTGCTCGAGGCGGCCTACGAAGTCTGCCTCGAGCGGGAGATCGAGAGCCTCGGCCTTCGGGCCGTGAGGCAGGTCCCCCTTGCCGTTACCTACCGTGGCGTCAGGATCGATATCGGATACAGGATCGACCTGCTCGTCGAGGAAGACGTGGTCGTCGAGGTGAAGGCTCTGGCCGCGGTGCGTCCCGTCCACAAGGCCCAACTCCTTTCCTACCTGCGATTGGGAGGGTACGACCGCGGCCTGCTGCTCAACTTTCATGTGGAACACATGCGCGATGGCATCTCTCGCGTCACCAATGGCTGGAACGCTGCCGACGAGGAAGGATAAAGGACACTCGACCGTTTCCTCTGTGACCCCCGCGACCTCTGCGTTCGCCATGGGAGGGAGGTGAACGTCTACGGCCGGACTTCTCGCAGGCACCGGTTCACTATTCATCACTCGCGTAGCGCACCGCGCCGCCGACGATCGTGTACAGCACCCGTGTCGCGGGGATCGCCTCTTCAGGGATCGTGAGCAGGTCCTGGGAGAGGACGACGAGGTCGGCGAGCTTGCCGGGGGTGATGGAGCCCTTGAGGTCCTCTTCGAAGGCGGCGAAGGCGTTGTTGATGGTGTAGCTCTCGAGGGCCTCTTCGCGGGTGAGGCGCTGGTCGCCGTGGAAGACCGACCCATCGGCAAGGCGACGGGCGACGGTGGAGTAGAGGTTGGCGATCGGGTCGATACGCTCGACGGGGACGTCGGTGCCGTTGGCGATGGTGACGCCGGCATCGAGTAGCGAGCGCCAGACGTACGCGCCCTCTTCGGCCCGCTTTGCGCCGATCCGGTCGGGTACCCAGGAGCCGTCGGAGGTTGCATGGACTCCTTGCATGGCGGCGATCACGCCGAGTTCGCCGAAGCGGGTGATGTCACTGGGATGCAGATGCTGGGCGTGCTCGATCCGCCAGCGCGAATCTTCGGGGTTCCCGGCTGATTCGAAGGCGCGCTCGTAGACGTCGAGCACCTCGCGGTTGGCGCGGTCTCCGATGGCGTGGGTGTTGAGCTGGAAGCTGTGTTCGAGGGCGATCTGTGCGGTCGCTTCGAGGTCATCGACGGACTCGAGGTTCAGGCCGGCGCTGCGTGGGAGGTCCTCGTAGGGTTCGAGCAGCCAGGCCCCGTGCGAGCCGAGCGCCCCGTCGATCTGCCGCTTGATCGAGCGAACGGTGAGGAAGCCGCCGCCGTAACCTTCGAGGCGGTAGTTGGGGAGCTGTTCGGCCAGCGCTTCGTTCGGCTCCCGCACCATCACATAGAGCCGAACCGGGAGCTCGCCGTCGTCGGCCAGCTCCCGGTAGAAATCGATTGTGGCGAAGGGTACTCCCGCGTCGTGGAAGGAGGTGACGCCATTTGCGAGCGCCTCTTCACCGGCGAGCTGGGCGATTCGGCGCCGGCGCTCCCGCGTCTCCTCGGGGCTGAGCGTCGAGTCCACTTCGGCGAGCGCCGCGTCGGCCAGACGCTGCGCGGTCTCGCGCAGGAGGCCTGTGGCCGTGCCCGAGGCGTCGCGAACGATCTCCCCGCCGTCGGGGTTGGGGGTTTCGCGGGTGATCCCGGCGAGCTCCAGGGCCTGCGCGTTGACGAAGGAGGCGTGGCCGCTGGCATGAGTAAGGCCCACCGGATTCGCGGGAGATGCCGCGCTGAGGGAGGTGTGCACGGGGTTTCCTTCCACCGAGGGCGACGGCAGCGAAGTCCACTTCTCCTGGTGCCATCCTCGCCCCAGGATCCACTCTCCCGGAGCAGCCTCGGCGGCGGCGTCCGCCACCATCGCAACGATCTCTTCCCAGCTCGTCGCCGTGGTGAGGTCCAGCACGAGCTTCGATTCGCCCAGCGACATGAAGTGCCCGTGCCCCTCGATGAAGCCCGGCGTCACCAGGCGGCCGTCCAGCTCGATCGTTCGCGTCTCGGGGCCTACGTATTCCCGGATCTCCTCCGACGAGCCGACGGCGACGATGAGGTCACCGGAAATGGCCACCGCCTCGGCCTCGGGGAGCGCGGGGTCCATCGTCACGACCTTTCCGTCGATGAGAACGAGGTCGGCGGCGTCGGAATCGCGAGTGTTCTCTGCGCAGGCGGAGGCGGCGAGCAGGGTGAGGAGCGGAAGAGCAGGCCAGGAGCGAAGTCTTCGTGTCATGTGCGTGGGTCGGATGGAGGGATCAGAGATCAGCGCGGTAGCTCGGCCGAACTGCGTCGCATCCGCGGATTGGTAAGGTCTCACGCGGGGGCGCGGAGAACGCGGCGCGCGGGAGTCCAATGAAGAGAAGGATTGCGCAGCGCCCTGTCAATTCAATGATGTGACCGGGCGGCTTCGTCCTTCTCGCCGTTCTACGCCCTACACTCCGCGAAGCCGCTCCAACGCCGCCCGCACTCCTGCCGGCACGAAGAGGTTGTCCGCGATCGCCGCGATTTCCTCCGCGTCGCGCCACGCGAGCTCCAGCTCGGCGAGCTCGCCCTGCATTGCTCGCAGCTCTACTTCTTCGTGCAGCGCCATCTCGAGCGCGAGCTTGTCGGGGGCGCGGAGCCCGAAGAGGCCGCTCCTGAACGCGCCGGACGCTCCCCGCTTCGTCTTCCGTATCCCGTCTCCCTTTCGGGAGGGCGGGGTTTCGGTGTCGGCCGGCGCGTAGCGGGCGAGGCGCTCGAAGTAGCCCTCGGCGCCGCCACTCGTATCGAGCACGTCAACCGCCGATTCGACGACGTCGCGCTTCCCGCCGAACCGGTTGACGTGCGGCATGAGTGTCCCCGCGATCCGCAGCGCCTCGCGGCCCTCGAAGTGGGCCGCCCCGCCCTTGAAGCGCAGGTCGAGCGCGATCGGCGCGTCGGTGCCGCGGACGATGCGCGTTTCCGCGAGGTGCCGGCGCCGGACGTGGACCTCGCCCGCCGTCTCGGTCCGGATCCGCGCCACGACTGTCTCAGCTCGCCCGTGGACCATCGCCGCACCGATCTGGCTTATCCCGTAGGCAAACCCGCCGACCGCCGCGCCTGCAACCATACCGCCGATAGCGACACCGCCAAGCGCCGCCAGCCCAGCGCCCGCGACCAGGACCTGACGCTTCCGCCGCCGCCCGAACTGATCGCCGTACCGCCACGCCGCGAACTCCGGCCTGAGCGGCTCGCCGATCCGCACCAGCTCGGTCCCGTCGCGCAACCTTGCGAGGCCGATGTGCTCGGTTGCGACCCGGCGGCGCGTGTCGTGGTAAAGCCGCTCCGCCTGCTCTACCGCCTCCCACCGCTCCTCCAGCGGGGAGAGATTCCACCGCTCGCACCCTCGGCAGACGACCCACAGCCGTCCCTTCGCCGCGTCGAATGCGATCCGCCGGCCGACGGGGAAATCGTCGAGCGCTTCGTTACTCCCGAGGTCGCGTTTGCAGTAGAGGCACGTCGAGTACATAGCGGTCTGGCGAAATCATTCGGCCAACGGAAATCTCATGCCCGATACTACCGTTGGACGTGGGTCTGGGTTGCAACTGGCCGCCCTTGAGTCGCAAGTTCTGTATAGTGAATTTTCACCTATAAGGCGCAGAGGGCGCAGAGAAAACCCAAAAGAGCTCTGCGCCTCTGCGGTAGATTTGTCTGCCGGTAGGCCTTGTGCCCGAGCCAGCCGATGCCACGTGACGGATCACCTGTTACACACCATCGTTGATCTCACTCCGAATATGACTCAAGACCTCGAAGCCCTGAACAAAACTGTACCCCCCGACATGGACCTGCAGGAGTTCCGAGCGAACGGCCACCGGCTGGTCGATCTGCTCGCGGATCACCTCGAAACCATTGGCACCCGGCCGCTCTTTCCCGAGGTGAAGCCGGAGGCGGTGTACGATGACTTTGCCGAGCCGCTGCCGGGCCAGCCGACGCCGCTTGCCGAGGTCATCGACACCCTCGAGGCGAAGCTGCTGCCGCACGTCACGCAGGTCAACCATCCGGGCTACTTCGGCTACATCACTCCTACGCCGACGCCGGCCGGGATCCTGGCGGACTTCGTGGCATCGGCCCTGAATCAGAATCTGGGCCTGTATTCGCTGGGTCCCGCCGCGGTGGCCATCGAGCGCCGGACGATCCGCTGGCTCGCCGATCTGGTGGGCTATGGCGCGGGCGCGGGGGGCAACCTGACGAGCGGTGGCATGATGGCCAATCTGATCGCGTTGAAGCTCGCGCGCGACTGGGCCTCCGACGACCGTACGCAAGGCGAAGGGGTGCGGGAGCCGATGGCGGTGTACACGTCAGAGGAGCGGCACGTATCGATCGACAAGGCGGTCGACGTGGTCGGGATCGGGCGCGAAAACTTGCGCATCATTCCGACCGACGAGCGATTCACCGTACGGCTCGAGGCTCTGGAAGAAGCGATCGCGGCGGACCGGGCGCGGGGGATCCTTCCCGTCTGCATCGTCGGAATGGGAGGCAGTACCAACACGGGGTCAGTGGACCCACTGCGGCGGCTTCGGGAGATCGCCGATCGGGAGGGGATCTGGTTGCATGTGGATGCGGCGTACGGTGGGGGCATGCTGCTTTCGCGGGCGAATCCGGGGGTTCTGGACGGCGTCGAGTTGGCCGATTCCGTGACGCTCGACCCGCACAAGTGGTTCTTCGCGCCGCTGGATGCCGGCGCAGTGTTGTTGAAAAACGAAAAGCGGCTGACCCGTTCGTTCGGGATGCGGCCGGCGTACCTGACCGAGCCGCAAGACGGGCGCGGGGAGCGTTATGACTACTTCGTTCACGGCCTCGAGCAGTCCCGGCGGTTTCGATCGCTCAAGGTGTGGATGGCGTTCAAGCGATACGGAACGGACCGGATCGGTGAATGGGTGGATGCCAACGTTGCGCAGGCCAAGCGGCTCTACGAGCTGGCCGAGGCTCACCCGGACTTCGTCACGGCCCGCGAGCCCGACCTGTCGGCGGTCTGTTTGCGATATTCGCCTGCGACCGTGCCAGACGAAGAGCTGTCGTCACTCCATGCCAGGGTGGCACGCCGGGTGGAAGAGAGTGGCCGGTTCTGGATCTCGACGACTGAGTTGAAGGGCGACGCCTACTTTCGTGTCAATCCGGTGAATTTCCGCACACGCATCGAGGACATCGACGAGCTATTTCGCTTCCTGGTTCGAGTATGCGCCGAAGCCATCCGATAGTTGGTTTGGGAGCATCATCAACCCGCCGGGCCGGCCCCCATCGGCCGAGAAAACTCAGGGACCCAGCGGGAGGCTCACGCGAAGCCCCCTGCCGTACACGCTCCCGTACACGTTCCCGTTCCCGTCCGTCACCGCATCGGGAACGTGTACGGGAACGGGCCTGCTGTCCCGCCGTTGAGGTTTCTCAAGAGCATCCTGAGCCGGCGCGGCCCCTATCGGGCGAGAAACTCGTGCGTGCGAACTCGTACGAAGTGCAACGGTCCAGAAGAGCGAGGAGAGTTCCTGGGACCCAGATGCTCTAGTCCGCTCCAGGGAGCAGGCCAACTGCTAAGGCCGGAATAAGCGCGTCACCTTGACGACGAGTCCCCGGGTCGACAGCTCCGACCACCGATCGCCCAGCATATCGGTATTCCGGTCCTCGGTGTACACGATGAACAACTCACTCCCCGGCGCCCACTCCCAGCGCAGCCGAAAGTTTCCGCTCAGGGTCTCGCTCCCGGTGCTGTACTGAACGAGTCCGCTCACGTAGGCTCGCGGCGTCATCGTATACGTCACGCGGGTACGCGCAACGTGCTGGTCGAATTCCCCGGGCTCGGTTTGTTGCGGGAGGTCGAGCCAGTTGAACTCCAGGCTTGGCTCGACCGAAAGCTGCGGGCTGACCTCGACGCGGCCGCTCCCGATTCCAACGGACAGGCGTTCGCCCGAGTAGAATTCACCCCACCGGACGCTTAGGTCACCCTGCCATGGCCGTTGCGGCCCGAATTGGTAACCAATCTCGTAGTCCGTATAGGCGTAGCGCCCGGCCTCGAAGAGCGCCCCTGAGATCTGCTCGCTCCCCGAGAGGAACTCGTAATAGTCGTTCGCGTTCAGCGAGAAGCCGTCGCCGTTCTCCAGGTCGAGCTCGATCCGGCCACCGCGGTCCCGGCTCTCGACGTATCGGTCCAGGTCGTTCTCGAAGTAGCCAATGTCGGCGTGGAAGTTCATCCGACGGATCCAGGAGATCGATGCGGGTCGCGGGCTGAAACGTGCGCCGAGCGAGCTGTGGCGGAATCCGAGCCGGCGCACGAAGCCCATCTCCGGGTTGAAGTCATCCCCCACGACGAGGTAGTCCACGCTCCCTCCCATGAGGTCAGCGTCGTAATTGAAGCGCGCCCGGTAGCTCTGATCGTTCCCCTCGCGTCCGGGGGTATGAGACCGGGTGTAATAGGTCACCGCGTTCATTTCGTCATTGAGCACAAAGGCACCGTCGATACCCCACGCCTGGTTGGACTCTCCCGGGGCAGCGAGTGATTCCGAGCGGTTCTCGAAGATCACTCCCACGTTGCTCTGGCCCAATAGGTCGCGCTTCAGACGGAGAAGCGTGAAGTTCGTCGACACCGCGCCGAGCGACTCCTCCTCACCGGTCTGGATGCTCAGAAGGCCGACGTCGAACGAGCCAACTTTGCCTGTGAGCCGCCCGCCACCGAGAACCTGCACGGGGGCGCTGCCCTGGAGCCCGATCCGCCGGGAGTAGAAGAGGGTGGGCGCCTGGCCAACGCCGCCACCCGGGCCACCCGAACCCGTCCGGCCGACCCCGAACTCGTAGACCCCCCTTCCTTCCAGGAAGAAACCGCGCTTTCCGGAAAGAAGAGATTGAAGCGGGTGAGATTCACCTGCTGCTCGTCCACCTCGACCTGCGCAAAGTCGGTGTTGACCGTCAGATCGAGCGTCAGATTCTGCGTCAAGGCATACTTGACGTCGAGGCCCCCGTCCGCCTCGAAGTCGTTCTCGACAGCAGGATCGACGACCAGGTCGCTACTGAGCCGTGACGTCACGTACGGCTTCACTTCGAGGTTGCGCCCCAGTGGAGGCGTCTCGAGCCCGACCAGATCCCCGTAGGACGACACTCTGAAGACGGCGTTCGACCCAGTCCCGGCCGCCTGGATCGGCACGGGCGTCAGATAGCTCCACTCGTTGTCACGCAGAACCGAGCGGCGGATCTGAATCCCCCAGATCTGCTCCAAACCGGGCCCGTAACGGAGTGATTTGAAGGGGACCGCCATCTCGACTGTCCACCCACCGTCGAACCGGCCCGTGCTCACGCTCCAGACCGGGTTCCAGTCGAAGTTTGGGACCGCCTCATCGGTGATCTGCACATCGGCGAAGCCGCCGATCGGGTTGATGAAGAACCCAATCGAGTTCCGTCGGTCGCGATAGGTGTCGAAGTAGATCCCGAACGAATCGTTGGCGCGGAGCTGGAACGAGTCCCGACGCATCTCGTTTGCGATCCATCCCGCCTCGCCGTGGGAGTCCCATACCCGGGCGGCAACGTAGAGATTCGCATCATCGAACCCAATCCAAACTTCCGTTCGCTCCGAAGGCACCCCTCGCGCAACCGGGACCGCCTGGATCAGATCGTCGATCGGTGGCGTCGCCCCGTAGAAAGGCTCGTTCAGGTCGCCGTCGACCTCGATGGGGCCGCTGACGCGGAAAGCGCGGATGGTCGGATGCCCATTCGCGTCCCGAGTGATCGGGACCTGGTCGGCCACCACCTCCACCGGTGGGGCAACCTCGGGGGGTTGTCGCTCGTCCTCCGGAGGGGTCTGCCCAAGAGCGCCGCCCGGTACAAGCAGGCAGAAGCGCGACAGCGGCGGTAGCAAGGACGCGGGGGACGACTGGTGTGCGTCGAATGGTGCCCCGCGCGGTGGGAACACCGACCAGCCGACCGGTCTCCTGCACTTTGGCCACCCATTGCGGTCGCCCGCCAGGACCCCTCCCACCGGTGGCGC
This sequence comes from Gemmatimonas sp., assembly GCA_009380025.1. Classification (GTDB taxonomy): domain Bacteria; phylum Gemmatimonadota; class Gemmatimonadetes; order Longimicrobiales; family Longimicrobiaceae; genus WHSP01. The sequence goes on along the minus strand of WHSP01000014.1, from coordinate 39,399 downwards.
CGGCCGAGTGAAACCAGCCGGCGACGAATCGGACGACACCTCTCAGGGGGGAATGGTTTCGCATGAGGAAGGTCGCTCGGGTGGTGAGATGGTTCGCTGCGTCGACGAGTCCGCCTGACGAAGATGGGCTTGTCACTTTCCTTTTGCAAGTTAAATTGCCGCCAGGCGGGGTCACGCTGGCACCGAGTTCCCCAACCACCGAACGGAGACTGCCTTCTCCTTCCCGGAACGATCGGATCTCGCGACGACCATGGCTGCTCACAGGGAACGTTCCCGATGCCCAATCGCCTACTGTCTGGACGTGCTAGGCGATCGCTGGACGCTACTGATCCTGCGGGACCTGGCGTTCAAGGGCCGCCGCTACTTCCGTGACTTCCTTGGCGCCTCCGAGGGAATTTCCACCAAGATCCTGACGGATCGCCTCCAGCGCCTGGAGCGAGGGGGCCTGGCGGTGAAAGCGCCGGACCCGACTGACCGCCGGCGCGCAAAGTATTTCCTTACGGACGACGGGCTGGACCTCCTTCCGGTCTTGATCGAGATGATCATCTGGGGGACGCACAGGCACCTGGATCCCGAACTCTCGGCGGAACGGTTGGCGCGGGTCAGCGGCGATCGGGCCGGCACGATTCGACGGTACCGGGAGGAGCACATCGCGGAGCGGGAGATTGCGTTGCAGGAGGTGAGTTGATCGGATCCCACGTCGAATCGACGGCGCCACCCCCACCGCCTCCGGGCGAGGACGCCCGCGCTCTCAGGGTGGTTACGTCCAGTTTCTCGCTTGATGCGGGCCGGCCCCGCCGGCTGGCGGTGCTCCTGACAATCTCGCCTGCGCGCTCTGGGCTTCTGGCCCGCTGCGTCGCGGCGCCCCGATACAACAACCATCGCGCGAAGGGGCGAAGCCGCGAAAGCCCAATGCACACGGGAAAGGGTGATGCCGTGAAGATCGAGGTGGCGTGACTCTCTCATAAGATTAAGGTCGGAGGGGCTTCGCGTTGGTCGCGTCTTCGCGTGAGCCTCTTCCTGGGTCGTCAGGGGAGCTCCGTTCAGCGGCGCCCCCTGAGCAATCGAGCATCATCCTCCGAGCCACCGGACGTAGCGAGTAGGTTGTGCCAGGTTCGCCGTGCAACGAGGCCATCTTCCCTCAGGTCATTGCCCCGCTGAAACATCTTCACTGCTTCTTCGGTGCCCGATCCGAAGATCCCGTCAACCCTCAGTTCCCTTAATCCCTGAGAGCGCAGCCACCGATTGATCGTGGCCTGTAGGGACGTAACCGATGCGCCGAAGACACCGGGGCCGAGGACGGGAGGATCGGACGAGTTCACGCAGACCAGGTGATAAGTCATCCAGGACGAGGAGACGACGCCCTCGAATGCGTTCAATACCTCGACGCGCACTGAGCTCTTGTGTTCGTTGCTTGGAAGCGCGTCCACTGCGAAGTGTGGCTCGATCACAGGGGGCGTACCACCGCCGGGCGGTCCCACGTCTCCGGGATCGAAATAGATGGCGAGGTTGGTTGCCGTCCCGGGTGGGCGCCCACCGCCGCCCGAGCCATCCGGACGAATAGGCGGAGGCAAGGGAATCGGCACCGAGTGCGACACGTGGTTCGGCCCGTCCTGGTCGACAAGGGTCGAGAAAACGGTCGAGATCGGCCCGTGGACGAAGCGGAATCGGTACAGAACAGTGCCCGGCGGTGCGCTACTGCTCTTGAAAAAGGTGGCGTTCAGCACCAGCTCCGCCGGGCAGGCCACCTCGACCTTCGTGGTGTTGGCCCGGGTCACCTCTCCCTGTGGGCGTGTGATGGATTTGATCCGGGGAAGGACCCCACTCTCGGCAGCGACGAGCGCCGCCACACCCCGCGGCAAGTGGAGTCGATGAGCCGTCGGCGACAGCTCGGTCCCGGTCAGGCCAGGGGTACCCGGGCCGATCTCCTCGGGATGTGGGAATGCGTCCGGAGGGCACTGAAGCTGCCCCAGAAAGTCCCGGTAGCAACCTTCGACCTCGGGCGGCTCTTCGAAGAACTCTGGGGGCAGCTCGGGCGACTCGGGATCCTCCCCGCCTACATCGGGCAACTCTACCGCTGCGCCAGCGAAGTCCAGCCAGGTTATCTCGGATGCGTCCGCGAACTCGGCAACGAACGACCCAGCACCGGCGACCACCGGATCATCGCCGCTGATTCCGAAGTCCCCCAGCGGGGTTTGAAACGCGTAGGATCCATTCACACATCCATGAACCGGACCCACCGCTTCGATCGCGCTCGGCGAGGAACCCGTGAATGAAGAGGAGTACGTGATGCCCTGGTGCTGGAAGGTCCCGTAGTTGTTGGGTTCTGCGAAGAACCACGAATCGTACCACGGCTCGCCCGGGATCCCCAGCCGGAAACCGCAGGCTTCCGGGGGAATTTCGATGAACTGATTTCCCGCATTCAGGATCTCCATGCCGGCTGTGGGATCACCCAGCGGAGTGATGCCGTCCCAATACATGATGATCTGTGGCATGGTCCCCTCTCTCGTTCCGGTTGAGTTTCGTTGCCTATCCAACCGCCGGGACCACGCCCGGCAGTTTGGGGCGGCATCAGTCGCTCTTCTGGAGGTGTGCAAGAGCGGCAGCTCGTTCCCGTACACGTACACCGCCCGATGCGAAGGCCGAGGGGAACGGGAACGTGTACGGGAACGGTATATACTGAGTGATCATGACGGCCACAAGATTTAAAGGTTAGGCCGCAGACCTTATCTGTGTCGGGCGGGCCGGCGAAGTACACCACATCTTGAATCCGGTGGTGACGCATTCGAAGGTTCTCAGTGGTCCCGCGAAAACGAGAATCCAGAAGATTCGGAGCCGATGGGGCGACTGGATCCAGACTGGATCCCCGCCTTCGCGGGGATGACGACGGTTGGTGACGCGAAAATACGTCGTCGTGGTTGTGACAAGAGCAGAGCTACCACAGCAGGTCCGTCGTCGGGGCGTTCCAGGCGCGCAGCCGGTAGGCCTGGCGGTCATTGATCCGAGTGTCCGAGCGAGCGGTCTGGCGCCACGTGATCTCGCACCCGCCGTTTCAACTCGGCCAGTTCGGGCAAGCGCCCTTCGCCGCTCCGTGACCAGACGACCTGACCCTCGATTCGAACTTCGAAGACGCCGCCCGACCCCGGAATGAGCGCGACCTCCCCCAGCTCATCCTGAAAGGTCGTGAGCAACTCCTGGGCGACCCAGCCGGCGCGCAGGAGCCATCGGCAACCCGTACAGTACTCGATCTCGAGTCTGGGCGTGTTGGCCAAGTCCCTTACCTCGTTCTTGAAGGTCTCGGTGGTGCTCGACTTCAATCGGCCGGTTCTGATACCCTCGACCACGAACCTGGGACCGCGTCGATCTTGCCTAAAGAGCTACTTGTCGCAATACGGTGACGTATTCCAAGTCGACAAATCGCAAGAGTCGCCATCCCCTCGAGGCCTACCGCTGCGGGTAGGAAGTGGGGGCGAGGATTCCGTCGCCCGTCGCGTTCGAGCCACCGTACAGCGGCGAGCTCGGACCAGCCGGCCTACGGTGAACCGGGCTCCAACCTGCTTGGCTCCTTCTCTCGTAGGCGGTGGCGCGCGGGAGTCCCGTCGATGCTGACCGCCCAAGCGCTGGCGAACGAGCCGGTCGACCGGCTCAGTGACGGACGCGGTAGCGGATGTGTGTGGCCTCCGGCGTGTCTATCACCCGAACGATCTCCAGCTCGACGCGCGACGGCAACGCCTCGAATAGCCGACGGCCACTGCCGAACAGCACCGGGATCTGGTGAATTTCCAACTCGTCCAGCACACCGGCCTCGAGTGCCCGTTGCGCCGTATACGCGCCCTGCACCATCACGTTTCGATCCCCGGCGGAGGCTTTCGCCTGTGCCATCGCGCTGGCGATCCCATCGGTCACGTACGTCACCAACGGATAGTTCGCGGCCGAGGGGCCGGGCGGCCGGTGGCTGACCACCACGATCGGCACGCCGTGATGATCACCTTTCCAGTGATCGACCTGCTCCACGGTCCGCCGACCCGCCAGCACCGCACCGGTCGCTTCCATCTCGTCGGCCAACTCCCCGGCCGGCCCGGTCCGCCGGACGTTCCCGTCCGCGGTGTAACCCCACTCGTGCAGCCGCTCGACCGCTCCGCCGTCCCCGCCGGGGTTGCCCGGTTCGTCGTTCGGACCCGCGATGTACCCGTCGAGCGACATCGACATGTAGAGCACTGATGCAGACATTTCGACCTCCTCTGGTTCCGACCTAACTGGCTTCATCTAGCCCGGCATGGCGACATCTCTCATCGGCCAGCCCGGACCCAGAATGACCAGGAACGAAAAGGGGTGTAACGCATCGGATCCTCCATCGAGACGAGTCACCCGGCCGCGTCCGGCACTATGCCGAACGGTCGCGAGCTTTGTCTATGTGTCGAACGGGGCGGCGCGGGATCGACATCGCACTCCGAGATCGGTCGCCGTTCGGATGGATGCGGGAACGGGAGGCGGAGGCGGGAGTAGCTCGTGCACGATAAGTTGGGCCAACCGAATCAGCGTAGCCGCGCGTATCTCTACGCCCCTTACGAGGAGAAGACATGCAGAAGCGCAAACTCGGAAGCAGCGGTCTGGAAGTCTCCGCGATTGGATACGGGGCGATGGGGCTGAGCTCGGGCTACGGTCCGGCAACGGATCGGCAGGAAGGCATCGAGCTGCTCCGCGTGGCTGTCGAGCGGGGCGTCACGTTCTTCGACACCGCCGAGGTCTACGGTCCGTTCAGGAACGAGGAGCTGGTGGGCGAGGCGCTCGCTCCCTTCCGCGACCAGGTGGTGATCGCCACGAAGTTCGGCTGGGACATCGATCCGAAGACTGGCGAGCAGTACGAGGGTCTGAATAGCCAGCCCGACCACATCAGGGTCGCCGTCGAAGGGATGCTCCGGCGGCTCAAGACGGATCGCATCGACCTCCTCTATCAGCACCGGGTTGATCCGAACGTGCCCATCGAGGACGTTGCTGGTACCGTGACGGATTTGATCGGAGAAGGCAAGGTCATGCACTTCGGCCTCTCCGAGGCCGGCGTGCGGACCATTCGGCGCGCCCATGCGGTGCAGCCTGTCACAGCGCTCCAGAGCGAGTATTCGCTTGGGTGGAGAGAGCCGGAGGAGGAAATCCTGCCGGCGCTCGGGGAGTTGGGAATCGGTTTCGTTCCCTTCAGCCCGCTGGGCAGGGGCTTCCTCACCGGGACGATCGACGAAGCCACGACTTTTGAGAGCTCCGACATACGCAACTTCGTCCCGCGCTTCTCGCCGGAGAATCGGAAGGCGAACCAGGCGCTGGTGGACCTGGTGAAGGCGATCGCCGAGCGGAGGCAGGCGACGCCGGCGCAGATCGCGCTGGCCTGGGTGCTAGCCAGGGAGCCATGGATCGTTCCGATCCCGGGTACGACGAAGTTGCGCCGCCTCGAGGAGAACCTCGCCGCGGCCGAGGTGGAGCTGCCGGTGGACGACCTCCAGGAGATCGAGCGGGCTGCCTCCGAAATCACCGTCCAGGGGGAGCGATACACCGAGAGCATGCAGCAGCTGATTGATCGCTGATCGGACCGGTCCCCGTAAGCTTCGGGCCCAGTATGTAAGCACAGGGATCGTTTGGCCAGCCCTCGAGAGCGGGCTAGTGCCTCCTACCATAAGTAGGGCGACGTATTCCGAGTCGAGACGTCGTCATCCCCCAAGGCGGGGATCCAGTTCGCTCGATTCCCGCCTTCGCGGGGATGACCCACTGGGTAGGACCTCGAATGCTGCATCGCACTTCAGACACGGTGTACTTGCCGGGCGCTTCACTGGAGTGAGGCCGCTATAGTGGGCTCGCCGCGGCCATACGATCTGGAAGCTCGAGGTGTGCCATCAGTTCCTCCGCCGCGGCTCGACCGGCGCGATTGGCGCCAATGGTGGACGCAGACGGCCCATAGCCCACGAGGTGGATCCGGGGGTCCTTCCCGACCTGCGTTGCCAATCTGCCGGTCATGAAGATGCCCCCACCGGCTCGCGCAGCATCAGCGGCGCCAGGTGATCGAGTGAGCTGCGGAAGCCCGTACACCAAAGGATCACCTCGGCCTGGAGCACGCTGCCATCGGACCAGCGCACGCCGTCCTCGGTAATTTCGCTGAACATCGGGCGTCGGTTCAGGACGCCACGCTCCCGCATCGCCTCGATCGCGGGGGTGGCCGGAATACCGGTGACCGAGATGACCGAGGCAGGCGGCAAACCCCGCCGAACGCGATCCTCGACGACCGCCACCGCGGCTCGGCCCCGCCCCTCATCGAAGGGACCGGCGAAGAACTCGGGAGGCCTGCGTGTCACCCAGGTCGTGCGGGTGACGCGAGAGATCTCGTCGAGAAGCTGAATCCCGGAGATACCGGCACCGACGATAACCACATGTCGTCCCGCGAACTCCTCCGCTGTGCGATAGTCCTTCGTGTGCAGTTGGCGGCCGCGGAACCGGTCCGCACCGGGAATCTCGGGAATGTGGGGACTCTCCCAGGTGCCCGTAGCGTTGATGATTCCGCGGGCAGAGAACTCGATCCGGTCGGTTTCGATCCGGAGGCGGCCATCGCGCTCACAGACGACCCTTGCGCTCACGGGCCGGTAGACGGGGAGTTCGAACCTCTTCTCGTATGCGGCGAAGTACCTGGGCACCGCCTCCCTGGCTTGCACGTCGGTGGTGGGGGCGTCCCCGGCTTCCGAAAACCGCATCCCTGGCAGATCGTGGATGCGGTTAACGGTGCTCAGCGTCAGCGAGGGCCAGCGATACTGCCAGGCGCCGCCGGGCGCCGGCGACCGGTCGAGTACTACGAAGCCGCGGTGCGCCGCCAGTCCCCGCCTCTTCAGATGGTACGCCGCGGACAGCCCCGCCTGGCCCGCACCGATGACCACGACCTCCGTCTTGAGGGCGACACCCGAGGTGGTTCTGCGCGGCGAAGTCTGCGCGGTCGAGCGAGTCTCCATCTAGATGTGTGCGGCCGTGCGGGTCCGAATCTCCGGCCGAACCCGAACGGGGTTGCACCCGGTGCGCCACCGTGAGCACGAGCGGATGGTTGCGGACGAGGTTGCTTCGCTGGCCATGGTCGGTTTCCTTTCCGGGCGGCGGGACCGGCGGCGCTCCGTTCCACTCACCCTTTCTACCCTTTCGAACCACGGCGGCGCAATGAGTACGCAGCAGGGACCCAGTCCCTTCGATCCGCATCCGATGAAGGGGTTTCCACAGGTCTGTTACGTCAAGAACACGGTGACGAACCCGCAGATCGTCGTCGGCGACTACACGTACTACGACGATCCCGAGGACTCCGAGAACTTCGAGAGGAACGTCCTGTACCTCTTTCCCTTCATAGGCGACCGGTTGATCATCGGGAAGTTCTGCGCAATCGCCAAGGGAGTACGCTTCGTGATGAATGGGGCGAATCACAAGATGAGTGGCTTCTCCACCTATCCGTTCAACATCTTCGGGTCGGGCTGGGAGCGCGTGATCCCCACCCCCGAAGACCTGCCGTACAGGGGGGACACGGTGGTTGGCAACGACGTGTGGCTCGGGTACGAGGCCCTGGTCATGCCCGGTGTGGGCATCGGCGACGGGTCGATCGTCGCAACGGGCTCGGTCGTCACTGCCGACGTGGCGCCGTACACCATCGTCGGCGGCAACCCCGCAAGACCTCTCCGGCGCCGCTTCCCGGATGACGTAATCGAGGAACTGCTGGAGATCCGCTGGTGGGACTGGGACCCGGCGCACATCACACGTCACCTGGAGGCGATCGTCTCGGCAGACCTGGACGTGCTTCGTGCCGCCGGTCGCTCGAAGTAGCCGCCGGCGGAGCCACCGTCTCAGCCTGAACCTTTTCCACGCACGCAATACACTGGGAGATGACCCATATGTCCAAGCTTCGCGTCCATGCCTTCGGGATCTCGCTCGACGGCTACGGCGCCGGTCCAGATCAGGGCCTCGAGAATCCGTTGGGCAGGGGAGGAGAGAAGCTACACGAATGGATCTATCCGACTCGCACGTTCCAGCGATCGTTCGGCAGGGAGGGGGCACGACCGGGGCCGACGACGACTTGGCTGCGCGGGGATTCGAGAGCATCGGCGCCCGGATCCTCGGTCGAACGGAAGGTTTAGTAGCTTCCAGGCGGGCGGATCAGAGTGATCCACGGAATCGCTAGGCCACCCCTGTGTCATCCCCGCGAAGGCGGGGATCCAGTCGCTGGATCGGCTGCCGCGCACTGGATTCCCGCTTTCGCGGCAATGACGATGGGGGGCCGGAATGCAGACTGGGAAGAGCCTATATCGTCTTGACGCGGGAACGGCCCAAGTCTGCGAAGCTTTTACCGAATCCCACCGGCGAAGACTGCTCCGCCACCACCGAAGCCTCGGCCGGAGGGAGCCCGGGTACCGCGGTTGCCGGCGGGCCGTGGAGCACGGTCGTTGACCATCGCACCCACCGTCCCGAGCCCTCCACCGTGTCCGTGGGTCGGCAAAGCACCGGCAAGTCCACCGGTCCCCGGTGAGTGGCGCTTACACGGATCTCGACCGGAGACGCCGCCGCGAATGATGATCCCCCCGGTGTTCGGACGCGGCATGTCGGAACCGCGCGCTTCGGAATCTTCTTCTGCGCCGGGCGTTGCGACCGGCTCCAGGTTGATGCCGTCCGCAGCCGAAGCCGTGACAGGTTCGATCTCCGTGGATGCCAGCTCCGCTACGGCCTCCCCGAGTAGATTCGGCCCTTGGGGTTCCGGCATCGCTCTGGTATCCTGGATTGCGACCGGCTCGGCTGGACCGGCTGGCTTCGACTCCTCTGGACGATGGATCTCGAGCTCGGACAGCACGGGCACGGATTCCTCGATCCCGCTGAAAATGGCGAGCTCCAGTTCCGAAGCCAGGTCGGGGTCGGCGACTTGCGTGATCTCGCCATCAGAGCACGCGGTCAGCATCGCAGCTGTAAGGGTGATGGGGATAAGTACCAGCGCGCGCATGGAACCTCCATAGCCAAAGGCCGAATCCTGCAGGCGACCACTACCGGACGGACCTACCTATGTATCGCATAGGCCGCGCCAGAACTGAACCTGTCGGATCCCCTCGTCTGAGGGGGCAGGGGACACTACGTCAGCGTCCTCGATCTACTACACTACGTGTCTCCTGAGGTGGACGAATGATCCAACCTTTGAGGCCATTCTGGCTCCTCCTGACGATTGCGTTCGGCGCCTCCGGCTGCGTTGAAACCGCTCCTCCCCCTGGCCGTGAAGACGCGGCGCTGGCCGATACCCTGACGACGTTGATCGAAGACGCGTACGATCTCGAGCGGCCGGGTGCGCCCGAACGCATGTCGGCCCTGTATGCGAGATCGGATCGGGTGGTTTCCGCTAGCGGCGGACAGATGACCGTTTCGGCCGATTCGGTCCGGGCCGGTATCCAACGCTTTTGGCTGGAAGCAGGCCAGAACATGCAGGATGCGCAGTGGCGCTGGGGAGAAGTACAGGTGGACCGGCTGTCACGAGACGCAGCCGTTCTCACCGGCACGTGGTCGATTCCGCACACGGCTCCCGACGGAAACCCTCACGTTATCGAAGGCGCCTGGACTGCGGTGTTCCGAAGGCTGGATGGAGAGTGGAAAATCGTCCACGAGCATCTGTCGGCTCCGCCGACGTAATCTTTGCGGATCCGCCGGCCGTTACAGCCTTCACGCTCAGGGGCTCGCGCGGAGTCTGCGGAGACGCTCCTCGCCGTCCTAGGGAATTCCGTAGTCTCCGCCCCCTCCGCGTGAGCCCAACCCCACGCTTCGCGTCGCACGTCACCAGGACCGTACCGGAACCGTGCAGCATTGTAGCGATGCTGTGACCAAGCGGTGATCCCCTCGCATCGCCTGGACCCCGATATTGGCGCCCATGTTCGAACTTGGGCCCGGCGCCCACGTCCTGCTGCGCGTTTCCCTACGAGGAGGTTCCCCCGATGAGCTCTTCATCGCGATCTGGGCTCATGACGATGTCCGTCCTTCTGTTATCGCTACTCGCCCGACCCACGGCCCCGCTCGCGGCGCAAACGGGGACGGTTGCCGGCCAGGTGATCGAGGCCACCACACAGCAGCCGTTGGCCGGGGCGCAGGTTCAGGCCGTTGGGAGTTCGATCGGGGCGCTGACTCGGGATGATGGTCGGTTCACGCTGTCGAATGTACCGGCCGGTTCCGTGACGGTGCAGGCGCAGCTGATCGGCTACACCAGTGCCGAATCGACGGTGACGCTGGGGGCCGGGGAGACGGTCACGGTGAACTTCCAGCTCGAAGAGGCAGCAGTCGCTCTCGACGAGGTGGTAGTCACGGCTCTGGCGATCGAACGGGAGGCATACACACTGGGATACGCTACTCAGACGGTCGGCGGTGACGACATCAACGTGGGCATGTCCGATAGCTGGGTGAATGGCCTGCAGGGGCAGGTGGCCGGCCTGAACCTGCAGTCGGCCGGCTCGGGGGTGATGGGTACGACCCGCATCACCCTGCGCGGGGAGAACTCTCTCAACTTGAGCCGAGGGGAAGCTCTGGTGGTCGTCGATGGAGTTCCGATCAACGGAAAGATGACGGGCATGGGCGCCAATTCCTACCTCGGCTCCGAGACCCCGATCGACTTCGGAGACGGCATCAGTGACCTCAATCCGGGCGACATCGAGAGCGTCACTGTGTTGAAAGGTCCGAGCGCTGCTGCGCTGTACGGCTCTCGAGCATCCAATGGCGCGATCATCATCACCACCAAGACGGCGCAGGCTCAGCAAGGCCTCGGCCTGACCTACAGCGGCGGGTTGATGATGGAAGAGATCACGCGTTGGCCGGACTATCAGACCGAGTTCGGCTCGGGGAGCCGCGTCAGACTCGAGCTCGATTACTACTCGTTCGACAGCGAGGAGGGCCGGGAGGGGAACCAGTCGACTCACTCGTGGGGGCTGCCATTCCGCGATCAGCAGTTCCATCAGTACCAGCCCGACACGGATGAAGCGGTGCAACTACCCTGGCAGGCGCGAGACTTCATCAAGGGATATTTCGAAACGGGAGTCGCGGCCAATCACAATCTGTCCCTGAGCCGTGCGGGCGATCTCGGCAATTTCAGACTGTCGCTGTCCCAGCGGGACAACAGCTGGATCGTTCCAAACACCGGAAGCACCCTGAACACCGTCGATCTGACGACGCAAGTCAACGTCAACGACGATATTCGGATGAACGCCAGCGGGAGGTACATCAATCGGAAGAGCGACAACCTGCCCAGCGCGGGTTACGGTTCAGAGTCGCCGATGTACTTCTTCACCTGGATGAACAACAGCATCGGTGTCGACTGGCTCAAGGACTACTGGGTGGACGAGGACGCGGTCCAGGACAATCGGATCAATCCGAACGCCGACAACCCCTACTTCCAGGCGTACGAGCAGCTCGACACGCAGGACCGCAGTCGTCTGATCGGTTCGCTCTCCCTCGAACTCGCGCCGACACCAAACTCTCGCATCATTCTTCGAACGGCGCGGGACCAGTCGGAAGACTTCCGCACCACCATCCGCCCGAAGAGCAGTGTGGGCTTTCCGCACGGAATGTATCGCGAGCAAACGGTGAGGTTCGAGGAAAACAACAGTGACTTCCTGCTGAGTTACACCCCACCCTTCGAGGGCCCCGGCTTGCTCGGCGAAATGGACGCGACCCTCTCCGTCGGGGGCAACTATCGGGACACGTACTCCCCGAACCACATGGTTACCGCCGAAGAGCTGGTGCTGCCAGGGGTTTACAATCTGGGCAACAGCGCGATCCGTCCGCTGGTGTCCAGCAGTTCGGCTGAGAGCAAGATGTACAGCCTGTACTCGATGTTGTCGTTAGGCAGGAACTGGTGGTTCCTCGATCTGACGGCCAGGAACGACTGGTCCTCCACATTGCCGACGGAGAACAACTCCTATTTCTATCCGTCCGCCAGTTTGAGCGTGGTTCTCTCGGAGCTGTTCGACACGGGCAGTGCGCTCGACTTCGCGAAGCTGCGATTCGGGGCCGCCCAGGTGGGGAACGACGGCGATCCGTACCGGCTCGACAAGTACTACTCGTTCCACGACTTCGACGGGTCGCTTTCGAATCCTGGCTCGATCCCCAACCAGAACCTTAAGCCGGAGATCGTAACTTCGTACGAGGCAGGTTTCGATACGCGATTCTTCGGTGGCCATGCTCGGCTCGATGCGACGTTCTACCGCTCCGAGAGCATCAACCAGATCCTGAACGTCCCGGTCGATGCCTCCACCGGCTTCACCTCGGCCCTCCTGAATGCTGGCCAGATCGACAATACCGGCATTGAGCTGATGGCCGCGTTTACCCCGGTACAGACCCCGGACTTCCAATGGAACAGCACAGTGAACTGGGCGACGAACCGCAGTGAGGTCGTCTCGCTGAGCGAGGGCGTCGACAGCTACGTGCTGCGGAGTGGCATCGCCAGTCGTGTGTTTGTCGAGGCGAGGCCCGGAGAGCGGTTCGGGAACATCTATGGGCGGGGATACCTGCGCGCGCCCAACGGGCAGATCGTCCACAACGAGGACGGATATCCGATGCTGACGGATTCCCTGATGTTGACCGGGAACGCGTATCCGGACTGGACAGGCGGGGTGTCGAACAGCTTCCGCTACAAGGGTCTCACGCTCAATACGCTCTTCGATTTCCGGCAGGGTGGCGACCTCTACTCGCTGACCTACGCGGCCCTCTCGTACAGCGGGAAGCTGACGAACTCATTGGAGGGCAGGTACGACAGCAACATCACGCCCACCGGCGTCGTGCAGAACGCTGACGGCACCTACTCCCCGAATACGCGACAGCCGACGAACATCGGCTACTACTACGATGCCCTCTACAGCCGCGACAACATCGAGGCGAATACGCTGGACACCTCGTTCCTCAAGCTGAGAGAAGTGAGCCTCGGCTTCGATTTGCCCCAGCGGTGGCTGCAGGGAAGGGACATTCAGAGCGCGACGGTATCGATCACTGGCCGCAACCTGTACACCTGGAGCTCATTTGGCTCGTTCGATCCGGAAGCGGCGACGCTGGACGGGAACACGGTCTTCCCGGGGATCGAGACCGGGCAGTTCCCGTCCACGACGGCTGTCGGCTTCAATGTTCAGGTCAGCTTCTGATTACCTCGTGCGAGAACTACAAAATCTACCGCAAAGGCGCAGAGTACGCAGAGGGAACAACAACGAATAACGACTGTCGTTCTCTGCGCCCTCAGCGTCTCCGCGGTTGAACTGTAGTTGTTGTTCGGCGCCAACTGAAACTGAATGGAATGATGAAACAGACCAGGGTTCTACTTTCAGCGGTCGTCGCCATGGGCCTCGCCGGGTGCGACTCACTGGCGACGGATTTCGGCGACATCAACCAGGATCCGAACCGAGTCAAGAAGGCGACGCCGGAGAGTTTCCTCGCGCCCGCCATTTATGAGACGACGTGGAACACGATGGACTTCGGCCACCGCCTCACAAACGAGTTCGTCCAGTACTCGGTCCACAATAGCGAGCTGAACGAATATCACCGCTTCGTCGTCCCACAGGCCCAGTCGACCAGCGTCTGGAGCCGGTCCTACACGAACCTCATGGATGTGGTGGACATGGAGAAGCGCGGCGCGGAGACAGAGCGCTGGAACTACGTGGCGATTGCGAAGATCATCAAGAGCTGGGCGTTCGCCAACCTCACCGACATGTTCGGTCCAGTTCCCTATCACGATGCATTGCAGGGGGACCAGAGCGGGCCTTTGCAGCCCGGGTTCGACACGCAGGAGGAGGTGTACCGCAGCATCCTGGCAGAGCTCGCGGAAGCCAATACGCTCTTCGACTTCGCCGCGGGTATCGATCCTCAGCAGGATATCCTGTTCGGCGGGGACCTCTCCTTGTGGCAGAAGCTCGGCAACTCTCTGCAGCTGCGGCTACTCCTCCGCGTATCCAACCGGCCCGAGATGGATGCAGGTGCACGGATCGCGGAGATCCTCGACAATCCCACGGACTATCCGATCATCGGGAGCAACGACGAAGCCGCGGTCCTTTACTATTCGGGAATTCGCCCCAACATCAGCCCGTTCTACGACTGGCGGCCCCTGGAGTTCAATGGGAACAGGAGGGCGAGCGCGTTCATGGTCGGGACTCTGGGCGGGCTTAGCGACCCGCGTCTCGGCCGTTTCCTGGGCACGAACACAGTCGGCGAGTTCCTCGGGATCCCGAGTGGCTGGGCGCAGAACCCGCCGACCAACACGTCGGCCTATCACGAAGACCTGCAGGCGGCCGACCAGCCGGCCATCATCCTCTCCCACGCGGAGGTCGAGTTCATCCGCGCCGAGGCGGCACTGAAGGGCTGGATATCGGGGGACCCTGCCGAGCACTACGCCAACGGGATCGCCAGCTCGATGGCGTTCTGGGGCGAGGAAGTCCCGGCGGGCTATCTGGATCAGCCGGGCGTGCTCTTCGACGGTCAGCTGTCCACGTTGATGAGCCAGAAGTGGATCGCCCTCTTCTGGTCCGGTATGGAGGGATGGCATGAGTACCGTAGGACCGGTTATCCGGAGCTTCCGATCGGGCCGGGAACCCAGAACGACGGAATGGTTCCAACCCGCCTCAGGTACCCGAGCACCGTGCAGGCCCTGAACGCCACCAACTACGCCACCGCAGTGGATCTGCTCGGCGGACCGGACGATTTGCAGACGCCCGTCTGGTGGGCGAGGTAGGGAACGACAAATCCTCATGCGAAGCCGCGAAGGACGCGAAGGCAACCGGCCTACGCCATTTTTCCAGTTCACACGAAGACGAAGAATGATCTACTACCGACCTTTTGAGGCATCGAGAACGCCCGTCTTCGCGTCTTCGCGTCTTCGCGTGAATTTCTTGGCTGCGCTGCTCCTATGGCTAGTATCCGGATTCGCCGGCGTTGCGGCGGCCACGGCACAGGACTCGGCGGATCTGCGGATGCCGGAGATCGTCGCCCATCGTGGCGCATCCTTCGACGCGCCGGAAAACACGATGGCTTCCATCCAGCTCGCGTGGGCGCTGGATGCGGATGCGGTCGAGTTCGACATCTTCCTCACAGCCGACGATGAAATCGTCCTGTTCCACGACCAGAACACGAGCCGAATCACCGGAAGGGACGGCGTGGTTGAGGAACTGACGCTCGCCCAGCTCCGGGAGCTCGACTACGGAGCCTGGAAGGCGCCCCAGTGGAGGGGTGAGTCGATCCCCACGCTGCGGGACGCGCTCGCGACCCTGCCCGAAGGCAAACGGTTCATTGTCGAAGCGAAGTCGGATGTTCGTATCGTCGAGCCGATGCTCGAAGTGTTCGACGAGGTTCCGCATCATCCCCATCAGTTCGCGGTGATTGCTTTTTCCTACGACGTGGCTGCGGAGACCAAGCGACTGAGGCCGCGTACCCCGGTCTACTGGCTGGTGGGGTTCGAGCAGGACGAACAGACGGGCGAGTGGACGCCCTCCATGGAGGATGTCGTTCGCCAGGCGCGGGCGGCGAACCTGAACGGCGTCAACCTCAGCTTCGTGGGCCCCGCAACGGACGGAGAGGACGTTGCGCTGATCCGCGAAGCTGGCCTCGGATTCTACGTCTGGACAGTGGATGACGTGGACGACGCGCAGAGAGCCCTCGAGCTCGGTGTCGACGGCCTCACGACGAACCGACCCGCGTGGATGAAAACGCAGCTCCTCTCGCGCAACGGTTGGCGCCTGCTGTCACCGTGATGCCGCTCTCCAGGGTCTCGCTGCTGAACGCCCTCTTGCTACCGTCGACCCTGCACGCGCAGGAGAGACGAGTGCTGGCGCGGTGAAGGACAGGATCGACTTCCTGCTTCAACTGCTCGGCACCGGATCCGCGGCCCGAGCCCGCAACAGGCTACACTCTCTGATCCGGCAGATCGGCTGCCCTTGCCGCCTGCGTGATGTGGGGATCCGGGAGAGCGATCTGCCTGCGTTGGCCAGGTCCGTCAACGTGGACCGCCTATCGAACAATCCACGGCGGATCGACGCCCCCGGGCTCGTGACTCTACTCAAGGAGGTCTTCTAGGCGCTAACGGCCACCACATCGTGAACGCTTTGCGATATGATACTTCTTCGTACGCGTACACGTCCCCGTTCCGGTCAGCCTTCGCTCGACCATTTGATTCCCATGCTGGACGACGCTAGCCTTGGTACACCACCTGCACGATGTGCACTTCGTGCACAAAGGAGCTTCCCAAGAACGGAATAGGATGTAGCATGGGAACGAAAGCGAGAGGCCTGAGAGTGCCCGAGGAGCAGGAAAAGGAAATCGAGCGTGAGGGCGAGGAACGCGGGCAGTCGTGGTCGGGGGCGGCGCTGGAGCTCCTGACCGAGGCCGTGCAGAGATGAGGCGTGCTCCCGGTATCGTGTTCGTGGACGGTGCGACGGGCCGGCGGGCCGCGCTCGGCGGCACAGGCCTCGACGTATGGGAGATCATCGCGACCTGGCGTGAAGGCGGCGAGAGCTACGAGGAACTGGTCCGTAACTACCCGTGGCTCTCGGAAGCTCAATTGCGCGCCGCGCTCGGGTACTATGAGCTATATCCGGAGGCAATCGATCGGCGTCTCGAACGTGAAGAGCGCTGGACACCGGAGCGTGTGAAACGCGAGCTGCCGCTCGCTACGCCGCGGGCGGCCGTTCGGCGTAAACGCCGAAAAGAACCCGGGGCGGATCGCCCCGGCGTTGAAATGTTGGCACGACACACGACCGGCCAGTGAGGAGCCCGAGCCGTATGTTATCGACTTCCTTGGATAGGAAGGGCTGGCGAGTCACTCCTCTGGCCTTTCTGAGAACACCACTAATTCTCGCCATTCTCTTGTCGGGCTGCGCACCCGGCACTCCTGAACCGCTCCAAGGAGACAGGCTCGAGGTCATGCAGACGTTGCAGCATGACCTTGGTGCCTACACCCAGGGGCTCATTGTTCGGGACGGGTACTTCTGGGAATCAACTGGGCTTAATGGAGCTTCATCACTCAGAAGGATTGATGCTACTAGCGGAGAGATACTGGAGCGGCGCGAACTTCCGGAACGCTTTTTCGGGGAAGGGCTAGCCGCGTTGGAAGGGCGGTTGTACCAGCTGACCTGGCGCCACGGCATTGGCTTCATCTATGGAGCTAAGGCGCTCGACTCGATTGGGACCTTCGCCTATTCAGGGGAGGGCTGGGGACTCACGACCGATGGGTCACAGTTGATCATGAGCGATGGCACCTATCGGCTTCGATTTCTCCACCCGGAGACGTTCGAGGTAACCCGGGTCCTCGAGGTTAGCGACAGGGGACGTGCAGTATTCGCCCTCAATGAGCTCGAGTGGGTCGACGGTGAGATCTGGGCCAACATCTGGCAACAGGACAACATTGCCCGCATCGATC
Source organism: Gemmatimonas sp. (assembly GCA_009380025.1). Taxonomy (GTDB): domain Bacteria; phylum Gemmatimonadota; class Gemmatimonadetes; order Longimicrobiales; family Longimicrobiaceae; genus WHSP01. Next base: position 21,986 of record WHSP01000014.1, on the reverse strand, counting down.
CCAGCACGGGTGAAGTAGTGGGTTGGCTCAACGTGGGCGGCTTCATCTCTTGGTGGGATCGAGTTCGAGGTGCCGAGGTAGCGAACGGAATCGCATATGATTCTGTCTCCGGACGGCTGTGGGTGACTGGGAAGAATTGGCCACGAATCTACGAGGTCCGCCTGCCCTCATGACTGCCCGCCCCAACAATAGTTTGGGCAGCGGATCGGCGGCACTACATGAGAGATCCCCAGCCCACTCGGACTCCGGAGGTGGAACGGAAGCTGTTCGTGCTGGCCGCTGCCCACCTCGTCCACTAGCCTCGATCAAGGGGAAACTGATCGAACGTTCCGGCGCGATTACCCCACGAGACGACACTCTGGCGCACCTTCCCCTAGAATCTGGCAGCGAGGCGGGGTGAACTCTTCCCCGGAGTACTTTCCAGACCCCTCCGGCACCGGCGCTTCGACCTACCGATCGAACGCGAAACCGGTGTCATCTACTTCGCCTACTGGTCGCGGCGACCGCGTGGCACTCCCGCGATAAGCGCGGGCACCCTCTACGGGTTCGGGAATGGCCGCGGCCTGGGCCTCGGCCATGGCCACGGGCCTCGGTTCTGACCGCTCAGTGCGCGTGCTGCCGCGACCCGTACCTGTGCGTCCTCGTCGCTCAGCGCCCGCACCAGCGCCTCGCTCGCCGCAGACCCATCCATTCCCCCGAGCGCCCATAGCGCCGCAGCACGGACATCCGCATCCGCGTCACCGAGCGCGTCGCCGAGGGCCGGCGCCGCACCCGCATCCTCGATCTGGCCGAGCGCCCAGGCGGCGGCGCGTCGAACGCCTGGATCGACGTCCTCGAGTGCGCCGATCAGCGCCTCAGGTGCGCGGCTGGGCTCGATCTCGCCCGTGGACCACGCCGCCATGCGCCGTACCCGCACGCTCTCGTCCGACAAGGCTGCGCCCAGGTACTCCACGGCAGACGTCGCCTCGATTTGGCCCAGCGCCCAAGCAGCCGTTTCCCTTACCGAAATACTCTCCTCGAAACGAAGGGTATTTCCCAACGCGGGCACCGCGTCCGCCGACTCGATCTGACCCAGACCCCAGGCAGCTGTCTCCCGAACTCCCTCGTCCGCGTCGTTCAGCGCACCTGTCAGCCCTCCCACCGATTGGTGCTCCTCGGTCTCGCCAAGCGCCCACACCACAGCACGCCGGACCCGGACGCTAGAATCATCCAAAGCCGTCCGCAGCGCAGCGGCCGCACGCGCGCCTTCGATCCGGCCTAGCGCCTGCGCCGCTGCCACGCGGACCTCCTCCTCCGGATCTTCCCGCAGCACCCGCGCAAGCTCCTCGACTACGTCCTCCTGCTCCAACTCTCCCAACGCCCAAGCGGCTGCCGCTCGCACAGCCACCGCCGCGTCGCCGAGCCGATCCAACAGCGCCGGCAGCGCCCGCCTCCACTCTCCTAGTCCCAACGCCACCGCCCCCGCCTCCCGCGTCAACGGCGAAACCGACTCGAGCGCAGCGAGCAGCCCGACCAGTGCCGACTCATCCTCCGACCGGCCGAGCAGCCGCGACGCGACCTGTCGCACACACGCATCCCCGGCCTCCAGTCCCGCCAGTAGGACAGGCGTTGTCGCCCCGCCCGGCCGCGCAGATGCAGCCCACGTAGCGGCATCCTCATCTGGCCCCTGAAGCGCCACAACCCCTACCCACGGCAACGAGCCCCGCTGCGACTCCAGTGTGCGTGCCGCCAGCCGGCACATGACCGGCGACGTTCCCCGCGCCGACTCCAACATCAGACGCGCATGCGACGCCTCGTCCACTTGTGACGCGATCGCACTACCTGCCGGCGCCGCCCACACCACGACGCCAGGCAGCAGCGCACCCACTCCAAGCACCACCTTCCAAACCCGCATGAGACGCCTCCTGTCGAGAGTGCTAAGTTTCTAGCATATGCTGGCTATTTAGCACACGGCGGCGGACGAGTCAAGAGCATCGAGAGACTCGGGGCGACGAAAGGGCGAAAGTCGCCGGGTTGGCCTTTAGAGACGGGTGCGTGGTCAGCACGCCGGGCTGCAGTTCTGCACTCAAGGGTAACCAGGCGCCCGCCGAATTTTCCGAGGTCGCGCGGGCGAATGTTCCGCGACTACGGGGTCGAGAGAGTGTGGCTAGTCGGCTTCATACATGGTCGTCCCTCCAACAACCGTGCGGACGATGGGAATGTCTTTGATGGCGCCGGGGTCTACGGTATGCGGATCCTGTCCGAGCATCACGAAGTCGGCGAGCTTCCCGGCGGTAATCGAGCCCTTCACGTTCTCCTCGAAGGAGGCGTGTGCGCCGTTGATCGTGGCGATCCGCAGCGCCTCGTCGACGGAGACGCGCTGGTTCGTCCCCCACGCCGTCCCCCGGTAGTCGGTGCGCGTCACCATGCTCTGGATGGCCATCATGGGCTCGAACGGTCCCGGACCGTAGTCCGAGGCGCCCGGAACGGGGATCCCGTAATCCAGGAACGAGCGGTGGGCGAACATGTTCTTCATTTTCTCCTGGCCATATTCCGCCCACTTCTCGCCGTGGTAGTAGATGTAGGTCCAGAAGGGGGTAGGAATGTAGCCGCCGGCCGCGATCCGGCGAAGAAGATCCTCGTTGACCAGGGAGCAGTGCTCGATACGGTGGCGGACGTCGTTGCGCGGCAGGATCTCCTGAGCACGCTCGTACGCGGAGAGGACCATGTCGATCGCCCTGTCGCCATTGGCGTGGACGCCGATCTGGAAGCCGTGCCGGTGGGCATCCTCGACGGCGGCGTTGATCTCATCGGGCGTCATGGTAAGGATGCCGTGATCGTCCGGACGCCCGACGTAGGGCGTGCTCATTGCCATGGTCCGCTCGGACGCCGAGCCGTCCACGGCGAACTTGACAGCGCCGATCTTCAGCCAGTCGTCGCCGAAGCCAGAGCGCACGCCCGTGCCCTTCAGCCGATCGAACAACTCGCCACGGGGGAAGGCGTACATGCGGAACCGCATCCCACCGGCGCGATAGGCATCCTGCAGGGCGATCAGCGACTCTACGTCGGTACCAGTCTGGTGCACGGACGTGAGACCCGCCGCGGTCATCCGCTCTGACATCAGGGCGACGCCAGCCTGGCGCACCTCGCGGGTCACTTCGGGGCGCATCCCCACATCGCTGAACACCCCGCGTGCCTGTTCCGCGACCTTTCCCGTCAGCTCGCCATTCTCGACATAGAAGTGACCGTCGGGTGGCTGCGGAGTCTCCGCCGTGACCCCCGCCAGGCGGAACGCCTCGCTGTTGTACACGGCCGTGTGTCCGCCCCTGTGTCCCACCATCGCGGGATGGTTGGGCACAACCTCGTCGAGATCGACACGGCTGATCGGCCGCCCCTCGCTCAGCTTCGTGTCGTCGTACATCGAGGCGATCACCCAATATCCCGACGGGGTCTCGGCCGCGCGTCGGCGCATCGCCTCCTTGAGCTCGGCGATGCTGGGTACGTTCGCGTCTACGTTCTGTAGCTCCGACACCCCGCTCGGGTGGCAGTGGGCGTCGATGAACCCCGGGACGATGGGCATCCCTTCGGCGTCGATGACTTCGGTGCCGGGGCGCACCAGGTTTCGGATGTCGTCGCTCGATCCGACCGCTACGAAACGCCCGTTCTTGATCGCGAACGCCTCGGCCTCCGGCAACTGGTCGTCGATCGTGTACACCTTGCCGTTTACTAGCGCGAGGTCCGGGGCGAGCTCCGCCGTTCCCGCCTCTTCTCTGCCCTCGTCCGCACACGCGGCGGGCAGCGACCCCAATCCAACCGCGGCGGCAAGCTTCGCGCTCCCGCGGAGGAACTCCGAACGTGTCATCTTTTTCATATTGTGCCTCGATTCCGATGGCGAGGACTTCCACAAATGCGGCTGCGCATTCCGAGTCTCCGGGGAAACGCACCGCTACGCTCTGGGCTTCTGGACCGTTGGGCGGCTCCCGTAAACAACCCTCACGCGAAGAGCGGTCGGAGTAGGGACAGCGGTCACCCGCCGCCCCCTCCACAGATCCCGGCGTGCGGTCCTACCGCACCGGGCTCCTGTCTCGGGTCAGACGACACAACGTACCCAGGGAAGGGGTGACAGATTCGGGCAGGCGGGAGCCAACGCGTGGCTAAGGCATCCACTCGCCGACGACTGAGGCGACCCTTCTGACTGCGTCGGCCGAGACTGGCCCGCCACAGTCGAATCACTTCGAGTCGAAAGATGCTGATCGCTTGCGAGTTCAGGGGCAGCCCATGATATCGGATGTACCCACCGACTACCGCTCGCAAATAGACACCTTGCTCCGGGACGGGATCGTACATGCGGCGCCGAAGACTCTCCTTCACCTCCTTGAGCTTGGCCTGCATGCGCTTGCGCATCGTCCGCCGCAACACGATGAACTTGCCCCTCCTCGTTTTCCCGCAACTGTGCGTAAAGCCGAGAAAGTCGAACGTGCCGGGCTTCTCTCCCCGATGGTCACGCCATTGCCACGCGATCGTGCGACCGAAAGCGAGGATCCGCGTCTTCTCGGGGTGCAGTTCCAGTGCGAACTCGGCCAACCGCTCCTTCAGTTCGTGCTGAAACTGCTCGGCGTCCTCTCGATGTTCAAAGCCTACGACAAAGTCGTCGGCGAAACGCACCACGATCACGTCGCCGCGCGCCCGCTTCTTCCTCCACCGTTGGATCCAGGGTCGAATACGTAGTGCAGGTACAGATTGGCCAGGAGCGGGCTGATCACTCCCCCCACGCAATCGATAACCTGAGGCCGAGTCACCATCCGAAGGGGCGATGGAGTGCTTGATGACGACTCGTTCACCCTCGACCTGGACTTCCTTGACCACGAGGCGCAGCACCTTTTGTCGCTCCTCGATGGAGAGGCTCTGAGCACGTTGTTCCAAGCGTGTGAGAAAGGATTCCAAGGTCTCGGCCAGCTTCAAATAGGCTTGTTGGTCGATGAGCTGGGCTTCGAGGGTTTCCAACTGAGCGGATGCCGCCTTCTCCCGGCTGCGAACCTCGGGGATTCGCGCCCGCAGCTCTTCGATCGAGATCAGCTCCTCCTGATAGGCTTCGATGAGCCGTTTGACGGCCGTTTGATGCCGCGCCACCTCCCGAAGGAGCCGGTCCTTTTGCTTCTGGCTGGTGCTCGACTGACGCCGCTCCTCCAAGCGCCGGTCCAGCTCCTGGCGCACCAGCGCCGGATTGGCCAGCAGCTCGACCACCGCATCCCAGACCACCGCGTCGAGATAATCCTGTCGGACTGGTCGGTTCGAGCAGACGCGCCCCCCTTCCCACCGGTAGTCGTCCGCGCCAAGGCAACGATAGTAGTAAATCTTCCGCTTCGTGGTCTTCGTCGAGCACCGATAATATGCATACCCGCACTGACGACACACGAGAAGCCCTTGGAGCAGGGTGGGCTCCCTCGTGTTCCGACGGGCGAATTGCTTATTCCTCTCCAGCTGCTCGGCGGCCAGTGCAAAGGTGGTCTCATCCACGATCGCCGGGACCGGAATCTCGATCCATTCCTCCGGCGGGCGGTCCTCCACGGCGGGTTGCGGGCTCGGGACCCCTCCCCGCTGGCGCATCGGGCGGGTGAGCCTCTTGGGCCGATCGCCGACCCGTGTCTTGCCGAATGCCGCCTGGCCCATATAGGCCGGATTCCGGAGCATGGCCCAGATCACAGAGCGGTCCCAGCGGCCCTTCCCCACGTCCGAACGCCCGCTTCGCTCAGGGACCGGGCCAGGGCTCCCATGCTCTCGTGCTCTCCTCGCAGCGCGTGGAAAACTCGCCCCCCGACCGCCACTGCCCAAGCCTTACCCTGTCCACTGAAACGGGACAACCTCACAGACTCTCCGGGACCTTCACTGTGAAGACTACCTTCTGCTCCGGAACGTCGAGGGGCACGGAGTGCTTGGTCGCCTCGCGCACGTACCGCCACCCCTGTCGCACCGAGACGCCGTGCCGCTCGGCCAGCTTCTGTGCAACCTCGCTCGACGGCGTGCCTTCTGCCAAGAGCTCCAGAGCTCAGGGATGACCCAGGGCGGGCGTGGTTCCGGCGGGCGCTTCGGGCTCCAGGAAGTGGTCGTCATGGCCGAGGTGGCTGTGGCGCTGGCGCTGATGGTCGGCGCGGGACTGATGGTGCGCAGCCTTCGCGCGCAGCTTTCGCGCTGTTGATGCTTGTGATTGCCTCAGCCACTGCCCTGCTCTTGGGCGTCTGTGGCGTTATCTCCTACGCGGCAGCGCAGCGCTGAACGATCAGCAGGTCTACACGATCGACCCGCATGAGAGAGGAGTCTCGAGTCGATTCTCCGCTACTCCCGGTGGCGCTATCGTTCGTCGATATGTCGAGAGTCGGCGCAGCGCGGGGACTTCGTGGATGTATCAGCAGATCATCGGCAGCGAGTGGGGCATTCAACCCCGCAGCGAATCGTCCCGCGCGAAGAGCACGGGATCCTCTTCATCGATACAACCTCGCCGCCGGATTAGCATTAGCGCCTATAGACTGAGATGAGAGCGTTCGTGCGATTCGACTGTCAGTTGAGTAATCATGAGGCGTCCAGGGCGATAACGCCTACGACCGCGACTTTGAGCTCAGTGCGCCTCTGGATCGTCGGCTACTGACGATGTCGCACCCGAGAGTGGATCTACGACCCTCCACGATCAGCCGTCACCGTCGACTCCCGAGATCACGACGACGACTTCGCCCGAGGCCACCGGTGATTCCGGCGACACGACCACGACCACGCAGCCGACGACCACCGAACCCCTCGGCTTCGTGCCCGGATCCAGGGCGGAGGCCGCGAGCTGCGGCTGAGCTAGGGCCAACGACCGGCGCTGTTCAGTACAGGTTCTGCTTGTAGTCGCGGTCGCTGCCGCGGCGCATCGCCTTCTCGCTAATGCCGGTGCGGATGGCCTTGGCGGCGAGGCCCCGGATCTCGTTCATCTTCACGTGATCGGTCCACATGCGCGTCGCCCGGGGCAGTTCGTCGGTGTCGATGTGACGGTCACGGTTCCACAGCTCGGCCGCGGTGAGCACGGGCTCGGGGACGAGGGCGGCCGCATCGATGTCGACGACGAGGGCGACGGTGGGGGCCTTGCCGTTGACGGCCATGGACGCCAGCAGGTCGGCGTCGGTCTGCAGGCGGGCATGGCCGCGTAGCTGCAGCACCCGGTCGTAGCCGGGGGAGTCGAGTCGTCCGTTGACCCGCAGCGTCTCCCGGCAGCCCGCCGTCAGGAACAGCACGGCACCCGATCCCGTCCCCACCTCGGAGCCCAAAGGTTAGGCTCCCCTATCGCCTGGCGTTCGCCCGGCGATACAAATCGATCCGGAGGTAGACCATGCAGGAGCCCGGTCCGTCTGGACACTTGCAGAACCGTTTGCTATCGTTGGTCAACTAGACCAAACAGAGGAGCCTCATGACCAGGATCGTCAACCTGTAACCAAGCGAAGACGCAGTTGTCGCAGCTCGTCAAGGAGCGGCGGCCGGCGAGGAGATCATCATCGCGAAGGGTGGCAAACCCACAGCGCGGCTGGTCGCGTTGGTGGCGTCGAAGCAGCCGCGGAAGCCAGGCGGGTGGGAAGGCAAGGTCTGGATGTCGGAAGATTTCGACCAGGAAGTTTCAGGGACGAGCTGGCGGAGTGGTACGGTGGAACGGCGTCAGATGGGTCCCGATGATTCTGCTCGACACCTCCATCGCAATCTGGTGGCGTGAAGACAGTCCCCGTTTGAAAACCGCAGCTCGGCAGGCGATTGCCACGGCCGACGTTGCCTACGTCAGTGTAGTGTCGGCGTTGGAAGCGGGATTGGAAATGATCGCGCGAACTGCCCATCGAGATTGAGCACCGAGACGCGCCGCTGCGCTAGATCGACCACGAAGAGGCAATCGCCAAACTCGTGGATTGCCGCAATATCCCGATATTCCCCCGGACCACTGCCTGCTTCGCCAATGTCTGGAGGTACTCGCCGTTTCCGCTAGACAAACGGAGCTCGCCGCTGCCCTGATCACCGACAAGGATTCGGCCATCCGTCAGACGGATCGCTGCATCAACCCGGAAGAACTGGTATCCGGGTGGTCCGTCCAGTGACCCGATCACCAGAGGATCTGGAGAAAGTCGCCACTCCTCCCCGGCTCTCCACCTCGGAGCCACGTTCTCGACGATCGTAATGCCCGAGCTGTCGCGCACGAGCGGCGCCGTAGCGCCAGCGGAGCGCCCCTCGTCGCATGCGACCAGCACGAGTGAGGGCACAATCAGGATGAGGTTCAAGACCCGGACGTGTGACATTCTGGCTCCCTCCAGCGCAGGTGCCTCCGTGAAGTTCTGGCACGACTCGACGACGCCAAGAAGCCGGAAGAGCTCGACCAACCTGGCTTGCACTTTCATCGGCTAAAGGGCAATCGAAGCGATACCTATGCCGTCACCGTGCGCGCGAACTGGCGCGTAACCTGGTGCGTCGATCTGGATGGCTCGTTCATCGATATCGATTACGAAGATTACCACTGAAGGGAGGGCGCCCATGCGCATGTATGATCCACCTCATCCCGGCGAGAGCATCCTCGATCTGTGCATCGAGCCCACGGGACAAACGATCACCTCGGCGGCCAAGCACCTGGGCGTCAGCCGCAAGCATCTCTCGAGCGTCATCAACGCTCGCGCCGCGATCTCGCCCGCGTTGGCGATCCGATTGGCCCAGGCCTACGGTGGCAGTGCAGGGATCTGGATCCGGATGCAGGCCGGTTACGATGCGTGGCAGGCGGATCACACGGCAACCGAGATCCGTATCGAGCGAGTCGAGCGGATCGCGTGATGAAGGAGGACGAACTACATGTACCGCGTTGCCTTCTCGCCGGAGGACGACGCGTTCGTGGCGACGAGCGTGGAGGCGGGCGGGAAAGTTGGATCAACTGCGAAGCTTTGGGGATCTCCGACGACATGCTTGACGGTTTGAGTGATCGAGTTCATCTCGGGGTCGAGCACTCGCGTGAGCTCCTCGTCGGCGACTTGCGCAATTGCGGCCTCGCCGAGTCGCTGGTAGAAGCGGAACAAGGAAAGGGCGTCATCAAGGCACGAGGTCGTGAAATTCCGCAGGCATTGAATCCCTTCGCGGATTGCCAAACCGAGGTCAAAGCGGCTCGCCTCGTCAGAGCGTTCTCCAAGATTCGACGAAGGCGCTCCCACTCGCAACCTCACTGCTCTCCGAAGTGAACTCCACCACCTATGAGCTTCGTGGAAGCCGCACTTATGCTGATTCCTAAGGCCGCCCGTTCCTCGGGCTCCCGGGAGTCTGACTCGCGGGCCATCGGACGAATCTCGCCTGCGGGCGGGACGCCTGCGGTCTCAGGCCGGATTCGCTGCCCCCGGATCAAGTCCAGCCAGGCTCTGGCGGGCCCTTGCAGATCGATTCGTACTCCGGGCTGCCGGGCGCGTTGAGTCCGGTCGCAACGATTCCGAGAGGCGAATCAGTGTGCTCAGCTCATGCTGAGATCTCAGACGCCAGCGGGTTCTGGGTCCCAGTCGTCCGCGAACTCGACGATCGTTTCGACGAGATCGACGAGCTCGCGACCCCGATCCGTGAGCTCATACTCGACGCGGGGTGGCACCTCCGGATAGGACCGCCGCCGAAGGACCCCTAGACCCTCCAGCTTCTTGACCCGCTCGTTCAGCACCTTTGTCGTCAGGCCCGGGAGCGAACGCTCGAGGCGGCCGGGTCGATTGATCCCACCAGCGACCCGGTCGAGGATCGCGATCGTCCACTTACACCGCAGGATCTCGGTCACCTGCTGCAGGCCCTCATGCCTCGCCAGGTTACGGCCCGACGGGGACGAAGGGCTCGCCGGAATTCTTACCATTCGGTTACCTCCTTACCAAAGTGTACCCTCCTTGCAGTGGCGTCCGAACCCGCAAGAGATTGTGCTAGTTCACTCGTTCCCATCGCCCGGCAAAGGACGGATTCATCATGGCGGAACACGAAAGCAGACCCAACGGTCCCACTGTGAGCCTGGCCGACTTCGAGCTCATGAAAACCACAGCCCTCTTCGGTGATGAGGATGTCCGCTCTCTACGTGCATCTCTCCCGATTCTCAAGGACCAGACGGACGCGATTCTCGACGTGTGGTACGACTTCGTCGGATCGAACTCTCACCTTCTGTACTACTTCACGAGCGTCTCCGACCGCCAGCCTATCCCGGAGTACTTGGATCGGGTACGGGAGCGGTTCGAGCAGTGGATTCTTGACACCGCCGCAGCCCAATATGATCAGCATTGGCTCGACTACCAACTCGAGATCGGACGTCGGCACCACCGGAGCGGCAAGAACCGCACGGACCGGGTGGACGCGATCGACCACATCCCTTATCGCTATCTACCGCCGCTGGTGGTACCGATCACAACCACGCTCAGGCCCTTCCTGGAGAAGAAAGGGCACGCCCTGGACGAAGTCGACAAGATGCACGCCGCCTGGGTCAAATCCGTGATCCTCCAGGTTACCCTGTGGAGCCTGCCGTACTGTGTCGAGGGAGACTTCTAGCCAGTGACAGTCCGAAATTCGTAACTCGTTGGTACAGCTGTAAAGTACGATGCATCCGGAGCTCGCATTCTTGCAGGGCAGGGGTATTTCAATCTCGCCAAACAAGAGAAAATACCGGCCGGCAACGAGCACCCGGATGCGCCGAGTTGATCCCGATTTACGATCTGTTCGCTTGCCCCGAGCTCTCCCACGCGCGTCACCCCGAAAGATGTCGGATATCACGACGTGGGCTCAAAGCCAATTCCACAGCCGGACTTCCACCGACTAGACCCGCAAGCGTTATGGGCTGCGAACAAAGGGTACAAGAAGGGACAGGAGATAGCATGTCGACATACCCCGGATCCTCAAGGGAGGAAGATCCCGAGATTGGCGACGCACCCATGCCGCGAACCGGTCTCTTTTTGGTTCCCTTCTCCCCGGCCAGACAATCGACCGTTCGGTCACCGGGAAGACCCCTCTATCGATTCCTCGCCGACAGATGCGGGACACCTGAACGTGCTCAGCATCTGATCCAGTTGGTGCATCAGATCGTACTTATATGTGGCTGGAGCGTATAGCCGGGCATCCGACAAATACAGCCCGTCGGAGCACTCCATCATCTGAGCCACGAATGGCCCGGCAGCCGGCCGTTCGCCTTCCGGATTCGACCACACACCTCGCACACCGATGACCCGGCCCGACGCCCGTACTCCGTGAAAGGCGGGCGGATGTGCCTCCGTCACCTGCGGGGGCCGGCCGTGCCGACGTCCCAGCTCGGATCTCCATTCAACCGCGCCCTCTGCCGACCAGTCGACCTCCCCGATGGGCCGGAACGCTATCGTGATGGTGCGAATGACTGGCGAGGCCGGAGTCTCGTCCGCCTGCTGGAAGATATGAACACCTGCATCCGGGGTCTCATAGCCGAACTGGGCAGGTAGAAAGAGTCGAAATCCGAGATCCCGCCGAGATGCATGATCGATCCAGCCGCTGCCCAGAATGGCCGCACTAACCTCCATTTGCTCTTGAAACTGGCGCAGATACACGTTTCCCACCTCGCTGAGCAGCGCGATGATCTCGTTTCGCTCGGCATCCGGCGGAAGTAGTGCGACGGTCACGATTTGCCGCTTTGCCCAAACGTCTGCTATTTGAAGGACAGCCGGCGGGTCGATGGCACCGAGATCGTCCGCTTGAGCGAGCGCCTCCGATACCTGTGGGTCGGTCGCTCCGCCGACGAGGAGGATTCCGCGCATGAGCCTCAGGTCCGACCATGCAGGGTCTTCTGGATCAAGATAGGCAACGTCGAAGATGGGTTCGTTTCGAACGGTGAACACGTGTGGTTCCAGGGAGGCTCGAAGGGCGGGTCCTAGCTCTTCTCTGAGCTCTGCGGGAATCGACACGACGATCTGATCGGTAGTCCCAGTGGCAGCGAGTTTACATCCGGAGACGAGAGCTGCAACGGACCGGAAGCCCTTCTCGCGACGGGGGGCGTCCGTCTCGACGGCGCTTTTTTCGGTTTCGCCCTGATCGTCGCGGTGATTGCCGCAGTGCTTTTCGGGCTCTTCCCGGCTCTTCGTACCTCGAGGTCGGGTGCAGGCGAGACCTTACGCTCCAGCAATCGCGGGAACTCGGGCGGTTCGGGCAAACGCGTGTGGGGAACCCTGGTCGGCGTGGAGGTCGCGCTGACGATCCTGCTGCTCGTCGGTTCCGGGCTCCTTCTGAGGAGCTTCTGGGAGGTGCTCGGCGTCGACACCGGTTTCGATCCCACCGGCGTTCTCACGATCGACGTCTCCCTTCCCCAATCGAGATACCCAGATGACCCGGCGCGCGCCGCGTACTACCAAGAGCTGCTCCTCGAGCTGGAGAGGATCCCGGGTGTGGAGGCCGTCGGGTTGGTCCAGCATCTTCCGCTCGGCGGCATGACCCACAACGGTAGCTTCGAAGTCGAGGGGCAGGGAAACACGCATGAGATCGGGGTCTATCCGGGCTACCGGGTCGCCAGCGAGGGCTATTTCGCAGCCATGGGGGTCCCTTTGCTCCGGGGAAGACTCTTCGCCGACCAGGATCGCGCGGGCGTGGGTGACGTCGCGCTCATCAACCAAACCCTCGCTGAGCGACTCTGGCCGGGGGAGGATCCTATCGGCAAACGGGTGCGAAACCTCGCGAACGACTCCTGGCTCTACCCTGACCGGTGGATTACCATCGTCGGCGTCGTCGGTGACGCCCGCCACGGGGGGATTCTGGACGTCGCCGAACCGGAGATCTATGTCCATTACCTGCAGCGGCCCGACCGTGCGTGGTCCTCTGTCGTCACCCTGCGGACCGCCGGTTCGCCTGCGAGCCTCGTGGGTCCGGCCCGGGCGCGGTTGCGCGCGCTGGACCCTGAGATCCCGGCGGAGTTCGCGACCATGCGCGCACGGCTGGTCGATTCCGTCGCTGACCGCCGCTTCACCATGCTGGTGCTCGGCACCTTCGCCGTGGTTGCGCTGCTGCTCGCCGGGGTCGGCATCTATGGAGTCGTCTCCTACGCGGTCGCGCGTCGCTCCCGTGAGACCGGGATCCGGCTGGCGCTGGGCGCCGCGCCAGGCCAAGTCCGGAACTTGTTGCAGCGGAGCGTCTTGGTGGCGACGCTCGCAGGCCTGGTGGTGGGCATCGGTGGGGCATTCCTCGTGTCCCGACTCCTGCGCGGGCTCCTCTCCGGTGTCACGCCGACGGATCCCCTCACCTTCGCCGGCGTCGTCGCGATCCTCAGCGCAGTCGCCTGGCTCGCCAGCTACGTTCCGGCGCGACGCGCCACCCGGGTTGATCCGATGATCACCATGCGCGAAGAGTGAGGCTCGGCTCTTCACAGGCGAACGCCTCCACCGGTCCCAGCCCACGAGTCGCACGATTGGCCTTCGTGCACTTAGCCTCCGACGTCCTCTATCCGACTGCCGAACGCCAACGGCGGTATTTTCACCACCTCCCCAGGCACGGGAAGCGCGATCGTCCGCTAGCAGTTGCATTGCCTTCCAGAGCGGGCTCCATCGAGCGGGTCTCGCACGGAGCCTATCGTCTGAAGGCGTTCTCAGCCCAGCCTCCCACACCCTGTGGTCAAAGCTCCCCGGGCAGAAGGGCCCAACGTGGTCCCTGACCGCGAGCCTCGTGTCGTTGAATAGAAACGGGCCCGGCCTGCGGGCAGGAGACGAGCACGAACCCACGACTCCGACGATAGAGACGAGAACTCACCCGTCGCGAGCGTGAAGGCGAGCGCGTCGAAGATCCGGGCGTCGGGCCCGAGGCCGTACTCCTCGGTCGCGATCCGATGGATCTTCCGCGCGACCTCCACCTTCGTCTCCGCCGTTTTCGCCATCCCGTCGAGGTCGCGATCGATGGTGAGCGCGATCACCGCGGCGCCGTGCGCTGCCACGAGCGGCAGCACGGCGTCGACCCGTTCACGCCCGTTCTCCAGGTTGATCGAGTTCACGATGGCGCGCCCGGGGGTCTGCTCCAGCGCAGCCTCGATGACGTTCCCCTCGGTCGAGTCGATGCAGACCGGCGCCTCCACCGATTGCGAGAGCAGCTTCACCACCGTCCGCATCTGGACGTCCTCGTCCTGCCGCTCCGTCAGCGCGACACAGACATCGAGCACGTGCGCGCCGCCGTCGACCTGCTCGCGCGCCACCTCGAGGACCCCGTCGTAGTCGTCCTCCAGCAGGTGGCGCTTCATCTTGCGCGAGCCCTGGGCGTTGACCCGCTCGCCGATCATCGTCGGCCGCGGCTCCTGGACGAGCTCGATCGCCCGGATCGCGGACGACAGCCGTGGCACCGGGGTGACCGCCCGCTCCTTCGGCTTCAGCCCCGCGACCCGCTCCACGAGCTGCCGAATGTGCTCCGGCGTCGTGCCGCAGCACCCGCCGACCGCCGAAACGCCGAACTCGCGCGCGAACTCCTCCAGCTGATCGGCGAACGGCGTCGGCTCCAGCGGGTAGACGGCCTGCCCCCCCTCGTTGTGCGGGATGCCGGCGTTCGGGATGACCGAGATCGGCAGGCGCGAGTTCTCGCCCAGGAAGCGCACCGGCTGCCGCATGTGCTCCGGCCCGGTCGAGCAGTTGAGGCCGACCACGTCCACACGCAGCGACTCGAGGGTGGTCAGCGCCGCGCCGATGTCCGTTCCGAGCAGCATCCGCCCGGAGGTATCGAGCGTGACCTGGACCTGCAGCGCCACCGGGCGGCCGGCCTCCGCGATTGCCTGACGGCATCCGAAGATCGCCGCCTTCACCTCCAGGATGTCCTGCGAGGTCTCGATCAGGAGCAGGTCCACGCCCCCTTCCACGAGCCCCTCGCCTGCTCGGCGAAGACGGGCACCAGCTCGGCGAAGGTGATGTTCCCGAGCGTCGGGTCCGAGGCCGACGGGAGGAAGCCCGACGGGCCGATCGAGCCCGCCACGAAGCGGGGACGCTCGGGCGTCGTGAAGCGGTCCGCCGCGCGCCGGGCGATTCGCGCCGCGGCCACGTTGACCTCCCGCACCCGCTCCCCCAGGCCGTATTCGCCCAGCGTGATCCGGTTCGAGCGGAAGGTGTCCGTCTCCAGCGCGTCGCACCCGGCCTCGAGGAAGCTCGTGTGGATCTCCTCGATCACGTCCGGCCGGGTGATCACCAGATAGTCGTTGCACCCCTCCAGCTCGGCCCCGCCGAAGTCCTCGGCCGTCAGGTCGTACCCCTGGATCGAGGTACCCATCGCACCGTCGAAGACGAGCACCCGTTCCCGGAGCGCGCGTAGATATGTCGATTCTGTCACGGATCGTCCTGCCGATGTGGTGGGCCGCCTGCGGCTGGCCAATACGAAACGGGCCCCGCTCTCGAAGTGCGGGGCCCGCTCACCGTAAGGTGGTGCTGTCCGACACTTTAGCATTTTTTTAGGTGGTTGCAAGCGACCGCAAATTTATCCACCGCGTGCGCAATCGCACGCTGCAGGCAATCTACCGTAAGATTGCCTGCAGGCAAGGGAGGGGATGCTTCACCTGCTCAGCGTAACCCCCGCCGTCAAGGCGAAATCCGATTGACCCTGGTTCTTTCCCAAGGTCTGGAACCTGGTCTGGTAGGTGCGGACCTCCGCCATGAACCCGAGGGGCCCGGTGGCGCCCGTACGCGCCTCGATGCCTCCCGCGGCCGTCCAGCCCCCCCCGGTGTACCCGACCCGAGGACGATCGATGCTCCATCGGTAACTCTTGCCGGTCACTCCGGCGCTCGCGTACGGGAACCACGCGAACCCGGCACCGCCCATCGGACGGCGCACCGCCGCCTCCGCGGAGTAATGCCATACCACCGGCTCCTGATACCCGACTGCCGAACAGGGAGTTGGAGGACAGGGAGCCAGATTCCCGTGGTTCCCCGGTGTTTCTCCCCTCATCACGTGCGTGCGCAGACCGAAGTGATCGGATGGCCAGTATGTGAGGGCCATCCCGAATCCGGTACCCTGATCGAAAGAACTGCCATCGTCCGGGAACTCGGTCGTCGGCGAAAGGACACCGAAGTTGACCGCCAGAGACCCGATATCGTCCCCGGGCAGCCCAGCTTCCCAGAGCTGCCCGGACAACGGTTGCACGGCGAGAATCAACGCCGCCGCAGCGCCTGCAAATACTCTCTTCATCAGGACGTCTCCTATGGTTGCTCGGCCCCCACTCCTGCGGAGGGCGGTGATCGCGGACCTCTCCTCACGAGACCTCGACCGACAGGCCCTAACTGCTCGCACGCCGACCCCGCGCGCTGAACCAACGAGCGCAGAGGCCCCTTCACGGGCCGGTAACGGGGGCGAACGCCGCCCCGAATTCGGTCCCTACGCCACCATAGGTGTAGTATTCCACGTCATACAACTCGAGCACGTTGCCGGGTACCGGCCACTGCAGCAACGACCCGTCGGCGAGGATCCCGAAACCGCGGGAATCCGCATAGCCTCGGATTGGATCGAGGCCTGTCAGCTCCAGCATCCGCTCGTATCGGATCGCGGTCAGCAGGTCGCCGCACTCTCCGGTGAAGTCCGTGCGAGGAACGCATTGACCATCGACCATCGGAACACCCGCCGCGGTGACCGGGGGAAGCCCGGGGTACTCGACCCCGTCGATCGTGTGGCTGCGCTGGCGCGTGATGTTGACCAGCTCCGCCGCAGCGGCCCGATTGCCCAGGTAGTACTCCGCCTCCGCGGCGAGCAGATTGTTCTCGTCCACGGTGATGTGCGGATGCACCCCACTCTGCGCCCCCGTGTCCACCAGCCCGTCTCCCTCGAGGTTGTTGCGCTTCGCGTGGCGCGCCCACTGATAGGCCGAGAACAGATAGGCGCCCCGGTCCAGCGCGAACCCGTTGTTGTCCACCCTGTACCGGGTATACGCCCCGCCGGAGGTCGGTCCCTGAGGCCCGGTGATCCGGCGGTCCGGCGTCACGATGTCGAACCGGGTGCGATCCTGAATCGGCGAATTGATCCAGTTCTGGTACGCGCCGGACTGATCCGCCAACCCGATCATCCTGTAGTCCAGACGCTGGTTGCTCGTATAGCTGGGGTCGTTGTTCTGGATCCGAAGGAGATACAGGCTGGTCCGCTGAGCGGTCCGCTGAACCTCGAAGTCCTCCGTGAGCCCGTTCTGAGTGAACCGCCGGACCCGAGCCCAGTCCAGCTGCGCCCGCTCCGCCGGGGTCCTGGCGCTCAGAACGAGCAGCCGCGCGGCCAGAGTATTGGCCATCTGGATGAACTGCGTATTCGACACGGGTGTCGCCGTACCGAACCACAGGGGCGACTCCGACAGAGTGGGAAAACGCACGACCGACGGGTTCTGCTGGGCTACTTCGATCGCTTCCTCGAGTGAAGCCACGGCCGCCTCGATCACCTCCGGGTAAGGCCGGAGGGATGATAGAGTGAGGTCGCGCAACGCTGCCGGATCAGCCGGAAGCGGCGTGGTCTCGGGTAGGATGTGGAAGCGATCGAAGACGAGGCCGCCGTAGCCCCATGTCCAGCCCCGCATGAACAGGGCGTAGGCCCAAGCCCGATCGGTGACGTCCACGTCCCCGTCCATGATCACCGCGCCCTCGTTCAGCGCGATGAGGCCATTGTACGCTTGCGTCGCGGCGTTCCCCACACCAGACCAGAAATTCCGCGGCCCGTGAGGGCCTGCTCCGGCGGAGATGTCGGTGGTGTTGTCGTGAGCCCTCCTCGGCTCCTGCAACTCGAACGCAAACTGGAAGTCCCCCGTGCTATTCAGGGTCGCCGTCTGCTCCGAGGCCGCGGGCGGCCACAGGTTCGTCGCGTGCGTGCCTTCGTTCCACGCGTTGTAGAAGGTGGGATAGAAGATCCCGCCGATGAGCGCCTCCAGGTCCTCCGGGTTCGAGGTGGCGCGCTCCCGGTCGGGCATCATCAGGTTGTCAACTTGCAGAAAGTCCTTGCAGGCCGTCCCCGAGAGGAGCAGCGCGGCCACGAGCGCAAACCTGCGGACCCTTTCCGCCCGTCTTGTAGCTTTCGACATGGTCAAGAACCCCTTGAACGTGTGGTTGCCAGGTCAGAACGTGACGGAAGCCGACGCGGTCAGGGTCCGCGTCGCCGGGTATGGGACGGTCTGGGAGTTCACCCCGGTCGCAAGGTTCAACGCACCCTCCGGGTCGAAACCGCTGAAGGTCGAGACAGTAAACACGTTTCGCCCGACCAAGCCGAGCGTGAGGGTCTCCATCCCCATGCCCCCCAGACCGAATCGCGCGAGCTGCTCCTGGCCCATCTGATAGTTCACCGCGAGGCTTCGCAGCTTCAGATAATTCGCCCTCTCCACGTAGTAGTTCGTGTTGCCGACGATCGATGCCGCGTAGTAGGAGATCGGCTTCTTCAGCCCGACCGGCTTGCCGCCCGCGTCCATGATGTAGGAGTTGCGGTTGTTGATCAGGTTCCGGGTAGCCAGGTTGTGTGCATCGGCTCCCACCGAACCGTGCAGGTGCGCACTGAAGGTGAGGTTGGCTCCCAACCGGAAGCTGTTGATCCACCCGAGGCTATACGGGTTTCCCGTGCCCGCCAGCTGGCGGAAGGGATTGCCGAATTCGTCCCGCTCCTGGAACGCGGCACCCCAATTATACACGACTCCCTCGATCTCCTTGGTGGTGCCCCACAGGTTCTTGTCGACTCCCTCGGTGTAGTGGTTCCCCTCGCCGACCCAGACGACCATCCCTTCGTCGTTGAACATGAACTCGTCGATGTACGGAAGGGCCTTGCCGCCGTGGTGCCTCGCGAGCTCGCCCTCGAGGCCGCCGCGCTCGCCGGTGTCGTGCACCACGTACAGGGAGAAGCGACCGTAGACCGGCTCTCCCTCGCAGAACTTCCGCCACGCGATGTTAGTACGGCAGGGGAGCGGCCACTCGGTGATCTCGGCGTAGGAGTAATCGCCGACCAGCATGGAGGTCCACCCGAAGTTCGCCTCCTGGATGAGCTGCCCTTCGATCTGGATCTCCGTGCTGTGGCCCTCGAGGGTCCCGGCATTCACCCACTGGTCCACATAACCCGTCAGCGTCGACTGAGGCGCATCGATCAACTGATCGGTCGTGCGCTGCCGCGCGTGCGTCAGCACGATCCCCACGCGATCGTAGAGAATGGCGTTCAGCGACAGCTCATTCTCGACCGTGTGCTCCGGCCGGAGGAAGCGATTCCCCAGCGTACCGGGCCGCGGAACGCCATCCTGCAGTTCCCAGGTCTCGTACTGCCACATCTGACCGGGTCGGCCGCCCGCCGTGCCGCGGGCGAGGCTCAACTTGAACTCGCTCACGTTCGGGATGTTGAACCACGGCTCCTCACCCACCCGCCAGGCTCCCGCAATCCGATAATAGTTGTGCCAGCGGTTGTCCGGCCCGAAGAGAGAGCTCCCGTCCCTGCGGAGGACCCCGCTCAGGACGTACTTCGTGTCGTAGTCGAGCGCAGTGTCCCAGAGCATTCCCAACGCATTCCGTTCCGTATCCCAGGACAACACCTCGAGACGATCGGGCGGGATCGCGGAGAAGTGGGGGACGCCCTCGACCGTGAACCCCTCGCCGTACCTTCCGCTGAGGATCTCGCGGTCGTGCTCGACGAGGCCTCGCACCGTCGTCCGTACGTTGAGAAGCCCGAAGTCGCGCCGCAGCGAAACCTGCGCGTCCGCGTTATAGGTGTCGGTGAGCATGTCCTGGATGTCGAGCGAGCCGTCCGACGATCCCAGCTCGGAGCCCACATCCGCGGGCGTGCCCTTGGGGATCAACTCCCGGGTGGTCCGATCCGACCGATCGTATCCAGCGCCTGCCACGAAGCTGATCCACGAGGCGGGACTGAACGTCAGCCTGCCGCTCGCGAGGGTCCGCGTTCCCCTCCGTTCCGCATCCCGGGTGGCCTGCGCCCACAAAGGATTCTGCAAGAGCAGCGTCGGATCCGGCTGCTGAACGTACTGGCCATCCACCTTCGCACCGAAATCGACGTCGGTAGGTGCCAAGACGGCGTCCTCGAAGACGTCGCCTGCCCCTCCGAAGATCTCGTCGCGTCCGTCACGACTGTGGAAGAACGATGTCCCGAGGCTCAGGTTGTCCTGGAACCGATGGTCGAGGTTGATGCGGAAGCTGCTTCGGGTATAGCCGTCGTTGTTGACGAGCGCACCCTGCTCCTCGTTGTGGTTCATCGAGATCGCGAAGTTCGTCGACACCTCGTTGCCCTGAATCCCGACGTTGTACGACCTGAATCCTCCGGGCCGCGTGACCGCTCCCAGGTTGTCATACGTCTCACCGGGGAAGGGCCGGTCCAGGAAGGACTGGTGCAGCGGCGGAGTCACACGCTGGTCGCGGGGCACCTCCTGACCCTCCGCGTTCACGTAGTACGAGTTCGTCGGGTCCATCAGGTAGTGATGGAACCTCGAGATGTAGGTGCCCTCGACTGCCTGGCTCACCCCCATCTCGGTGCGAGCGCTGAACCGCGTCTGCCCCAGGGGGATTCCCTGGCCCCGCGCGGTCGTGATGGCGATCACTCCCGCCGCCGCTCGCGAACCGTACTGTGAGGAAGCGGCAGCCCCTCGAATCACCTCGATGCTCTCGACGTCCATCCCTTCGATGTCCAACGTGGATGGGGTTCCACCCCCTCCCAGGACCACCCCGTCGACCACGATCAGGGGAGCGCCCGTTCCTAGTTGGCCGGCATTTGAGCCGCTGAACGTGTTCTCCCCGGGAGCCGATCTCGAACGGATGCTCGTGGGCGTCCGGAGCATCATCGTCGGGGCCTCACCAGGCTGCCCGCTGGGTCGCACGATCTGGAGCCCAGGGACCACCCCCTGGAGGCTCTGGATCGCGGCCCCCGTTTGCACGACGGGCATCATCTCACGGGTCACGCTGGCCACGGCGATCGGAGAGAGCACCCCCTGGACCGGATCCACTAGGCCGGTCACCACGACCCCTTGCAGTGCCAGGGCAGCCGTGCTCATCGTCAACTGCAGGTTGGTCGATTGACCTTGCGTCACCGTGACACCCTCCTGCCGCAGCGGCTCGAACCCGATCCGTTGCGCTACGAGTACGTGCGTCCCCACGGGCACATTCGAGATGGTGAAGGCCCCACCAGGCCCGCTCAAGATGCCGATCTCGGTACCCTCGATGAAGAGCTGCACAGCGGAAATCGGCTCCAATGTGCTCGCCTGCACCACCGTTCCCGTCACCGTGCCCTGCGCCTCCAGAGATGGGGCGAGCAGCACCGTGAGGGGGGCCAGCACGACCGAAGCGGCCAACATTCGCGATCGTACCAAAGGGATGATCATGGTCGATCCTCCGTCGAGTGAAGGTGATGATGCGAACGGCAGCGAACGCGGGGGGTGAAGACCCAGATCTGGAACGCGATCTCGACGCACCTGCGGTGGGCGTTGAAGAAGCGGCTCGAACTGGAGCACGGCCTCTACACGAGTCTATGAAGCTTGGACCTCACTCACCCTGTCGAGAAGGTGCCCGTATGAAGCATCTTCCTGGCATCGGCCGTCAGACCTCGACAACTGGCCCATTACAACCAGTGCTACTCGACGATTACCGAGACACGACTGCTGTAGGACCTAGATCAAAGAAAAGGGGGGGAATTGGGGGTGGGACAGGAATCCAAACGCCTTCGGACAAGCTTGATCCTACAGCCCGGCAATCTTGGCTCCTACGGCGAAGAGTACATGCCGTCGCTGGCGAGGTCAAGCTTTCGACGCTCTTGTGTCAAGCACGCCGCTGGATGAAGGGATAAGGGATAAGGGATAAAGGGATAAGGGATAAGGGATAGGAAATCCAAACGCTCTTTCGGCTCATATTCGGCCCTTCCGGCAGGATACGCGAGGGAGCCGAGGTGGGTCAAGCGAATCCGAGGGTGTGAGGGGATCTGCGTGTGGATGCGAGGCGGGTCACGCGGATCGCTTCGGGCGAGCCGGAGAGGCAGGCCATGGCGTCAGGGGCCGGGTAGGGGTCGAGTCGCAGGGGCGGGAGGACGGGCGCCGGGCGGAGCTA
>WHSP01000149.1 GCA_009380025.1 Gemmatimonas sp. | reverse complement strand
CTGAGAAGGATGGAACCCTGGTACAAGGTCGCGACGCCGCGTAAGGAGGTCCGCGAAGGTCGCTCGTTCAACCCCGATGAGTTCGCGATCGCGCTGGAGCAGGTAGTCTCGGGGACGGCGCCGGAAGACTATCGCGATCCTGCCCAGTTCTTCGCCCGCACCTGCTTCACGCGCGCGTTGAGCGAGCACGCGGGAATGGTGCTGCGGCGGCTTTCCGGGCGCACCGACAACACCGCCCCCGTGCTCACGCTTGTCACCCAGTTCGGGGGCGGCAAGACGCACACACTGACGACGCTCTACCACCTGGTGAAGAACGGCGATGCGGTGGCGGGGCACAGTGGCGTGGCCGACCTGGTCCGCGAGGCGGGCCTCTCGTCGGTGCCGCAAGGGAAGGTTGCTGTCTTTGTGGGGAATGCGTGGGACCCGCGGGAAGGCCGCGAGTCTCCCTGGATCGACATCGCGCGCCAACTCGCTGGAGATGCGGGCGTCGCCGAGTTGGGCTCGGCTGCGAAGACAACACCCCCTGGAACGGAAGCCATCGCGCGGATCTTCCAGGCGGCCGGAGCGCCCGTGCTCTTGCTCTTCGACGAGGTGCTCAACTACCTGAATCGCCACCGCGGGGCCACCGACTCCTTCCACGCTTTCATTCAGAATCTGACCGTTGCCACCACCGGTATGACTCACGGCGCCTGCGTGATCTCTCTCCCGCGCAGTCAGGTGGAGCTGACGGACTGGGATAAGGAATGGCAGGAGAAGATCTCGAAGGTGGTGCGACGCGTGGCCAAGGACCTCATCGTCAACGACGAGACGGAGATTAGCGAGGTCGTGCGGCGGCGACTTTTCCAGGACCTCGGGAGCGAGAAGATCCGGCGCAACATCGCGAGACAGTTCGGTGATTGGTGCTTCGAGCGGCGGGCGCAGCTCCCCCCCGAGTGGACGGCGGTGGACTCGACCGCAACCGAGTCTAAAGCGCGCGAGTTCCTGCAGCATCGCTTCGAGGCGTGTTATCCATTCCACCCCGCGACGCTCTCGGTCTTCCAGCGCAAGTGGCAGTCGTTGCCACAGTACCAGCAGACGCGCGGTACGCTCGCGATGCTGGCACAGTGGATCTCTCTGGCGGCGCAGGATGGGTTCACCAAGGCACGCACCGAACCACTGATCACGCTCGGCTCCGCACCACTGTCGGAACCCGGCTTCCGCAGCGTCGTGCTCGGGCAGCTCGGCGAGTCTCGGCTGGTCGCGGCGATCGACACCGATATTGCTGGCGAGCAGGCACACAGCAGGGCCCTCGATGCCGATACCCGAGGGCCTCTACGAGACATCCACCGCCGCGTTGGTACGGCGATCTTGTTCGAGTCGTCCGGCGGGCAGACTGATAAGGTTGCGCACCTGCCGGAGCTGCGCTTCGCCCTCGGCGAACCGGAGATGGACACGACGTCGATCGACAGCGCGGCCTTCGGCCTCGAGGACCGCTCGTACTTCGTGCGTAAAGCGGGCTCCGATGGCTTCCGGATCGGCTATCAGCCGACGATGAAGAAGGTGGTGAGCGACCGTCGGGCTTCGCTGGACGAGGAGACGGACGTCAAACCGGCGATCCGCAGGCTCGTCGAAGACGAGTTCCAGCGCGGCGCGAGCATACCGGTCATCGCATTCCCGAGCGACGGCGCCGAGATTCCCGACACGCCGCGGCTAACCCTGGTTGTGGCGGACCCCGCCCTGGAATGGACAGGAAGTGGTGACCTCCGAACCCAGCTTGCGGAGTGGACGAAGCAACGCGGCAAGTCACCGCGGCTCTACCCGGGAGCGCTCGTCTGGTGTCTCAAGAAGGCAGGCCGCGATCTGCGTGACAAGGTCGAGCTGGCCCTGGCCTGGAAGCGCGTAGCCCGGGAGGTCGCGGAAGGCACACTGGGCGGTGATTTCGATCGCGCCGACCGAATCGAGCTTCAGTCGAAGGTCAAGGAGGCGGACGATATCGCGAAGGACGAAGTGTGGGGAGACTTCCGCTTCGCGGTCATTGCCGATGGTCAGGAACCGGACGGCCTGAAGGTCATCGACCTCGGCGCAGGCCATTCGTCGAGCGGGGAGACGATGTGTGGGCGTGTGTTGGCCGCGCTCAAATCGGAGGCGCTGCTCAACGAGTCGGTGGGTGCCGGCTATATCGAGCGGAACTGGCCCCCGGCGCTGAAGGAGTCCGGGGCCTGGCCTCTCGCCAGCTTGCGCCAGAGCTTCCTGAACGGGTCGCTTACTCGTCTCGTCGATCCTGACGCGACACTCAAGAACAAGATCGTCGAGTTCGTCGGTCGCGGCGATTTCGGGCTTGGGTCGGGAAAGGCCACCGACGGAACTTACGAGCGTATGTGGTTCGACGAGCCGCTGGCCGCGGACGAGGTGGCCTTCGAGTCGGACGTGTTCCTGTTGAGGAAGACGACCGCCCAGACGCTCAAGATAGCCGCGACAGCAGAGACCGAACCGGCCCGCCCGGAGGCAGTTCCTGGCGCGATGCCGATTCCGGAGCCCGAGCCGGCGCCCGTCGAGATCGGCCGGCCGGAGCCGAGCTCCACGACGACGATGCGACTCGAAGGCGTGATCCCGCCGGAGGTTTGGAATCGTCTCGGAACAAAGATCCTGCCCAAGCTCCGATCCGGCTCGGACCTCCGCATCGGGCTGGAATTCTCCGTCACCGTCCCGGCCGATGCGGCGGCCGGCCTCGCGAGCGATCTGCGGCAGATCCTCCAGGAGCTGGGGCTTGCCGAGTCGGTGAGTATTGAATGAGCGGTTCGCAAACTCAATCGACCGCAGTTGCGCTCGCGCTGAGCCGGCGGAGTAGGACTCCCGAAGCCGGACCGCGCGCGACTGGTTCGACGCTCGTATCCTCGGGCCTCAGCCGACCCCCGCATCGTTCTTCAGCTTTGGCGGCCTTGGCGAATCGTACGAGCTAATAGTCGTCGCGTTCGCACCAACTCATCGTCGACCCGCCGCGCCGTTCGGGTCATCAATGGCATAGCAGCGCGGTGTCGCCGTGCTCGCTCTGCAGCGTGGTGCCGGGATGATGGATCCAATCGAGCATCCCCGCACCCCACACTGCCTTGATACGGACATCCGTGGACACAGACCGTGGTATCTCTCTCGACCGTGTGGTCGCGGCAATTGAAGCGGAGCGGTCCTGGATCACCGACGCCGGAGGGCTGGGCAACGTACGAAACGAACTGCTGCAGGAGAGCTGCCGCCACAGCGGCAGAGATTGCCGCGACGTTCTCGCGTCGACGGACCGGTGAATCATCAGGAAGGTTTGCGATGTAGGATGGGTCATCAAGGCAGCCATCACGCTCGACCTGCACCAGCGCAGAATCATACTGACCGAGGCATGCGAGGCATGGTCGACCCGGCCGTACGATAGTTGAACGCCAGTATGCGTTCCGCAGCGAACCGTCCGGCTTCTGGAAAGCGATCAACCCTCCCTCCACGACCGGTATGAGATCAGCATATGCGATCGTATTGAGCACATGCCGAGGCCACGGGCGGTCGACGCACGAGATGATCAGGTCATAATCGAGGAGCCTGCTTAGGCCCTCTGGCTCACAAACGCTGAGCTCGTGAACCTCATGGCGCGGGTACCGAGCGGTCGAACCTTCATCAAGAAGCCGCCGGGCAACCAGGACTTTCGGTCGCATCAGGTATGCGTCGAGGAGTCCAGCTCCTCGGAGGCGATCAAGGTTGATCAGCTCAACCGAGTCGAAGTCGAACACCCCGAGCGACTGAACGCCCGTGCGAGCGAGGAGGTCGACGATGGCCATACCCACGCTGCCAACACCGGCCACGGCGACACGGAGTCTCGATATAGTCGCTTGCGTATTCGCTCCCCCATGTATGAACCGTTCGGAGCTGTGTTGGAGCGACTTCATCGACCGGTAAATCCCGTCATTGAAGGTCACCGACAGTACATCTCCGATCACCCTGACCGACTCACATTCAACGGGTGCGATGGCTCTCCCGCGTCCGGTCCAAATCCTAGCCGACCATCGGCGGTCGCCCGCCAACGCTAATCCGAGCAGAGGAAGGCCTGTGACCTCGCTCGATAGTCTCGCAATGCGAGCTTCCGCTGCGCGATCGATAGAGTTCAGCGCCTGCCATCCACTCCCACCAGGATGACTGTGGCCGAACACGAGGCCCCGCCCCGTCTTCCCCGCGTGCTCGGCCGCCCGAAGCAGATAGTCCGGCTCAAACGAGGCGTTCCCGTGAACGTGTCGCTCGCCTGTGCGAGGCGGTATGAGTTGCTCGACGAGCGCTGAGTATCGGTCGAAGCCTGAGGAAGGTTTCCAGGTCGCGAAGCACAGGTCCTCCTGCCGGTCATCCCGGAGGAGATGATCGACAAGGGCCGAATTGGCCTCCCCGCTCATCGCGACTGAGAAGCGCGTCACGTTTTCGATGCGGAGAGAAGAAGAGAACGAGCATGGGCAACCCAGTGTTGGGCGCTCATTCCCCCGCGCCATTTTGGATGCTGGCGGCTCCATTTCGTCCACCCGGCGCCCAGTTCTGAGGTACGTCCTCCGCCGTTGGGGAGGGACAAGTTGGACGAGAAGTGCAACCAATGCGGCGGGATATTCGGGAAATCGAACTCCAAAACGCTGAGGGCACGCTCAACTCTCGCTCATGAACTCGGTCACGCCGTCCTCCATGCTACCGAGGTGAGAACCGGCCGCCACCGCCCTCATGACCTTGTCCTCAGACGTGCAAGGCGGCGCGACCTTAAGCCATACCAAGACTCTGAATGGCAGGCTTACGTCTTCGCTGGTGCGATCCTTCTGCCCCGACCCGCCTTGCGCAATTGCGTCCTTTCTGACACCTACGCTATCGGGGATCAGTTTGAGGTTAGCGAGGCTCTGGCACGCTCGCACGTGAAGCGCGTGCGGTCCACTCTCTAAGCGTCCGAGGCGCTAGCTGCGTTCCTGGCGGCCGTTTGTAGAGTCTCTCGCGAGCAACTCCTCATTCATCAGTGGTCTTCGAGAGGCGGGGCGAACGTAGTAGGAGAGCGGTGTGGGTGAGCCAACCAGGCTGGGATAGGTTTGGCTGGCAAACCCCGGAAATTCGCCCTCTCAACTCTGAGCCCCCATCCGTAGGCATTGCTCCACCATGGTTGCTAGCAGCAGGATTGCGCGAGACCTCCGGCCGGGTGTGGAGAGTGGAATACCTGATCATCTCGGAAGCGAAGGGCTTCCGAGCCACTTCCGAGTCGTTTGTGAGGTTCTGTATGTAGATCGCTCGGTAGATCCGAGCGTCGTGGAACGTCGTAATAGAACCAAGCGGCATGAGCATACGTTTTCTGGCAGATGCATGACGAGGCAATTTGGAGCGATCTGATCATCGAGGCCGCGGCAACGCCGCCGCCAATCGATGCCCAGCGCTTCCGCGAGTGGATGTCGGGTCAGGGCGTGTTCGTCAGCTCGGTGATGGATGACGAGATGCGCCCCGCCCGCGAGGCCGTTCGCAGTTGGGTCCGGGCGGCTGGAGGGACTCCCGTCATGTGGGAAGAGCTTGCCCCGCGTGACCAGCACCCGAGGCGTGCCTACCTCGAAGGTGTGGATCGGAGTTCCATCTACGTGCTCCTCGCAGGAACGTCCTACGGCGTTCAGGACTCCACCGGCTTCTCACCCACGCATCAGGAAGGGGAACGAGCCAAGGAAAGGAGCATTCCCCGCCTCCTGATGGAGAGCACAGATGTTCCCAGGCAGCAACGCGATGGGTACCTCAACCGTGGATCGGCTCGTTGTACAACGAGGTTGCAGGGGCTCAGTATGCATCCGTCCAAGATCTTACTGATACCCTGGAGACCCGCCTGCGCGAGATGGCGAGCCAGCAGGCGACGCCGTGGATCAAACTCGGACAGCTCGTATTTTCCGGTCGCGTGGCACGGCGTGGAGGGTATCAAGGTGAAATCACGATCACAGGTCGGTTGCGAACGGGCTCCATCCGACGGGCGATTTCCGAGCTGAGCCAGTTTTCTTCACGTGTTCGAGCAGACCGGCTCACGTGGGGGGTTGAGACCCACCCGGTTCGGGTTGCAGATGTTCAGGTGGAGACGGCGTTTACTTACGAGGACGAGGCGACGGTTACGTGTGCGTTTCCGTCGCAGTATTTCGGACCGGACGCCGGCGTGACCCCGGTCTCTTACGGCGCGGGGGGTGGCTCCGACCGCCAAGCCGAGATCTGGGCCACGCATATGCTGTTCGGGGAGCCCGTAGACCGGGAGCGAAGTCGGCACGACATGCTCCTCCTGATGTCTGTACCGGACCGATACCCCACACTGCCCGAGATACTCAATCAGTATCTGGCGCAGGGCTGGTTGACTGATGGGCTGACCCGGCTCTATCTGATCGAAGGCCTGATCACACGGCACGGCGGTCACTTCGACCACGTCGAAGTTGGTCCGACGACAGCGGCGGGTGTTCGGGTGGACGCGCGGTTCGTTCCATCTGGGCATCAAATGAGGCGAATGCATATCGCTGGCGTCGTACCGTTGCGCTGATCAACCAGCGACGTCCTGGCGCAGCGCGGCCTGATCTATCCCGAAGATCTGCTCCAGCCCAAACGCGCAGACTTGCTGCATCCGCTCCGGTCGAATGACTCGGTCCTGAGGGATGCGCGCGGCGGCTCGAATCACATCCGTCACAGCGCCGAACTGCTCCTCACACAATGCCTCGATCGTGCGGGCCGTCTTCGCAGGAAGGGGCGGGGCTATGCCTCCTCGCCATATCTCACGAAGGGCGGCCAGATTTCCGCCGAACAGCTCGATCGTGTCATGCACATACAGCGCGTCCTGGGCACGCTTTTCAGGCCGCCGCTCGTTGCGGATGAGCAGTTTCTGCGCGATGAAGCTCACCGGGTTCGCTATGGCCACCTCGGTCGGTGGCTCGAGTTCTACCCCTACTTCGTTTCCGAGCCGCACCACCCACGGAATCGTTAGCAACAGCTCCATGTAGCGTAGCTTCTGCGCCGTGATGCCAGCACGCTCGATGGTTGCATCGGGGCTGCCGTCGCGGCGATGGCGACTCCCGCGGAGGGGAGCGAGGAACTCCGCATAGAAGCCGCCCTCCCTGCCCAGCTGGTATTGGACGATCGGCGGAGTGTGCTCGCTCGAGAAATCCTCTCGGAAGCCAGCCAACCGGAGCGCCTCGCCGATGTCGCCACCCAGCGACGCTTTCTCAGAGAACGCCACGTCCGCGTCGCGCGTCATGAGCGGCAAGTACGCGGGGGGATTCGCCAGCGGGTGGAACCGGTGCAGCCGATGTGACCATCCGCCAACGACCACGAGGTTCTCGAGCCATGGGCGCAGGGCATCCACGAGCCGTGCGAACGCCGCCATGTCCTTCATCAGTCGCTTTCTGCGGGGATGACATCCTGCAGAATGCGACGGCGAATCAGGTCCGCTTGCTCTTGGCCGCGAGTTGGGTGCACCGATGCATCGAGCCAGATCTGAATGACATCGCTGACTGAGACTCCGTCTCTTTCCACCATGCCCCGGAAGATAGATTCGGGAGCAGGCGCCTTCCGCAGGAAGAGATCGGGCGCCTCATATCTCTCGGCCGGCACGAGGTTGCTCCGGTCGCGGATAGCCTCCCTCCCGAGCCGTCGGACGTACACATAAGGCGGAACCCCTTCCACGAACCCGGCGTCGATCGCATCTGCCGCCGCGAACAAGCCCAGGCAAGCTGATCGCCCGCGTGCGATGCTCGCCGCCGCCGCGTGCGGATCCCCGCCGACCAGAAGTCGGACAGGTACGTCCTTGACGCGCCGCGAGGCGGCGGCCTTCCATTGCCCGAAAAGGCTGCCGCGCCGTACCAGTTGAAGGTACCCTTTCGAGTCATCGACATAGCCGTCCGCCTGTAGCTGCTGAACGAATCGATATCCGCTCGCTACCGATACACCCGCCGTCTTTGCCAGCTCAGAGGCGTTCCGGTACTGTTGACGCGGAGCAGAGAGGTATTCGTCGGGTATCTCCGGCGCGAGGAGCACCTTTAGCAACCACTGGTTCAGGTCGGAGAAAGGATCGGCAGGAACGCTAGCACCAGCGTAGGCCAACGCGGGTCGGCTTCGAGGTTCCGAATTGAGCTCCTCGAGCCCTGGACCGCGAAACCTGCGGAGACCCTCGAAGTCGATCACCCCCGCCGCAACATCCGGCGCGTATTCGGCAGCGAACTCCAGCACCTGCTCCGCCGTGGACGGCGCAATCCGTGGTGCGCCGACGACGACCATCGGCGAACCCGCCCCTTTCCACCTTAGAGCTTGGAGACAGGCCTGGGACCAGAGGGGCACAAGCCGATCTCCCCGGCCCTCGGGCGCTATTTTCAACTCCACGACATAGCGAAGCTGACCTCGTCGCACTTCCAAGTCAGGACGCTCCCTATCAGCTTGGTGGGGTGCGGCCTGTACGTGCCAGCCGGCGTCGCGGAGAACCTTCTCCAAATCCTGCTCTGCCTGTTCTTTGCGGGCCGGCCCGCTCGACCGCCGAGACTGCGTGCTCATCATCTCTCCCCTCTAGGATACATTCTCATGGCCATAAGAATTGTCACGGCCATGACAACTGTCAAGGCCATGAGAAACCTGCAGCCGGGTGAAAGGAGCGGCTTCGGCGCAAAAGGATGTTCGGCACCCACGAGGATCGGAACAGAGACCGCCGCGACGGTCGAGGTGGGATAACTTCTGGGATAGGTTCGACCGCCAAACCCGCTTTTTCACCCCTCCAAACTCCGGCAGGCTCTTCCGGAACATCGAGGTTTTACGCCATTTTGCCGCCTTCCCTGCCCCCACCGACTCGGCTGTTAATCAGAGGGTCGTAGGTTCGAGTCCTACCGCGGGAGCTTTCGGAAATCAAAGCCCTAGCTGCGTTTGCGCGGCTGGGGTTTTTTGCTCCTTCGAGGGGGTGGGATAGGTTCCGGCCCTGGGATGATTGTTCGGGGCCGTCTTCATCGCCTTCCGTGAGCGCCCGCAGGTGGCGGCGCATCTCTCTTCCCGCTTCCGCCGCCCGTGCCCGCACCCGCTCGTCTGGGCGTCCTGGTAAATCCGCTCGCGCGTCGTGCTCTCGATGTTGGCCGCTCAGCCGGTTGAGCACTCTCGCGTCCTGCGCGAACTCGGGCGCGAGGTCCGTCGCCTGACGTCTCAATCCGTAGAACGCCCGCCCCGGCTGGTGCGGGACGCCCGCCACATCTTCGACGTGCCGGAACATGTCCCGAACCGCCGTAGGGCCGAGCGGCTGGACCTGACACTGCTCGACCGACGCCTTTCCCTGCCGGAGCCTCCCGGCCGGAAACAGGAAGTACTCCTCGACCTCGCTCCGGCGGTATGCCGCTTCCGCCTCGGCCAGGTAGCCGGTTGCCAGCACATCGTCGACCAGCGCGCGCAGCTCTCCGGGTGGAGATCGACCGTCTCTCCGTGCTTCTTCCCTGTGCCGTGTACGACGAAGCGGCCCAGTCCGTATCCGCCGACCGGCTCCAGGATCAGGTCCGACCGGCGCGCCTTCACCGCCTGACCCACCCGGAGCTCGGCCGCGAGCTCGAGGAGCAGCCGCAGCCGTGGATCGCCTTCAGGCAACGCGGCGAAGCTTCTGGCGACCTCCTCCGGCGAGTGCCTCGGACGATTCGGCTCGACCGGGTGGCCGGTCAGGGCGAACCACTCCTCCTTCAGCTTGGTCTTCCAACCTCGCTTCGGAAGCGCCGCCCACGCGGGGATGAACTGCTCCTGCCGCAGCCACGCGGCCACGACGTAGAGTCCGGCGCACGCGTACTCCGCCGCTCGCGCGCCGCCGCCATCGACGCTCTCCCTCGCCAGGTGGCGAATCAGGTACTGCAGATTGCCCCGGCGTCAGCTCCACCCAGGTGAAGCTCGGGCCCAGGATCGCGGCCGCTCGCTCCGCCAACTGCCGACTCCACCTGGCGTGGTCCGTCTCGACCGGGTACATGCCGCGGTTCGGATCGAACGCCCGGGCGACTCCCTCGGCGATGGTCAGCGGCTTCGGTTCGGCCGGCATCACCGGCTCCTTCGCCAGCCGACGGGCGAGCTCCCTCACCTGCTTTCTCCCACGCTCGCGGTCACGGTGGCCGAGGCTCCGCTTCCGCTGCTTACCCGTTTCGTCAAGCAATTGGCCCGAGCGTTCTGCGGTTTGGGGAACGATGCAGCGTCGGGGCGACGTTCTCTCTCAGGTTGGAGACGAGCACTTCAGCGTGGGCTTTGGCAAAGGGAGGGGCGTCGCCCCTGAGCGCGAAAGGTTCGACCGCTCAGGCCGGCGCAAGGCCCTTGTTATCATCCAGAGTGGTAATTACTCTGTCCGACATATATACAAGTGGGTGATATACTCCTCAAGTCCGAACCGAAGTGCCGATGGCCAGTAACAACGACCAAGACTTGCGACGGCTCGAGTACCACGTTCTGCTGGCGCTCGCCGCCGGCGCCCTCTACGGATATGCGGTGAAGGACGCCGTGCTCGAGGACTCCGGCGGGGCGCTGAACCCCCGTGCGGGGTCGCTCTACCGCGTGTTCGCGCGGCTATTGAGCCGGGGTTTCGTGGAGCAGGTCGAGCACGAGCCCTCGGAACCGCATCCGGGGCTTGAACGAAAGTACTATGGGCTGACGCGCAGTGGGCGGACAGCGTTGGAGTCGGAGACCGCGAGGCTAAGGCCAATGCTCTTGCTTTAAGCACGAGCGAGCACCCGCACCTGCGCTGAGTAGCGAACGGTGCCTCGCTGGGGGTTTCTGGATTTGGTGGGGAAGCTGCTCATCTTCCGTTTGACGGCCCGCGGGTTGGAGCGGCCGCGGCTGGAGCGCACCCGCACCTCAAGGATTTCCTCCAGGATCGCCTGATGGAGCGTCGCCAAATCTGCCTGAGGGGGGAAAAGCGACATACCTGGGGAGCTTGCGCCGGATCACGCGGACCG
>WHSP01000148.1 GCA_009380025.1 Gemmatimonas sp. | reverse complement strand
GGCGGGGACAATGATCGTCGTGTCCGCCTGCGGTGGCGCCGCGAGAAGGGCTGTGAGGAGAACCGCGCTAGTCAGGATCGTCATCGTTGATCTTCCGTTCAGATTTCAGCGCCCGCGACTCCCGTGACCATGCGGAGAAGGCCAATCTTCATCTGCATGTTCCTGGTAAGATGTCGATGGAGCTGCTCGTTTGCGGGATCGGCGACGATCGCAGCTCGAGAATCGGCGATCGCCCTGTCGATGATTGCGACGTTCTCCTCGACGATCGCGATCGTCTCGGGCTGCAGCTGACCCCGCGTCTCGGCCAGAAGCCGTTCGAGGTCCGCGATCGCCTCCTCGAATCCAGACTCGTCGTAGCTGGCCAACGCCGCGGCCGAGGAAGGTGCCTGAACCGACCCCACGACGCTCGTTGGAGGTCGGTCGGGGAGCTGGCGGCCCAGGGCGACGCCGATCGTGAGCACCGCAGCGGCGGCGAGCACAGCTCCGCCGATCCGGACGATCCTTCTTCGAACGAATCGGCTGCTTCCCGAGCTTCCTTTCAGGATCACCCTCTCGTCCAGCCTCCCCTCCGATCCTCCGTGCTCGCTGACGAAGTCCTCGCCACCTCCGCGTCCAGATCGACGCCCTCCACGAGTCGCGCGCGGTGTCGTGCGTCCGACCTCTGGCTCTCCCGCACGACGTTGAACGCGACGCGGTGCAACCAGGTGCCGAACGTAGCTTCACCCCGGAACGTGCCAATCCGCTTCCATGCTCGGACAAAGACGTCCTGGGTCAGCTCGGCGGCGCGTTCCCGGTCTCCAGTCAACCGGAGGCAGAGGGCGTAGACCCGATCGACGTGCGCGCGATACAGCCCTTCGTACGCCGCCGTGTCGCCGGCCTGGCTCCGTCGTACGAGGTTCGCGGTATCGTCCGTCTTGTCCGCCTCGCCTGCCGGCTGGATGCTGATCGAATGCACGCGGCCGTCGGATCGGGTTCGAATGGCCCTCCTTGATTGTTTGGACGGGAAAACGCCTCGAATGGTTTAACGGCGGCGTCGGGTGACGGCCCGAGTGTGGCGCAGCGGGTTCTCGAGAAGGTGCTTCGGAATGAGGAGTACGACGAGGAAGAGGAACATCGCCGTCACATTACCCACCAACAATACGATCCAGTTGCGGGTCGCGACGAAGAACAGCGTGGACACCACAGCCATGACGGATGCGGAAAGGCCGAGGAGCAGCCGGCGAACGAGGAGACCTGCGACGCGCTCGGCGTGGAGTACGTCCCTCGGGTGTGCCCGCAGGCGGAGCTCCTCCCGCTCCGCTCGGCGGACGAGGTCGTGGAGGGCCCGAAAGCTCTGCTCGGCCTGAGTCAGAAGGTCTCGCGCCACGGCTCGTGGCTCCTTCGTCGTCGCCTGGAGTAGCTCGCTTCGCATCTCGACGATCACCGGCTTGATCGTCTCCATACCATTGAATCGGGGATCGTAGCGATATCCGATCCCCTCGAGCAGCGCCGCAGCCCGGAAGAAGTACACGAGCTCCTCGGGAAGGACCAGCGGCCACGCATAGAAGGTATCGAGGATCTCCTGTACCAGCTCCTGGATCCGGCGGGGCTCCAGCTCGCGAGCACTCTGCAACACTCCCATAATCTCGACTGCGGCGTCCCGGATCTCCGCCCGCGAGATCTCCGGATCGATCATGCCCAACTCGAACATCCCGTTGATGATTGCCTCGACATCCTCTTGGGCTGTCGCAAGCGCCATCCGGAAGACGCGCTCCCGAGTCACCCGCCGGATCTGCACCACCATCCCGAAGTCCAGGAACACGATCGTGCCGTCCTGCTCGACCAGGATATTTCCCGGATGCGGGTCGGCGTGGAGAGAGCCGTCGATGAGCGTCATCCGGATGTACGCCTCAGAGAGCGTCGCCATCAGCTGGGTGAACGAGAGCTCACCGGAGGCGAAGCGCTCGTCCAGCCGATCGACCTTGGTACCGGGCACGAACTCGGTCACGAGGACGCGCTGACGGGTGAACTCCGGATAGACCCGTGGAGCCCGGACCCGCGGCTCGTCTGCGAAGTATGCGCGGAACGCCTCCGTGTTCTCGGCCTCGAGCCGTAGGTCCATCTCCTCCTCGATTCGGCGCTCGAACTCGCGAACGACCGTCGTGAGGGATCGGACGTGGTGGTTCGGGAACAGAATGTTGAGGAAGAAGAGGATGCGGAAGGCGATGTCGAGATCGAGGGCGACCAGCTCTTCGACGCCTGGCCGCAAGACCTTGACGGCGACGTCTTCGCCCGCTACCCGGGCCCGGTGGACCTGCCCGAGCGATGCCGCCGCGATCGGTACCCGGTCGAAGCTCTCGAAGGCCTCGGTCGCCGATCGGCCCAGCTCGATGGACAGCACGCCCTCGATCGCGTCCGCGGGAACGGGGGCGACGGCATCCTGCAACCTGCCGACCTCCGAGAGGTACGGCTCCGGCAAGACGTCTGAGCGGGCGGAAAACACCTGCGCCAACTTGATATACGTCGGGCCCAACGCCGCGATCGCGTCGACGATCTGCGCAGCCCGCTTGGCATGTGCAGCGGCCGGCAGATCCCGGGACCTGCCAAAGAGGATCCAGCGCCGCCGATCCCGCAGGAACGAAAAGACGAACGGGGCGAGCTTCCGCAGTACGTGCCACGTTCGCCGGGTGCGGGACATGAGGCTATCGGCTATCGGTTATCGGACGAGTCGTCATACTGATAGCGAAACGACGACCGGTCCTCATCCCCTACGTTTGAAGAACTGCACGGCACGCTCGTGCTGCTTTGCCTCCTCGAGTGTTTTGAAAGTTCCGAGGTTGCGACGCTTCCCCGTCTTCGGGTCCTTCTTGCGTGAGTAAAGGCGATACTCGCCGGATTTGAGTTTTCGAATCATCGCAGATTCCTCGCGATCTTTGGGGACACGCCCATTGGAACCCGCCGTGCT
Source organism: Gemmatimonas sp. (assembly GCA_009380025.1). GTDB lineage: Bacteria > Gemmatimonadota > Gemmatimonadetes > Longimicrobiales > Longimicrobiaceae > WHSP01. The sequence continues at coordinate 8,005 of WHSP01000148.1, read as the reverse complement.
GCCAACCCGGGTCCATGATGAAGTATCGTCGAATTTCAACCGGGACCTTTTCTGCCCGCCCCTTCGAACGCACGCGTCAGAATGTCCTGAACTACCTCGGTCTTTGCGTCGGCGTAGTTCTGGATATGGTTCCACGTTTGCGCCGCTAGCTTCCTCTTCGTTTCCTCATACAAACGTCGATCGCCCTGATTCGCCCTGAGCCAGTCGCGAAAGGCCAGCATTCGATCGATCTCTTCGCATTCCAGGGAGAAGACGTGAAGGTTGCCGTCCCACTGAGGTGTCTTGAGCAAGCGATGCTGAAACCAGTTGGGCTCGCGAACCCTCAGCACAAATCCTTCTGCCTCGAGTGGAGGGACATACGACGACTCATCGGCCGAATCGGCTACGGCCAGGACCATATCGATGATCGGCTTCGCCGACAGCCCTGGCACTGACGTGGACCCGACGTGCTCGAGCAGCAACACTTCGTCAGCGAGCGCATGCCGAATTCGTTCGGAATGTCGTGCGAATTCAAGCGGCCATTCTGGATCGTACGGCGCTAGATGTACGACGCCGTCCAAGCGGTCTGGCTCGCCGATTGTCACGGCATCCAGATACTCGTCGCTCCCGTTGATTTCGTCCATAGCCCTTCGGTCATCAACCGGCAAGCGAGGAAAACCCACTTCTCACGCTTCTCCGCGAAGGTATGCTTGACGGCGCTCGGCTGGAAAATGCTCCAGTGAATACCTCAGCATGGTTCGCGGCATGCGCCGGTTGTGGGCGAGCAGGAACTCCTCCTCCGTTGCCCGGTCTCGCTTGCCAATCTCGCGCAGCATCCATCCCACGACCTTGTGGATCAGGTCGTGCCCGTCCTGCACCAACAGGTTGGCAATCCGCAGGGCAGGGCGATATTCCGTGCGCTTGATCCAATAGAAGGTCGCCATCATCGCGATACGGCGCTCCCACACCGAATCGGATCGCGCGAGCTGCTCGAGTAAACCGATCTGGTTCGGAGTTACGTGCGCACCGACGATGTGCTCGGCCGAGGTATCCACGAGATCCCAGTTGTTGATGTAGCTCGTGTTCGCCAGATAGACCCGATGGATCTCGTCGCGTTCCCCGGAATCTCCCCGGCGGTACCGATCGACCAGAAGTAGGAGGGCGAGGAGTCGCTCCTCATGCCACGGCGAGTGAAGGAGTTGGACCGCGGCATCGAGCGGAAGGGCTCGGGAGCGGCGGGCGAGTGCTCTCAGGTGGGGAACTCGGATGCCGAGAAACTGGTCGCCTTCGCCGTACTGGCCTGGCCCCGTCTTGAAGAATCGCTGGAGGGACGTGGCTCTTTCCGAGTCGGCTAGAATGCCCAGTTCCTGCTCGAGCCCGCGCAAATCCGTGACGGGATCCATGCCTTGAAAAGGACTGTCTGCCGTCGAAACCTCGCGGATAAGTCCGGGCCCCGCACCCAGTCGTCAGTCAGCTGTGGGACCACGTAGTGCGGGGTCGATCTGGCGGATTGCTCCGAGGTGATATGCGAGGTGGATGATGCTCCCGATCACGCCATCCAACTCGATCCCTCTGACTTCACGTGAAGACCGTAAGGCCGAGTGCCAGCGATCCACCTCGTCCCGCAGACCTCGACGGAGCTCGTCCCATTCCACCTCGGACGCGGTGGCCTTCTCCCACGCGGCTGCCCAGTTCGCGTCGGCGAATGGATTCTCACCGGCTGCCCAGCGGTTCATCAGCATCAGTGCATACCGGACGTGCTCGATATGCGCAGCTATTGTAGCGCCTCCACTATGCGATACGGTCGCTGCCTCCGCCGACAGCCGATCGAGGGACCGAATCAGGCCAGGATCACCACGGTTCACTATGAACGTGCCGGCTTCGGGCGAGCCATATACGAGTTCACTGAAGAGGGAAGGCAGGCTTCGGTCTAAGTCCCCAGAACGCATGTTCATAGTGGGCTATCAGGTTGTGAAGCGTCTTATCGTATTCAACACTAACCCGGCTGGCAATCCTGAGCGTATCTGGCACATGGTGAGATCACGACGAGACGTGATCACGTGCGGTCTCCCGAACCGTGTCGGGCTTCGCATCTCCCCGCCCCAACCACGTTCAGCTTGTGCACGCGGAAGAATCCGCTTGCAAGCGTTTGTTGGACGGCCAAGGGGTTCACCAGTCGCCGATTCGGGGCGCCAGCCGACCGAGAGTCTCCAGGCCACTTCCAGCCCCTGGGCGTCTCCCCGCAGGATCGCGTCGACGCCCTGTCGAGCCGATAGGCTGATTTCCGGCCGACGTACGATCTCGGCCATCGCTCCTCAATTGCTCGGGCCAGCGATTGGGCCTCGACGTCGGGCATTCCTGGGCGCGGCGCTCGCGCTGTAGCTTGGGAGGCCTCTTGCACCTCAGTCTTCCTCTCGGGCGAGGAATCGGGAAGGAGCAACGGAGTGGTTTGCGCTTGTTGCGGATATCCCTCCTCATACTCCCGAACCGCTTCCGGCCACCGGGGGCTTCCCTCGCTGTCGTTGCTCCACCACGAGCCACCCGGTACCTTCCTTTTTCGCGTCCATCCCCGCTACGCCCGTTGGACTTCTGTGCGTGGCGAATCACTCCGACACCAACGTTGGTACCCGAACCTCCCGGAGGGAGTGATGCGGATCCGAACCCACGAAGCCGCCCACTGGGTAGTCGCGCTCACCTGCGCTGCGTTCCCGCTCGTCCTCCCCGTGTCTTCAGGGGCCCAGGAGAGCACGATCCGACAGTGGCAGTACGTCGCCGCACCAGACGAGCAGGGGTGTCGGCTGGCGATGGTCGCTGTCCCGAAGCCGGAGCCCGGGCCAGGTGAGATCCAGGTCCGCATCCGGGCGACATCGCTGAACGGGCGAGACCGATACGCCCTCATGGGACGTTGCGGGCCGGCAGGACCCGGCGGCCAGGTCGCGCTCTCGGATGGCGCAGGCGAGGTGGTCGCCGTCGGCCCCGGTGTCTCGCGCTTCCAGCTGGGCGACCGGGTCGTCGGTACGTACTTCGCCGAGGCGTTCCTCGAGGGAAAGCGCCCGGAAGGCGCGATGGAATACCTGCGCGGAGGGCCTGGCCCGGGGATGCTCTCAGAGATCGTCGTCGGCAACGAGCACGGGTTCGTGCGCGTGCCCGACTACCTCTCCTACGAGGAAGCGGCCACCCTCCCCATCGCCGCGGTCACCGCGTACGTGAGCCTCTTCGAGTACGGCCGGCTCCAGCCGGGCGACTACGTGCTCCTCGAGGGTACCGGCGGCGTATCGAGCTTCGGCCTACTCTTCTCCGTCGCCGGCGGCGCAAGGACAATCATCACCAGCTCCAGCGATGAGAAGCTGGCCCGCGCGCGCGAGCTCGGCGCCGTTGGCACCGTGAATTATCGCACCAACCCGGATTGGCAGGACGAGGTTCTGGCACTGACCGACGGCATCGGTGTGCAGCACATCATCGACATCGGGGGCGAGGAGACCCGGCTCAAGGCCCTCGAGGCGCTCGGCAACGGGGGCCACATGGCACTCATTGGCGGCCTCACCGGATTCGGCGGAGCGATCCCCGTTTCCGAGATCTTCAACAAGGACGCGCGGATCAGTGCATTCCACGTGGGCTCTCGCGCGGACTTCGAGCGGATGAACCGTTTCATGTCCGGCCACGAAATCCATCCGATCATCGATCGGGTCTTCGAGTTCGAGGAGGCCGACGAGGCATTCGACTTCTTCGAGAACGGCGACTTCATGGGGAAGGTCGTCATCCGGATGTAGCTAATTTCCGTCCGGAAACGGCTCTTTTCCGCAATCTCAGCGTCGCGCCGCAGGTTTGCTTGTGATCGAGAGTCCGACCGTCACTTGCTTCAGGGGTCGGGGAGCAACCACGGTAGGACCAGCACCAACTCGAATCTCCCTACTCTCCCCGTCCACTGCAAGCAAAGTTGTGCCGGCGGCAACGCTGGCGCCGCATATCCTGACTGTTTACCAAATGCCCGAGCTCAATGAGCCAACACTCGATCATCCTCGGCAGGGTGGATTATGCCTTTCGCATTGGCTGCAGACGTCCCCTCGGCGACAGCACGAACGCTTTCTCGGGCCCAACCTGTAACCGATCGAGCCATTTCTCCGAGCCAAGCTGCTCCATAAGGACCTCTGCGGCATCGCTCCCCAAGGTGATCGCTCGATGAGGGACGTGCAGAAAACGTTCGAGGTTAGCTCCCTTCACCCGGAACCGCCACACCTCCCTCGAGCCCTGCCTACGCTGGGCTGTCCTCACGCCCTTCCACCGCTCGCGAGCCTGCGTGCGCAACGTAGAGGTGAGTTCATGAACGACCTGCGCGAGCTGCTCCTCCCTTGAGGACTGAGTGTCCATAGTAGCCTTTCGTACCGCGGACGAGGGGCCGCCCGCGCGTGAATCCCAACCGCACCGAATGCGCGGCTGGCCGGCCGAGATTGCTCCCTAGGCTCCGTAGTACACCGGCAATCGGGCCGGGTTACCGATCGCTCGTAGTGGAGGCCCGGAATTGTACGCGTCAGAGTGGAGGAATCTACCGCAGGCGGAAGTGTTGCTGAGCGGCTAAGCCCGACGACCCTAGCGTTCAGCGGCGCCGCATTCGCGGCTGCCGTGTGCCCACCTTATTCGGCCCGCTCGAATGCAGCAGTGAGTGCCTCCGCGAGGGTCCGAGCCGCCGTGCGGTCTCGGCTGTCGAGCGCCGGGTTGTAAATCGTTACGTCCATGCCCACCGCGAGAGATGATGCCAGGACCGTGGTCAGCGTGTCAGTCAGTTCGTCAGGCCACAACCCATCGGGCATCCGGTAATCCACTGCGGACATAACTTTATCGTTGAGCACATCGGCATCGATGTGGATCCAGAACCCATCCAGGCCGCGCCCGCAGAGAGCGGACAATCCCCTTCGCGCCGCAGCCGCCGCTCCCGAGCTCCTTACGTCAACGAGATCGAAGACGTGCATCGCGGTCTGCCGCACATCCGGGCTCCCGTTCTCGGCCGCTTCCTCGGCGTCACGAATACCGAAAACGACTACGTCCTCCTCCCGTACGAGAGGTCGCCGCCCCTCCAGATCCGCCAGGCGCATGGGCTCCCCGCCGGTGACCACACGGAGTTCCATCGATGCCAGCTCGCCGTTGGGTTCGGATTCGGGAGAGTAGTAGTCGGCATGGCCATCGATGAAGAAGAGCCCGAACCGACCTCGTCGGCGGAGCGCCAAGGCCGGACCAAGCAGGATGCTACAGTCGCCACCGAGCACGAGGGGAAACCGTCCGAGATCCAGCGTCTTGGTCACTCGCTCGGCGAGGTCAACGCCAAACTCAGCTATGGCATCGGGATTGAGCACGCCCGTGTTCGCGTCGCGCTGCTGTGCGTAGGTCGGAACGGGCAGGCGGCCGGCATGTCGAACGTCGCTCAATCCCTCGAGGAGCCCAGCCTCACGCAAGGCCTGCGGGAGTCCTTTGACTCCAGTGGGCTTTAGACCCAGATCGGACGGTGCATCGAGGAACGAATAGCTTCTCACCGTCCCCATCGTCGATCACGGGAGACAGACCCGTTGCACACATAGCGAGACTGCAATTGAGCGGCCGGCGTCTTCGTTGGAGCTGAACAGCTCGTACGGCCGGCCGCCGGTCGCGCGGTGACCGCTTCAGCACCATGTTGGACGAAGGCAAGCCAATCAGCTCAAATCAGCGACAGCTCTCCAGGTAGTCCCAGGCAGCACTTTCCCCCCAGCCGCCTTTGAGCGGCCCAGCGGCTCGCCACTCCGAGACGGATCGCAATGCCATTCGGACGGCTGTCAGGGCGGATCAAAGGGGGCCAGCGCCGCGATGGGCCTCAGCGTCGAGCCTGAAACAACTCCACCGGGTTGCCCGACGGGTCGTCTAAAATGATCTGCGCGCCGCCTGGGCCGGTCACAATATCTTCAGTGCGGAAGGGAACGCCAGCCGCGCGCAGCCGCTCAACCTCCGCCGCGAGATCTGTTACCTCTAGATGCACGCGGTTCCATCCGCCCGGCACCTGGTGGCGACCGTCCGGCAACGGGCGCTTCCCGGAACTGCCGTCGCCGCTGAGCAGTAGGCGCACGCCGTCCCGGACGACGGCCGCGAAGGCTGGCGAGGCGTCCCGCTCCAATGTGAATTCGAGAAACGTCGTATAGAAATGCATCGCAGTCGGGACGTCATCAATCATATACCGCACGCTGACTTTGGACACCGGTATTCCCTCCTACATGAATGTGGCATGCTGCCGAGGCGCCGAACACACTGGTGTTCATCTGCCGCGCGAAATCGCGCTGTCAAGCGCAACGCCTCGTTGGTGTAATATCGATCTGTCACCCGTCACAGCAACTCGCCGTTCTTGATTCGGCTCCGGCCGAGCCTGATCACGGTATCCACGGCGTGGCCTGAGAGCTCCGGCGCCAGATCCAACGGAGATTCTCGTCAAGCAGAACGCACACGATCCAGGAAGGCGGATATCCCAACTGTCATCGCAGCCGCTCCAAGAGCAATTGCATGCGAAGATGCTCCTTGTTCGGCGGAAACGCTGGATCGAACCAGGCACAGCACACGAGTGTGTCAAGATCGACTTCGGCCGCCAGTTGCTTGATCTGCGACGGATTGAAGATCTCCCACTCGTGTCGGTCTATCTCCTCGACGTCAGAGTACTCGAGTTCCACGAGCAGGCGCCGATCTGTCAAGACACGGCGCGTCCATACGGTTCTCCCACGCCGCTGTTCAGCGGCCAGAGGTGGGAGTAGGGCGGCCGCCTCCGCATTGTAAATGTCGAGCAGGATTCGACCTCCTGGCCGAAGGAGCTGGTGCATGTCCGCCAGGACGCCTCGGTTCTGTTCCGAGTCGCCGTAACCGAAGCTCTGCCAAAGGCACAGCACCCCGTCGAACGTACGCGCAACGGTCTTTAGCGCAAACATGTCGAGCTCGCGGAACTCCACGTCGGGGTACTGTTGGCGAGCTACCGCCAACGCCGCTCCTGATTTGTCAATCCCGACGACCTCATATCCAACCGCAGCAAGAGGACCGGAGTGGCGACCGATCCCGCACGGTACATCGAGAAGTCGGGGGTACTCCGACACCGGAAGGTGGAGTCGAATAAAGTCAAGTTCTCGATCCACGGGTGCGGCATTCGTCGGACTCAAGAACGTATCGAACCAGACCGCGGGAAACTCGTTCGGCATTGCAGTCAGCCCGGAACGCGAGCAACGATATGGTCATGCACAAGGCCCAATCCCTTTGCAACGAAGGTAGGTGGGCTGCGACCGCGCCGAGGAATGGAATTGCCCGGGCTGCCCCGACTCAGGGCAACTGAGGACTGGCGAGCTCACCCTGCGGATTCAAGGCCCGCTCGAAACGCACGACAGCTGAAGGCCTGCCATTTGCCTCGGGATATGACGATTCGATGACCCGCATCCGGTCGGGAAGATGCTCCAGCATAAGGATCGACGGCAGTCGGTTCGGCTCAGGCTGGGTGATGCGCATCGTCAGCGTGCCGAGTTGGAGCCGCTGGCTGTAAAGGTATGTTCGAGAGCTGTCAGCGACTTCGACGTAAACCTGCCATGGCTGGCCGTCATCCCAAGCCGGTCGTCCCCGGTACACTTCGACTCGGGCCGTAAGCACCACTCGCTCGGGGGTCCCGTCGCCGGTCAGATCCGCCATGGCGCTCTGCTGGAAGTTCCAACCGCCGTCTCCCGCTACGGCCTGCGGGATGGCCGAATCAATGAACTCGCTGACGTCCGTTACGGCATCGTTCGAGTTCTGCACCACCCGCGGTTCAGGGCGTGGGTCCTCCGCTCCACACGCCAGAAGGAGCGTGCATCCCAGCAGTTGCCAAGTACGTCGTTTCCCCGTCATTCGAATGCTCGGGCGCGCAAGCTTGTCGACACCAGAACGAGGCCGCAACCTCTCGAACCAAAGTCTGCCTTACCCTCAGCTCAGATTCAAGCTTCATTTCCGCCGGCCGCACCGCGCCGATGTTGCTTCGATGGCTGCCACCGGTCCGCTGCAAGGC
>WHSP01000147.1:10804-11021 GCA_009380025.1 Gemmatimonas sp. | reverse complement strand
GTACGAGCACATCCAGTTCGACTTTCTCGGGTACACCTTCCAACCTCGGCGGGCGAAGAACCGGTGGGGAAAGTTCTTCGTGAGCTTTCTACCAGCGATCAGTTCCAAGGCAGCCAAGGCGATCCGCAAGACCATTCGCGAGTGGCGGATGGCGTCGACAGGAACAACCAGGAGTTAGAAGACCTGGCGCGGCTCACCAATCCGGTGGTGCGTGGCT
>WHSP01000147.1:0-10794 GCA_009380025.1 Gemmatimonas sp. | reverse complement strand
GGCCGGTTCTATCGGTCGAAGTGTGTTCAGGTACTCCGCCATTTCAACGTGGCCCTGGCAGCATGGGTGCGACGGAAATATACGAGGTTTTGTCACCGGGAGCGCGCGTCGATGCATTGGTTGGGGCGCGTGGCGCGACGGGAGCCGAACTTGTTCGTCCTGTGGCAACTCGGGGTGAAGCCGGAGGCTGGAGAGTAGGAGCCGGATGAGGCGAGAGTTTCATGTCCGGTTCTGTGAGGGCGGAGGGGTGAGATTCCCCTCCGCTACTCGACTCGTGATCATGGCGCGGTTCGTCGGGGGGCGCATTACGGCCTGGGTGGAGGGGACCCTGGAAGGGAGGTTTGCGCTGACGATCAACCGAAAGAAGACTCGGGTGATCGAACTCAGACCGGAAGGAGAGGATAGTCTGGACTTTGTGGGCTATACGTTCCGGTATGAGTGGGACCGCTTTGGTCGGGGTCGGCGCTATTTGACGGCCGTGCCCTCGGATCAAGCGGTGGCCCACCGCAAGGAGGAATTGCGGAAGCTGACCGACAAGGAAAAGTCTTTCGTGCCGGTCGTAGAGCTGGTGGGGCAAGTGAATCGGCAGCTTCGGGGCTGGAAGCAGTACTTCAGCTACGGGCGGCCACGCCGCGCCCACCGGGCCGTGAATGCGTTCGTAGTCGAGCGGTTGATGAAGCACCTTCAACGTCGGAGCCAGCGCCCCTGCCGCCCACCGACAGGGATGTCCTACTACAGCTTCCTGACCAGGCGACTGGGCTTGACGCTGATGTGAGCGCGCAACTCCCCGATAGCCAACCGGTGAATCTGCCGGGAAAGCCGGATGCGGGAAATCCGCCCGTCCGGTTTGAGGAGGGGAGCCAGGGTCACCCTGGCTCCTACTCTACCGTGAACCCGTGGGGTGGGGCGGCTTCGCGTGAGCCTTCCGGGCGTGCCGGTCTCCCGACGCGCTGCTCCTACGGACTTACTTCTACCGTTACCTCGACGTCCGAATAGAGACCACCATCATCCGCGCGCCCGCGGAGCACATACGTCCCCGGCTCATGGAACGTCGCCTCGGAGACCCAGCGGCCGTCCTCGGGCAGTTCGGACGGATTTCGGAGCTCCGGTGGAAGCCAGTACGGCGCCCATGGCGAGTTTGCGTGGGTTCGCGTGTCCTCCCACGGTTTGATCTGCTGCGGGTCGAAGCTCACGTTGCCGCTCCCGCGGTAGACGAGCCACATGAAGTGGAGCCCCACCGCCTTGTTGACCGTACTGCCGCCTACATCGTCGAGTGCGCGCTCGAGGAGATCCAGAGGCGGCGCGTCCGGTTCCGGGGCCTCGGCATCGAGGAACCCTTCCGGCGGGGGCTGTCCGTCGTCAGTCACCTTTGCGACGAGGGCGAGTGGCTCGCCCACCTCGGCCGTCAGTCGGTCGGCAATCTCCAAATCGATGACAGGAGGAATGTTGGCCCGGATCTCTGGGCTGCTCGTGCCCGCTCCGAGCGCACCCGTCTCAGACATGATCACTACGTTGTCGACGTAGTAATCTTCCCGCAGCGTGCCGTATGCCTTGTGCTCCTGCCCGTTCGCCACAACCGTCCAGACGAGCTCCTGATCGCCGAAGTTCTCAGGAACGGGGACCTCGAAGACGAAGCGATTCCGCCGTGGAAGGAAGTACGTCGGCTGTCCTCGATCAGGTGGCCCCGGGGAGAAGAAGTTATTGTCCCCCAACGCGATGGGGTGGGTCTCGTCCCAGTTCTCATTCATGTAGCCGAACATCATCGTCACTGTGCCGTCCGCATGTCGTCGCCACCCTTCATAAGCCGGGTAGACCGGTTGGCCTTCGGAATAAGTCAGCCGTTGCGCCCCTAGGTCCTCCGGTGACAGGACGGCGAGTGCTAGCACGAGGACGTACGTCGCGACGGCTGCGCCCCAGCGACTCGCACGTCCCCTCATGGTGCCCCCACTCCCTGATCGCTGTCCGCCAGAGTCGAGTCGGTGTCGTCACTGGCATCCGCCGAGACCGATTCTTCGGACGGGGTAGACGGCTCCTCGACAGACGGAATCGCCGCCAGGCATAGCGGGCATCCGATGACGTGGTCGTTGGGTCCGATGTCCAGGCTGGCTCGGCGCTCGACCATCTCGTTGATGAACTGCTCGTCGGTCAGCCCCACACGCAAGCCAAGATCGATGAACATGTTGGCCACCGATCGGTTCCCCGAGCCCTGCCAGTTCCTGGGATCAGGAATGTTCGGGTTGGTTTCCGTGTTGTTCATGAAGCCGGTGATGTGAAGCACCGCGCCTTCGGGGAGGAGTGGCTGGTAATCGTCGGCGAAGAAATAGGTTCGAACCCAGTTGTGGTCGTAACCGACACAGCTGAGCGTCTCGATGTGACGATCCCAGATGGCTTCGAGGCACATTCGGTCGCCGGGAGCGTGCAGGTGCGGCTCGAAGCTGATGATCTTGGTGTGCTGCTTCAGCACTTCGTACGCATGGAGCTCCTGACCGTCGGCAGTAGGTGCGATCGAGATGTTCAGCCCATCACCGAGGCTGAACCGGGCGCGCTTGTACTTGGGCTCGTAATCCTCGGGATAGAGCTCGAAGCCGAACTCGAGACGGCCCGTCGTATCGAGTCCAGTCGAGTGAAGGTGCGCGGATTCGGACGTGATGTGCGAGCCAGCCCTCAATAGGGGAGCCGCGTCCGGATCGAAGAAATCCGGATTCCGGCCCACTTCGTGAACCGGCCAGCCAGTGGCGCTCTCCTCATCCTCGCCCGGCACTTCCGTTCGATAGATGAGATGATGGAAGATCCAACGTCCGCCGACGGTTTGCCTTCCGGTGCCCTCGGTGGGCACATCGTTGACCTCGCGAACTTCGAGGGCCCGAACATAGCGATCGCTCTCGAGCGGGATAGGGATACTCTCGATCTCGCCCCACCAGTCGGGGGCTCCGCCCTCCACGAGCATTTCCTCGGAGCTCACGACGATATCGGGATCGATGGACCAGCCATCGGTCTCGGCGAAGTCGGGGGCCGGCGGCAGGTCGGCCGGATCGCCCAACGGAGCTCCGTTGTCCGCCCAGGCCTGGATCAGCGCCAGCTCGCGGTCGCTGAGGGACGGATCGTTCTTGAAGTGCTGGATCCCGATGTCCTTTTCGACGTACCAGGGTGGCATCGCGCCCATCCGATCGCGGATGGCTGTGCGGAGCTTCATCACCGGAGCCCACGGCTTCACCTCCTCGTAGCTGCTGAAGGCCATGGGTGCGGCGCCGTTCGGCCGGTGACAGGTGAGACAGCTCCGTTGAAGGATCGGTGCGATGTCCCGGGCATAGGTAACCTCCGCCGGGTCGATACCGAACTCGGCAGCATCGAAGAGATGGAGCCGCTCGTCAACGGCATTCACCTGGGCAGCGGTTGGCGTAACTGGCCCGGTAATTCCCAGTGCGATGAGCCCCAACAGTGTCAACGAGACGGCGATCGATCGGCCGGATCTTGCGGATGTCATGTGCCTCTCCTCTCAAGAATGACTAGACGATGGGCCGCTCCAACTCACTGCACATCGTGGCCCTCGTGCTCAGATCGAAATTCGGGTTCAATTCGTATTCACTCTCCGGCATCACCATTCGAACGCCCCCGAGATAGCCGAACGTGGTCGGCGGCTGGACGCGACCGTTGTTTCTCGGGAACCAGAGGTTTTCCTGGATCTTCGTGCTCCAGAATCGACCTTCCAGGAAGAGCGACCGGCGTTCCTCCTCGATCACCATGTTATAGACTTCTTGCGCATTTCCGGGATCCACGTAGCTGACTTCAGGCAGATCGTGGAAAGCACGGATGTCGTTGACCCGGTCGATCGCCTCCTGACCACCTTCGATCTTGGCAAGAATGAGCCAAGCCTCCTGCCAGTTCGCGAGGGGGATGTCGGCGTCCAGCCCGGGATACTTCTGCTGCCGCCATACCGGATGCTCGTTGAAGACACGACCTTCGTCAAGAACGGGGGTCCGGGGATCCAACACTGCTGCTTCGTTCGCGGTGGTCGTGATCGCGACCCCGGATTGATCCACTGCACGGCCGTCCGGGAGAATTCCGAGGTTGCGATAGCCGGTGAACGGGATAATCGGACCCCAGGCTCCGCCGTTGGCTGGGTTCGGCGGTCCCGTCCACCAATCGATCGCCCCGATGACGGTGTTGATCTGTTCCTGGTTGTGGCTGTTGTAGACCTTGTTCCACTGGGTTCGCTCGCCGCCGGCATCCCGTGTAACATAGGCCATGAAGCCGCGCGACACCTCGCTCGCGTCCGCGGTGGCACCCGCATGATCGCCGAGGGCGAAGCGGACCCGGGCCCTGATCAGGTGCGCCATCTGGTTCGCGCTGGAACTGCTCCCGTCCGGGATCGCGAAGTCGCCCCCCGCATTGTTGATATGGGAGAGCGCCCGGGTCAACCATTCCTCGGCCGATGCGAGCACCTGTTCTGGCGACATGAGGGCTCCCCCTTCGAAGGCGACCTCGCAGAAATGCTCTCCGAAGAGGTTGTAGACCGCCCCATTGTAGATTGCGAGCTCCGCGAGCAGATGATCTCGGTCAGCAGCCACATCCTGGTCGGCCCATTCCTCCGTAATCATCCGATAGGTATCCTCGCCGAGGAAGCGGGCCGACTGTAGAGGCGTCCACCAACCGACGCTGGTGTCGGCAGTGTTGCACTCGGTCGTGGCTGGCTCCGGATCGAACTCGTGACGACCACCCCACCAACCCGTATCGCGGGTCAGGATGTCCTCGTAACCTGCGGCATCGCTCGCCACGAAGTCCGAGTAGCCGCACTCGAACAGGGACACGACCGAGTTCACGAGGATCGGCGCCTGGCCAGCCTCGAAGAGCGCCTCTTCGGTGACCTGTCCGGGCAAGTCCACCTCGAGGATCGAGTCGCACGAGGCGATGGCGCTGATGGCCAGCATGACGGCGCCCCTACGGACGACTCGACGGGTCGGCAGCTGTTGGGCTCTATTGCTTCGCATCCTTTTCTTCTCCATGTCGGTGCTGGATGAACCCTCTCGACTCGGCACTTCGCTTAGTGTGAGAAGGTTGTTGATAGACACCTTCTGCGAAGGCCGTAGAGAAATCGTGCAGATCAAGGCGCGCGACGAGCCGCGAGTGAGGCGTACTCTCTCGTACGCCGCAGGGAGCGGCGAGGAAGTGCGCGCCCGAAGGAAGCATCTGTTACCACGCAGAACTGCGCGATTTATCAACGGCCTTCAGAAGCTCACGTCGAACCGGACAGAGAAGCCGGACAAGGGCGGCATCATGCCGAGATCGGTGTCGGTAACGCTCTCGATTCCGGCGAATTCGGGGTCCACCACCGGGGCACCGCTGAGCTCTTTTGTCTTCTGCCAGATGGTCCAGAGGTTGGTTCCCGAGATCGAGATCGAGGCGCGGCTCGCCCCGGTGTTCGCGATCCAACGATTGGGGACTTCGTAGCGAGCGCCGACCCTACGCAGCTTCCAGAAACTCGCGTCGAACGCACGGATGAGCGTCTGGTCGTACGGGTGGCGCTGCTGAAACACCACGCCTTCGACGTAGATCGGATCGTCCTGGGCGAGGGAAGCCCGGGTGTTCGTGAAGCACCCGGCGAAGCGGCACCAGACGACTGTGCTCTCGCGCCAAGCTCCGTGTTCGCCCGCTGCCATCGCGAAGAGCTGAAGGCTTCGGCCCAGAAGGTAGAGCGAGGCGTCCACCGAGAAGTTGTACGGTGAGAATGCTGGCCCGAGTAGGAGTTCGTATCCGGCAGTCTCGGCGCAGGGAACGGTCGGGCCACCGCGCTCCAGGCCGAGGCGTCCGGTACCGGCATCACACATCACGTTGACGGGATCGCCGAACTCGTCGAATTCGGCGCTCACGATGACGTCCGACGCGACGGCGGGGAACGGCAAGCCCTCCTTGAGCTCAAACGTGGGTAGCCGTCCGCCGAGGTCGACGATCTTGTTGTACGAGTGGTCCCCGGAGAGACCCATGTCGAGGGCCCAGCTCGGTCTCTCGACGAGCCGAGCCTGAACGGTCGCCTCCCAACCCCAGTTGTTCAACTGTCCCAGGTTTACGGCCTCCGTCCCGCTGAAGCCGAGGCTTGGGAGAAGTGGGAGGTTCGCGAGCGCCTCGGTTGTCCACTGATGGAAGTAGGTGAAATCGCCCGAGATGCGATCCTCGAGCAGCCCGTAGTCGAAGCCGACCTCGAGCTCCGTCCCCACCTCCGGCCCAACGTTCGGGTTCCCCAGGTTCGCCGGGATCATGGCGGGGTTGCCGCCGCGCCCGGTCTTCGGCTCGTAGAGCGTAACGGCATCGAACGTCGCCGGCTGACGGCCCGCCTGTCCGAGTGCCGAACGCAGTCGCAGCGTACTCACGAGCGGGATGTTCCAGAACCCCTCCTCGGAAATCAGCCAGGTCCCAGACACCTTCGGGTAGATCGCCGCGTCGAAATCCGAACCGAACGCCGAGTTGTCATCGGCACGCACGGCGCCGGTGAGGAAAATCCGGTCGTTCCAGCTGAGCTGCTGCTGGAAGTACACGCCCATCGACTTGTTCTGAACGAAGAGCTGGCCGATGTCGACGCGAGTGGTTCCCTCGATCGAACGGAGCGCCGGCGATGCCAGCACGCTCCCGTGGCCGTTGATCTGGTTCAGCTCGCTGCTGTAATACTGGGCACCGACCGAGGTGGTGAAGCGGAGGGCGTCGCTTAGTCCGTAGTTGAGGCTCGCGGCGTAGTCGAAGGTGACTTCCTTGTTGATGGGCCGGCTCAGCTGGACGTCACCGAGGCCGATCCCACCGAACGCGCTCGCCGTTCCGAGCTGATGCCTGGGAACGAGCACCTGGTTCTCGTCGCTGGCCCGATCCATCCCGACGATCAACCGCTGCGTCAGCCGATCGCCCATCCGGTGCGTGAGTGTGGCGCTACCGGTAAACCGCTCGTACTCCCGCGTCGCCTCGACCGTCGCGAGCTCTTCCGGCGTGTAGCGCATGAAGCCTCGACGGTCGGTGTCTTTGAGCTCGGGCTGCGCCCACATCATCGCGTCCCAGATGCCCCCAGGCTCCGTCAGCTGCTGGGCGAATCCCGTGAGCCCGGAGAGAAAGCCGGTCGATACGTCGAGCGCCAGGGCGGAACTGAGCGTGACGCCGATGTTGCCGCGGAGGTTGAGTCGCTCGTTGAAGTTGTAGTCGACAATCCCCTCATCGTCCTGCCAGCCGCCCGAGAGGAAGTAGCGCACGGTCTCCGTCCCGCCCCGTACATCCAGGCTGTATGACTGGGCTCGCCCGTACTGGAGCGGATCGTTGCCCAGTACTTCCGTCTCGTACTCGTAGATGTTCGGGTAGCCCTCGAAGCCCTCGATCAGCTCCCCAGTCGGTGAGATCCCCCACTGGGTTCCCAACTTGCCCGACGGGTCGCTCAGGTAGTTAGCGCCCTGGCTGACGCTCAGGCTGAACTGCGGCGCCCCCTGGACCCCCTTCTTGGTGATGATCTGGATGACTCCGGCCGAGGCTTCCGTCCCATAGAGCGTCGCCGCCGCCGGACCCTTGATGATCTCGATGCTTTCGATCTCGTCGGGGCTGAAGTCCTCCAGCACGCTCACCTCGCCTCCACTGGCGGCGCCGTTACCGAGGAAGGGACCGGCATCCGTCGCGTTGTTGACTCGCACGCCGTCCACGTAGATGAGCGGCTGCTGACCCAACTCGAGGCTCGACACCCCACGGACACGAATGGGTGAACCGGCGCCGATGTTGCCCGCGGAGACGGCGAAGTCCAGACCCGGCGCCTGACCGGTCAGGAGGTCCTGCACCGAGTTGATCTGCGAGGTCTGGGTGATATCGGAGGCAGTCACCGAGGCAACCGAGTTTCCGATCGCCCGCCGTTGGGTCCCGCCCGCCGTACCGGTGACGATGATCTCGTCCAGCGCCAGTGCCTCCTGCGAAATCTGGATGTCCTGCTCCAGCGACTGACCAGCGACCAGGGTTACGGCGAGCTCGGTGCTACGATATCCGATCCGTTGAACGGAGAGCGTATGGGTGCCGGCCGGGACTTCAATCAGCACGTAGCGACCGCTTTGATCCGTCAGAGCACCTTGATCAATTCCAGGAATGAAGACCTGAGCTGAACTGATCGGCTGAGCCGTCTGCTCGTCGACGACTGTGCCGGCGATGCTCGCCGTCTCCTGCGCGTCGGCAATCGACGTCGTCGTCAGTAGGAGGACTGTAGTGAAGAGTGCGCGAAGAAGGAGGCGCCGAGAACGAGTCATGGACCACATGTCGACTCCGGGTTGAGGGGCCCTTTGGGATGGATGCAACGTGTCGGACGATGGTCGGGGAAATCGGATCGCGGCCTGGCCGCGCAGCGGTCACTCGATGACAACGCGCCACTCCGATTGCGTTACCAACGTGTGACCGGGAAATGCGCCGGACGGCTCGAAAGCCGCCCGGCGGGAAGGAAGTCTAGAACGTGGTCCTTGAAGGGCTGTTGATAAATCCCGATCATCCCCCGTCGTCATTCCCGCGGAAGCGGGAAACCAGAGCGCGACAAGCCTGCGGAGCGACTGGATTCCCGCCTTCGCGGGAATGACATGGCTGGGTTCCGAGTTGACAAGCCGGCCACTAAGGCTCGGAGATCTCCGCCCTCGAAGTCAGCACGTACGCGCGGATTGAGTTGACCTCCTCGGAGCTGAGCCAAGCGGCGAAAGTGGGCATGCCACGCTGAGCTCTCGTGCCGTCCCGAGCGATCTGCTCGAACTGGTCGTAGACGTCAGGCTCAGCGTAGCGAAGGTCGGGAATTACGCCGCCGCCCACAGCATCGGCGCCATGACACGATGCACACCACCGGGCATAGAGAGCCTCGCCTTCCGCCACCGTTTCGTCTGTGGCAGCAACGGGGATGGGTGACGGCGCGGGACGGGTAACGTTCGATGGCGCGGCAGCGTCGAGAGGGGTGCTACCGTCGAGGCGGAAGACGAGGAGTTGGCCGGTCGAGCCGCGGCCCCCCGTGCGCAGGCCGTAGACTCCGCCCCACCCCGCCATGACGGCGATGTACTGCGTCCCGTCCAGTTCATAGGAAATCGGCCCGCCGATCACACCGCTCGGCGGTGCGATCTCCCAGAGCTTCTCACCGGTGTCGGCACGGTAGGCGACGAAGCGCCAGTCCGACGTCCCGTGGAAGACCAGATTTCCCGCCGTCGTCAGGGTCCCGCCGTTCCACATGTCATCGTACTCGACGCGCCAACGCTCCTCCTGCGCCACCGGATCCCACGCGAGAAGGTGTCCGCTAGGCTCGATGCGCTCGCCTCGTGGGTTTTCCGCCTCGCCCTGTCCCGTGTTCCAGACCCCTGTCTGATACTCGAAATCCTCCTGGTGCGCGTACGCGGAATTGTTCACCTGGGCAGGGATGTAGACCAGGCCGGTCTCCGGATTGAATGACATCGGATGCCAGTTGTGCCCGCCCAGCGGACCTGGCTGGACGTAGATCGGATGCTCGAGGTACCGCGATTCCGGCACTTCGATCGGTCGGCCCGTCTCCAGATCGACTCCGGTTGCCCAGTTGATCGGCACATAGGCTTCCGCCGAGATGAACTCCCCGTTCGTTCGATCGAGAACATAGAAGAAGCCGTTCTTCGGAGCCTGCATCAGCACCTGCCGCGGTTCTCCGTCGATCTCGAGATCAGCGAGGATGATGGGCTGGGTGGCCGTGTAATCCCAGGTCTCCCCCGGCGTCGTCTGATAGTGCCACACCAGCTCACCGGTTGACGGTCGCAGGGCGATGATTGAGGAGAGGTATAGGTTGTCGCCACCCTCTGGGCTGCGGATCTGCTGGTTCCACGGTGAGCCGTTCCCCGTCCCGATGTAGAGGAGGTCGAGCTCGGGGTCGTAGGCCATGCCGTCCCAGGCCGTTCCTCCCCCGCCATACTCCCACCAGTTGCCCGTCCAGGTCGCTGCAGCAGCCTCAATGGCCGGGGACTCGAAAGGCTCCGACGGGTCGCCAGGAACGATGTACGTCCGCCAGACGAGCTCGCCCGTGTCGATATCGTACGCCGAGACGTATCCTCGCACGCCGTACTCCGCCCCACCGTTTCCGATGATCACCTTCCCGTCGACGACCCTCGGAGCGCCCGTGATCGTGTAGTCCTTGCTCTGATCGACGGTGACGACCTCCCAAACGACCTCACCGCTCTCCGCATCGAGGGCGGCCAGCCGGCCGTCCAGGATCCCGACGAAGACCTTGCCCTCGGATACCGCTACACCGCGGTTCACGACGTCGCAGCAGGCGAGCCTACCACGCTCACGATCGACTTGTGGATCCCAGGACCATCGCCGCTCGCCGGTCCGAGCGTCGACCGCGAAGACAACGGACCAGCTTCCGGTCGTATAGAGGGTGCCATCGACCATGATCGGAGTCGCCTCGTGGCCCCGATCCATCCCCGTATCGAATGACCAGGCGAGCCCCAACCGGTGCACGTTGTCCGCGTTGATCTCGTCGAGCGGGCTGAACCGGGCTTCTGCATGCGTACCACCGTGGACAGGCCACTGGGTCGGGGAGTCGCCTGCCAAGAGATTCGCGGCGTCGGATCCTTCGACGGGTCCGCCTGCACAGGAGGAGAGAAGAAGTCCTCCGAATCCGAATGCAAGGCAAGCAGGGAGGTTTTGGAGTCTGTCCATGAGATACACGGTTGATGAGAAGAGATGTGGAATGGGTGTCGTCATCCCCGCGAAAGCCTGTCCCCGCAGGCAGTAGGCGGGGAGCGGGGATCCAGTGGCTCAGTCGGCTGCGGTGCTCTGGATTCCCGCCTTCGCGGG